>NZ_AP022618.1:0-305136 GCF_010731615.1 Mycolicibacterium insubricum | reverse complement strand
GGTCACTCGCTGTCGATCAACGCCGAGTTCGCCGAACCGATTTCGCCGGTACTCGCCACCGCGCTGCTCATCGACGCACCCGGGGTGAAGGTGGTCGAGGTGCCGACGCCGCTGGCCGCCGCCGGCACCGACGACTCGCTCGTCGGCCGGATCCGGGTCGACCCGGGCGTGCCCGACGGCCGCGGGCTGGCCCTGTTCGTCTCCGGTGACAATCTGCGAAAAGGCGCGGCGCTGAACACCATTCAGATCGCTGAGCTGCTGGCCGCGCAGCTGATCTGAGCCACGACGCCGATGCCCCGGTGGTTGCGGAAGCGCTGGCTCGCGGGGACGGCTGCGCTGCTGACCGCCACGTCGCTCGCCACCCCGGTGCGCGCCGAGCCGTCGGTGCCCGACCTCGCACCCGGGCAGGTGCTGCGGCTGGCGGCGATCGCCGGGACCGGCACCGCCACCCGTGACTACAACGTGGGCGCCACCGATCTGTGCGAGTTCATGGATTTCCCAACCGAACTGCTGCAGATCTGCGGGGACAGCTTCGCCGGACAGGGCGTTGGATTCGGCAACTGGCACGCCCCCGTCGCGTTCCGGGTGGACCGCAGCTCACTGGATTCCCCGGGCGGCGTGCGCTACCTCGGGGTGATCGGTACCGACAAGCCGTTGCTGGCCGATCCGAAAGCTGAAGGGACATCGCAACTTCCGGCCGGCGTGGTGTCGATCAACCGGGAGAACTATCTGCTGATCACCACCACCAAGGACCTGGCGCCGCGCTCGTCGCGGCTGGTGAAGGCCGACGCCGGCCGGGGTGGCTGGGCGACTGTGCCCGGCTCGGTGCGCGACGGCGGGTACGCCGACGGGACCATGTCGCAGATCAGCGGCTACTACGACCCGGTTCCCACCCCGGATTCGCCGACCGGCTGGGTGTACATCGTGGCCAACAACTTCAACCGGTCGGCTCCGGTCCGGCTGTTCCGGGTGCGGCCCGCGCAGTTCACTGACCGCACCCGCTGGCAGGGCTACTCGCCCGCGGGCTGGGGCAAGACCCCGCCGCCGCTGTGGCCGGACCTGGTCGGCGAGATGAGCTTCAAGCAGATCGACGGCAAGGCGGTGCTGTCCTACTTCAACTCCAGCACCGGCAACATGGAGATCAGGGTGGCGGCCGACCCGACCGGGCTGGGCACCGCGCCGGTCACCACCGTGGTGGTCGCCGCCGACTGGCCCGACCCCATCGATGCGCTGGGTGCTCCCGAGGACAACGCGCTGGCCCAGCCCTACGGTGGCTACCTCGCGCCGGGTTCGACGCTGGAGTCGATGCGGGTGTTCGTCAGCCAGTGGAACACCACCACCCGGGATCGGATGCCCTACCGGGTGCTGCAGTACCTGGTTCACCCCTACTCCTGAGTCGCGCCTAGGGACGGGCACACCGTTTTGTGACTCTGCTCACGTCTGAGTGCTAGTCTCCGCGTAAGAATCACCTGAGATCAACCTGAGAAAGCGGTGGAGCCATGAGGCGCACGCGTCGGCAGTTGGCCCGGAACCTCAGTACCGCGGCGGCGGCCGTCGTCACCGCCACCGCACTCACCGCCGGTCTCGGCGCCCCGGTCGCCAACGCCGCCGTCACCTCGCCCGCGGTGGCGGCCCAGCGCAACGCCGAGGTCCAGCTCGCGGCCCTGCAGGACACCCTGGGCGGGTTGATCGATCGGTGGAAGCAGGCCGCCTACACCAACCAATCCGTCGTCGACCCCGGCGACGGGTTCGAGCAGATGCCGTTGGCGCAGTTGCCCCTGTCGGGTACCGCCTCGGACCCTGCGGATATCCCCGATCTGACGTTAGGACTGGGCCGCCAGGTTGCCAATGTGGTCCAGAAGGTAGGCGTAGCCGGAGCGAATGTCGTCCCCGGGACGGTCAACCTCGGGCCGGTGTGGGAGGCATTCGGGCTGGACCCGAACACTGCAATCAGTGACATCCTTGGCGCCGTTCTCACCAGCGCGGTAACGGACATGCCGCTGCCCGAGAGCGCCCGGGCGCTGGCGACACTGGTGGCGCCATTCCTCAGAGCCGCCGACATCACCACCGTTGGGCAACTGCTGCAGCTGATCAACTTCAGCCTGACCGATCCGCTGAACATCAGCGGGGGATCGCCCGGTCTCAACATCGTCACTTCCGGCCCGCTGTTCACCCTCGGCAAGTTCCTGGGCGTCGACGCCGGGTGGTCGTCGATGTTCCCCGATGCCATCGCCGAGGCGGCGAACGCCACCGAGGCGCTGAATGTGAACCCGGTCGAGGTGGTCAACAAACTCAACAGCAAGATCCCGTCGCGACCCATCGTCCCCAACCAGGCCTTGAAGCTATCGCTTACTGCGGCGGCGGCAACCCTCTCGGTGGCGGGCATCAACTCGATGGATGTCAAGGTCCCGGTGGTCGTCGGAATGGGCCTGGGCGCCTTCGCGGCGGGTGAGGCCTACCCGCAGATCCTCGACGCCGCCCTGGCAGGTACCGGCGACCCGACGGCGACGATCCTGGCCTCGGTCCTGTTGGCCAACCCGGGCCGGGCCAACGGCGGGCTATTCGCCCGGTTATATCCGCTGGCCGCGCTCGCCGGTATCAACACCATCACCCGCGATCAAGCCGGCACCGGCATCAGCCTCACCGATAACAGCATCACCCCCATCAAGGTCGACGCGACCGTCGAGTACAACCCACTCTCGGACTTCCCGGCCTGGCTGAACCCGGTCTCGCTCGCCAACACCGTTGCCGCGACGCTCCTCCCGACGTATCTGCGAGGCGTCGATACCAATCTGCGCCAGGTGATCGAGGACGAGACCGGGGTCGACATCGACCATCCCAATGTCGATAACATCCCCGCGAACATGTACGTGACACTCCCTGTTAGCACCCTGCCCCTGCTGGAACCTCTCGCACTTCCCACCGTCGGGGCGAACCTGCTGCTCAGCTCCACCGGCGTGAGGCTCAACAACCCGCTGGTCACCGCGCTGCAACCGGTAACGGAGTCGCTGGTCAACCTGGGGTACACCGACGTTGAGTGGAATCCGGCAACCAGCACCTACGACCGCACCCTGAACAAGGGCAACGAAGTCACCCCGTTCGGCTCGTTGCCGAAGAACGTCAATGTGCGCGACCTCCCGGGCAATCTGATCAAGTCGCTGCAGGCGGGTGTCACGAAGGCCTGGAACGACGGCCTGATCACCACCGGTGGCGGCTCGTCGCCGCTGGCGCCGGCGACGCAGACCCAGTCGCTCGCCAGGGCCGGCACCCCGACACTGGCCGCCGGGTCGCTCGGCAACGGCAAGCTCATCAAGGAACTGACGGCGCTGGTGCCGACCAAGAACGGTCTGACCCAGCTCACCGGAAACAAGCTCCAGCTGAGCACCGGGAGCTCGGCCCGCAAGACTCCGGTCAAGGATGCCTTGACGACGGTCCGTACGAACCTCAACGCGGCCGGCGCCGAGGCCCGGGAGGCGGTCCGGCACACGATCGGCGAGGCCCGGGCGCAGGGCGACCGTGCCGCCGCAGCCCTCAAGCCGAAGCCGAAAGCCAAGGTGACCGCCGAGAAGTAGCCACCCGCGAACGCCGGGCTGCCCCTCGTGGGGTGATCCGGCGTTCGTTGGCAATTGCGACTACGGACCGACCCGCGACCACGTCGCCGTGGTGTTTGCCGCCGGGCACGCTCCGACTCCCACCACCTGCAATTCCTGCACGTAGCCGTCGGCGACCGCTGTCGCTGTCCCGGTGGTGGTCACGGGTCCGCAGCCTTCGATGGTGAACGCGTTGGTCCAACCCGCACCGTTCCAGGTCAGGGTCTGGGTGACCCGGCCGGTGGCGACGGCATTGCAGTGCGCGCACTTCGACGTGACGTGGATTGTGTCGCCCCAGGGCGCGACGACATAGGTGCCGGAGAACACGCCGTCTTCGGCACCTGCGGTACCGGCTGTCACCAGCGCCGCCGCGACCAGCCCCACAACACCGACCGACACGGTCGCCGTCGTCAAGATCTTTCCCATATGAATCCCCCCAGCGCGTTTCTCTAACCCCGGCCTGGTCACACGGTAGGCGGTTGGTCCCACTTACGTGGGCGGATCCACCCCGGCAGCGATGCTTAAGCATAGGAACTTCATAGCCGGAACATAACCGCTGCTGGGCGGACCGACGCCATGATGGGTTCATGAGCGAAGCAGCTGAAACCCCGACGGCCCCCGAGCCGACCCCGCCCCCGGCCAAGCCGGCCACCCCGCCACCGCCGATGGAGGGCGGACCTCCGCCCCCGCCGCCCGCCGGCGATCCGCACCACCACCACCACCACGACTGTCACAGTCACGACAAGCCCAGCCGGCTGTACCAGGCCGCCGCGTGGGTCGGCATCGTGGCCGGGGTGATCTTCATCGTCGGGTCGATCCTGATCACCGGGATGGTCCTGGGCCACGAGAGCAACGGCGGCTACCACCACCATCGCGGCGACCGTGACAACAATCAGATGTACGGTCCGCCCATGATGCGCGGGGGACCTGACCGGATGGGCGGCCCGCGGTGGGAGCGGCCCAGCCGATCCGACGACGACGGCGGCTCCCGCACCACCGCGCCGAACACCCCGAACCCCGGCCCGGGCCGCTAGCGCCAGGACCCGACCCGCCCCGGCGCATTCGCCCCGTGAATGCGCTGGGGCGTCTCATGTTGGCGCCTCGCCACACCACCCGGACCTGGCATGATCGGCTCATGGCACGGATGAGGACGACGCTGTTGGCGGCGGTGCTGCTGGCGATTCCGGCGGGCACCGTGACGGCTCCGACGGTGGCGGCCAAGCCGTCGGACCCGGGTGTGGTGACCTACGCGGTGATGGGCAAGGGGTCGGTCGGCAATATCGTCGGCGCCCCGATCAGCTTCGAGTCGGTGTTCACCGCGCCGTTCCAGGGCTATTCGGTCGACATCCCGGTCTGCAACAACTGGGCCGACATCGGCCTGCCGGAGGTGTTCCTCGATCCGGACCTGGCGTCGTTCAACGGGTCCACCGCGCAGACCTCGGCCACCGACCAGGACCACCTCGTCCGGCAGGCCATCGGGGTGTTCGCGACGACGGCTGCGGCCAACGGCGCCTTCCACCGGGTCGTCGACCGCACGGTCGGCTGCTCGGGTCAGACCGCCACCATGCGCCTCGACGACGGCACCGTGCAGGTCTGGTCGTTCGGTGGGTCGGCGCCGACTGCCACCGACGCCATCTGGGTCAAGCAGGAGGCCGGCACCGATCGCCGCTGCTACACCCAGACCCGGTTGCGGGAGAACGTGCTGCTGCAGGCCAAGGTCTGCCAGACCGGCAACGGCGGCCCCGCGGCCAATGTGCTGGCCGGAGCCATGCAGAACACCCTCGGGCAGTAGCCGGATTAGCCTTCCGGCCAGCTGTTTTCGGCGACGAACTCGCTCAGCGGCCGGGCGAACGCCCAGTTGTCCAGCTCCAGCACCGGGCGGTCGGGGAATTCCGGCACCGGGCCCAGGCACAGCACGGCGATCGGATCGGCGCCGTCGGGCATCCCGAGCAGCTCCGCGAGCCGGCCCGGGTCGAAGATGGACACCCAGCCCATTCCGAGGCCCTCGGCGCGGGCGGCCAGCCACATGTTCTGGATCGCGCAGGAGGCCGAGGCGAGGTCCATCTGCGGCAGCGTGCGGCGGCCGAACACCCAGCGCTCCCGGTGTTCGCACAGTGCGACGACGAACAGCTCGGCGCAGTCCAGCACGCCCTCGACTTTCAGCGCCAGGAACTCCGACTCCCGCTCACCGATCGCGACGCCGGTGCGGTGGCGCTCCTCGTCGACGAGCGCGTGGATGTCGCGGCGCAGGTGCTCATCGGTGATCCGGATGAACCGCCACGGTTGCATCAGACCGACCGAGGGGGCGGCGTGCGCGGCCGCGAGCAACCGGGACAGCACCTGCGGGGCCACCGTGGAACCGGGGACGAACCGGCGCATGTCGCGGCGCTCGGCGATCGCCCGGTACACCGCGGAGCGTTCGGCGTCGGTGAACTCCGGTTCGCTCATCTCCGCTGCTCAGGCAGGTTTGTGGGCGCGCAGCAGCCACGCCGGCATCTGCACCCGGCCGGCGGCGTCGAGCGCCTCGGCCGGGATCGGCACCCCGGGCGGCGGGTTGGCGTGGATCTTCGCCGGGCGGATCTCATCGATGGTCCAGTAGGGCTCGACGGCGGCGCGCAACTCCGCCTCGTCGACCTCGTTGGGCTTGGTGTCCTGGTCGTCGGGGAAGGCGCCCTTGGCGAACGCCAGCACGTAGTACCGCGCACCAGGTGCGGCCGCGGCCACGATCGAGCGCTGGTAGCCGTCGCGTCCCTCCACCGGCAGCGAATGGAACAGCGTGGAGTCGACGATGGTGTCGAACCGGCCGTCGTAGCCGGTGAACGCGGTGATGTCGTCGGCGACGAAAGTCGCATTCGGCAGCCCGCGCTCGGCGGCGGCAGCGGTTGCCGCGGCCACGGCGGTCGGGCTGAGGTCGATCCCGACGACGTCGTGCCCCCGCGCCGCCAGTGCCAGCCCCAGTTCGGCGTGGCCGCAGCCCGCGTCGAGGACCGCACCCGAGATCGCGCCGCTGTCGATCAACGTCGCCAGCTCGGGCTGCGGCTCGCCGATGTTCCACGGCGGCGGGCCCTCGAATACGGCTTCACCGCGGTAGGCGCTGTCCCAATCCATTACGTCGTCGGCCATGCTCGCCAGGCTACCCGGCCCGCCATCGCGATAGGTTCGCCGAAGTGAGGGAAGCGTGTCGGCGAATTTCGGCACGGGGACGCGCGGAAAGCCGTTTACGGTAGACCCTGTGCCACTGTCCCCGGTCGTGGATTTGCTGCGCCGTGCCGCCGCGGGTCCGGCCGGGCTGATCGTCCAGGGTGAGCCCGGGATCGGCAAGACCACGATGTGGCTGGATGCGGTGGACCGTGCGCGGGCCGACGGCATGGTGGTGCTGGCCGCGCGCGGTGCGTCCGCGGAACTGACTCTGACGTATTCGGCGCTCGCCGACCTGCTCACCGGACTCGACGACGAGGTGCTGGCGGCACTGCCCGAAACCCAGCGACAGACCCTCGGACGAGTCCTGCCGGGAGCGGCGTACGGGCCACCGACCGACGAGCGGGCGGTGGCGGCGGCGTTCCTGGCGGTGCTGGAGGAACTGGCCCGCGAACACCGGGTGCTGGTTGCCATCGATGACGCGCAGTGGCTGGACCCCGCGTCCCGCACCGCGATCGGCTACGCGCTCCGCAGGCTGACCAGCTCGGTCGCGGTGCTGGTCACCGTGCGCGCCACCGAACCGGTGCCGGACCCGCTGAGCTGGCTGACGCTGCCGCGCCCGGAACTGCTGGTGCGCCACGCCGTTTCGGGCCTGAGCCTCGGTGGGCTGCACCAGATGTTCAGCAGGCGGCTGGGCCGCACCTTTCCCCGGCCGACGATCACCCACATTCATCGGATGTCCGGCGGAAACCCTTTCTACGCACTGGAACTGGCTCACGCGGTGATCCGGGACGGGGCGGGCCGGGAGCTGCCCGATTCACTTGCCGCGCTGGTTGCCGAGCGGGTCGGGCGCCTCGACGAACCGACCACCGAGGCCCTGCTTCTGTTGGCAGCGTGCGTGCGGCCGGCGCTCGACCGGATCGCGCGTGCCGCGCAGTGTTCTCCCGACGAACTGGTGCTACTGCTGGAACCGGCCGAGGACCAGGGTTTGATCACCATGGCGGGCAACGCCATTGGCTTCACCCACCCGTTGCTGGCCTCGGGTGTCTACACCAACGCCACCAATGCGCAACGCCGAGCGGCGCACCGCCGGCTGGCCGAGGTGGTGGATTCGCCCGAACTGCGGGCACGGCACCTGGCGCTGGCGAGCGCCGGCGCGGATCCGGAAACCCTGGCCGCTCTCGATGCCGCGGTCGCGGTCACCGCCGCCCAGGGCGCCCCGGCCACCGCCGCCGAACTGCTGGAACTGGCGATCGCTCGCGGTGGTGACACCCCGCTGCGGCGGATCCTGTGCGCCACGCACCATTTCACCGCGGGCGACGCACAGTCGGCGCAGAAGCTACTGGCCGGGGTGATCGACGAGCTGCCGTCCGGGCCCGTCCGGGCCACCGCACTGTTGATGCTCGGCGGAATCAGCGTCTACACAGACGGATTCACTGCGGCAGCTGGTTGGCTACGCCAGGGTGTCGAGACGACCACCGACCCGGCAATGCTCGCCCAGCTGCACATGATGTTGTCGTTCACCGCGATGAACCTGGGGGAGTTCGCCGACGCCGAATGCACCCTGGATGTCGCCGCCGCGCGGGCCGAGGATCTCGGCTCCGACGCGGTGCGCAGCCAGGTGCTGAGCCTGCAGACCATGCTGGGCTGTCTGCGCGGCGGCGGCATCTGCCCGGATCGCCGCCGGCTCGCGCTGGAGCTGGAGGACCGGGATCTGGTGGCGCCGATCATCTTCCGGGCCACGGCCAACGAGATGCAGCTGCGTTTCTGGGAGGGCGACCTGACCGGGGGGCTCGAGCTGTACGAGCAGCTGTGGCGCAGCGCCGCCGAGCGCGGTGCGGAAAGCGAGCTGCTGTTCCTGGCCGTGCAGGGCACCTTGGGGTCGAGCTGGAAGGGGGATCTGGTGCGGGCCACCGCCATCGCCCGGGACGCGACCGAGCGCGCAGACCAACTGGGCGGGGACAACTCCAAGCTCATCGCCGCCGTCGCCCGCGCCGGTCCGGCAGCGCTCACCGGCCGGATCGACGACGCCCGGCAGGCGTGCGCGGAGGCTACCGAGATTGCAGTGCACCGCGGGGCCGACCGTGTGCAGTACGCGGCCGCCAGTTCCCTCGGTCTGCTGGAGGTTTCGCTCGGCCGCTATCCGGAGGCCATCGACGCGCTGTCGGGGGTGATCGCCAACTTCCGCCGGGAACCGTGGATCACCGAGATCCACAGCGCCGTGTTCGTCTCCGAAGCCGTCGAGGCGCTGGTGGCGCTGGACCGGCTCGACGAGGCCGAATCGCTGGTCGCCGCGATGGAAACCGGCGGTGCCCGCCTGGGGCGGCCGTGGACGATCGCCGAGGGCGCCCGGGGACGGGCGATGCTGCTGGTCGCCCGCGGAGATCTGGCGGGCGCCGAGGCGGCCGTGCGGCGGGCGCTGGCCGAACACGATCACCTGGAGATGGCGTTCACCCGGGCCCGGATCGTTCTGCTGCTCGGCCAGATTCTGCGGCGACGCCGCCGGCGCCAGGCCGCGGCCGAAGCGTTGGCGCAGGCACTGTGGGCGTTCGAGGACATGGGGGCGCAGATCTGGGCGCAGCGCGCCCGGGATGAATTGGCCCGGGTGGCCGGTTCGGCCCCCGTGGGGACCGGGCTCACCTCGGGCGAGCTGCGGGTGGCGGAGCGCGCCGCGGCCGGAATGTCCAACAAGGAGATCGCCGTGGAGCTGTTCATCGCGCCCAAGACCGTCGAGATGAACCTCACCAGCGCGTACCGCAAGCTGGGGATCCGGTCCCGCAGCCAGCTGCACGCACGGCTGTCCGAGGATACCGAGGTTCGATCCCAGGGAAATCCCTGATTCACATCCCGGGCCCGCTCACTAGGTTGGATTCGTGGTCAATCCGGAGATGTCGCAGCGTCGCATCCTGGTCGAGTGGTACGGCCGCGATGTCGTCGGCGCGTCCCTGGCGGATGCCGTGGCGCGCCTGGGCGCGGCGGCGGCCAAGGCCTGCGGCGCGCCGGTCCGCCTGCTGATGGCGGTCGCCGCGCCGACCGACGAGGTGGTCTACGGCGTGTTCTCCGCGGACTCCGACGACGCGGTGTGCGAAGTCTGCCGGTCGGCGGGTTGCCCGCCGGACCGGGTGGTGGATCGGGTTGACACCTGGGCCGCCGGGTAGTCCTGCTGCGGAGGGGACAGCAGGGTTACCCGCGCGCGGCCCGCACCACAGTGATGGGACCGGACCGGGAAACGTCGACGTCGATCGTGCGCCCGGTGCGTTCCGCGGCCGATGCCGCCATCGCCCGGATCGCTGAGGTGCTGTAGGCCTCCAGCGACGAGATGAGTTCGTCGTGCACGAACGGAATGACCGGCGCCAGCGGTGCCATTGCGGCCAACCGGACCAGATGCAGTGGTGACGGCGGCCGGAACACGTCGATGATCAGCAACTCTCCGGCCACCCGGGTACCCTCGGCGATGAACCGGGCGCCGGCCACCGCGGACAGGTGATGCAGCCCGAACGCCAGGAATGCCAGGTCGAATTCGTCGTTGGCGGCGTTGATCGCGGTGGGATCCAGGGTGCGCAGGTGTGCTCTGGGCTGGTCGCCCAGCGCGCCGTCGGCCCATTCGCCGACGAGTTCCGGATCGGGCGAACTGACCGTCAGCCGGGCGGTCGGGTGGTCGTGCAGAAGCAGGGCCGCCACCTCGTCGTTGTCGGCGCCGAGTTGCAGAATCGCCGGATCCGCCATGTCGGCGACGTCGTCGAGCACCAGCCGGGCCACCTGCTGGTGGGTGTGCAGGAACGATTGGACCCGGATTCGTTCGGTGCGCAGCCCGCGCAGCAGCTCCGGGTCGGCGTCGTCGCGATCCTGGTACTGGCTCAGATTGGTCTGCAGCAGCCGGTCCAGCCAGGATGCGTCGTGGCCGCCGCGCGGCATCCGGGAAATGTCGCCGACCGGGTTGCTCATGGGTACATCATGGACGATCGCAGGGGTACCGCACGCTAGGAGTTACGAGTTGGCCGAGTTCGTCGCCGCCATCGACCAGGGAACCACCAGCACCCGCGCCATGATCTTCGATCATGCCGGCCGCGAGGTGGGCCGACACCAGCTCGAGCACGAGCAGATCCTGCCGCGCGCCGGGTGGGTCGAGCACAATCCGGTGGAGATCTGGGAGCGCACCGTGGCGGTCCTGATGACGGTGCTCAACACGCTGAACCTGGGCCCGACCGATCTGGCGGCGCTGGGCATCACCAATCAGCGGGAGACCGCGCTGGTGTGGGACCGGCGCACCGGGCGGCCGTACTACAACGCCATCGTCTGGCAGGACACCCGCACCGACCGGATCGCCGCGGCATTGGAGCGCGACGGGCGCGGGGACGTCATCCGGCACAAGGCCGGCCTGCCGCCGGCGACCTATTTCTCGGCCGGCAAGGTGGCCTGGATCCTGGACAACGTCGACGGCGTGCGGGAGGCCGCCGAGCGGGGTGACGCACTGTTCGGCACCCCCGACACCTGGGTGCTGTGGAACCTCACGGGCGGGGTCCACGGCGGCGTGCACCGCACCGACGTCACCAATGCCAGCCGGACCATGCTGATGGACCTGGAAACTCTGGACTGGGACGACGAGCTGTTGTCGTTCTTCGGGATTCCGCGAGCTATGCTGCCGCGCATCGTGCCGTCGTCATCCGCGCAGGACTACGGTGTCACCACCGAATCGGGACCGCTGGGCGGTGCGGTACCGGTGACCGCTGCGCTCGGTGACCAGCAGGCCGCCATGGTCGGGCAGGTGTGCCTGAGCGCCGGCCAGGCAAAAAACACCTACGGCACCGGCAATTTCCTGCTGATGAACACCGGGGAGAAGATCGTCCGGTCAGCCAACGGGCTGTTGACGACGGTCTGCTACCAGTTCGCCGGCGCGAAACCGGTTTACGCACTGGAGGGTTCGATCGCGGTCACCGGTTCGGCGATCCAGTGGCTGCGTGACCAGCTCGGCATCATCTCCGGTGCGGCGCAGAGCGAGGCGCTGGCCCGGCAGGTCCCCGACAACGGCGGAATGTATTTCGTGCCCGCGTTTTCCGGATTGTTCGCGCCATATTGGCGGGCCGATGCGCGCGGTGTGATCGTCGGCATGTCGCGGTTCAACACCAACGCGCACCTGGCCCGCGCCGCGCTGGAAGCGATCTGCTATCAGACCCGCGACGTCGTCGAGGCGATGGAGGCCGACTCCGGGGTGCACCTGGAGGTGCTGAAGGTCGACGGCGGGGTGACGGCCAACGAGCTGTGCATGCAGATCCAGGCCGATGTCCTCGGGGTCCAGGTGGTCAAACCCGTTGTCGCGGAGACGACGGCGCTCGGCGCCGCCTATGCCGCCGGGCTGGCCGTCGGTTTCTGGGCTGATCCGGCCGAGCTGCAGCAGAATTGGCAGGAGGACAAACGCTGGTCGCCGGAATGGTCCGACGACCAGCGTGCCAAGGGATACACCAACTGGCACAAGGCAGTTCAGCGAACCCTCGACTGGGTCGATATCGACTGAGTGAATGGGGCCGGGATTGTTGCGGCGGTCCCAGCTTCCCCTCGACTCCGCATCAACGGTCGGTTCCGGCCAGCGTCAGCTCCGCTGAACCGCCTAATCCTCGGCGAGGATCTGGTACACCTCGCGGCGGGCGGTGTTCACGATGTCCAGGATCCGTTGCTGCTGTTCGGGACTGGCGGCATGGGTGGACTGGGCGACCGCGCCGAAGAGTTGGCCGAACGCATCGCGCAAACTGACCTGATCGGGGTCGGCGCCCTCGGTGATCTCGGTCCACGGTGCGGTCTCGATCTTCTCGGCGGCCTCGCGGCCCTCGTCGGTCAGCGTGTACAGCTTCTTCTTGCCGTGCGACTCGCCCGCGGCGATCAGGCCCTCGTCCTCCAGCATGGACAGGGTGGGGTACACCGAGCCGGGGCTGGGCTTCCACAGTCCGTTGCTGCGGGCGGCGATCTCCTGGATCATCTCGTAGCCGTGCATGGGCTGTTCGGCCAGCAGGCTCAGGATGGCTGCGCGGACGTCGCCGCGCCGGCCCGCGCCGCGGCGTCCGTGCCGGTGGCCGCGGCCCCGCCCGCGGCCGAAGCCGTCCCCGGGACCGAAGCCGGGCCCGAATCCGCCGCCGGGGCCGCCGAAGCCCGGGCCGAAGCCGAACCCGCCGCGACGGGCGGGCCCGTGACCCGGGTGGCCGTGGTGGTGGTCACCAACGAGTGGGGTGTTGAAAGGGGTGTTCATGTGCGTCTCTTTTCGTCCGGAGGCGCGGTGTGCGCTCTCGATGCATTAACGATATATCGAAAACTATCGTGATGCAACGTTTAATTTGCGAGTGAATGCCGACGGCGCGTGCTATCTGTATCCGATGCACAATCTGCGACCGGCGGCCTGATGCCGGCGAACTTCGGCTTCGCCACCTTGGCGCTGATCGTCGCGGTGGGCCTGCTCGGACCGCTGCTGGCCGCACCGAAGCAGCTGCGCATCCCGGTGGTCGTCGGGGAACTCGGCGTCGGGTTGTTGTTCGGCCAGAGCGGTCTGAAGGTGCTCGACCCGACCAACCCGACGTTCTCCATGCTGGCCGACGTCGGCTTCGCGCTGGTGATGTTCGTCGTCGGCTCCCACGTGCCGATCCGCGATGTGACGCTGCGCTCCTCGATGCCCAAGGCCGCGCTGCGCGCCGTGCTGGTCGGGGCGGTCGCCGTCGGGTTCGCGGTGATCATCGCCCAGTCCTTCCACACCGGGCACACGCTGCTGTTCGCCGTGCTGATCGCGTCGTCCTCGGCGGCCCTGGCGCTGCCGATGCTGGATTCCCTGGGGCTGGGCGGCCCGGCGGTGCTGTCGGTGACCGCGCAGATCGCCATCGCCGACACCGCCTCCATCGTGCTGCTGCCGCTGGTCATCGACCCACCCCGGGCCGGCCGGGCGGCGCTGGGCTCGCTGGCCATCGGCGGCTGTGCGGTGCTGATCTTCCTGGTGCTGCAGCACTACGAGGCGCACGGCCGGCGCAAACGCCTGCACCGGTACTCCGAGCGGCATCGGCTGGCGCTGGAACTGCGCATCAGCCTGCTGCTGTTGTTCGCGCTGGCGGCATTGGCCACGGCGACCCACGTTTCGATCATGCTGGCCGGGTTCGCGCTGGGGCTGGTGCTTTCCGCCGTCGGTCAGCCCCGGCGGCTGGCGCGACAACTGTTCGGCATCACCGAGGGGTTCTTCGGCCCGCTGTTCTTCGTCTGGCTGGGGTCCTCGCTGCGGATACGCGAGCTCGGCGCCGACCCGCGGCTGATCGGCCTGGGCCTGGCGCTGGGCGTGGCGGCGGTGCTGGCCCACCTGGTGGGTGCGCTGCTACGCCAGCCGGTGGCCATGGCTGCGCTGTCTTCGGCGCAGTTGGGTGTGCCGGTGGCGGCTGCGGCGCTGGGCACTGAGTCGGCGCTGCTGGAGCCCGGTGAGCCGTCGGCGCTGATCCTGGGCGCGCTGGTGACCGTCGTCGTCACCTCGATCGCCGCCCGCGCGGCGGGCAGGCGCAACCCGGTCGTCGCGACGGGTGAGAAGCCGTCGTCGGGAGAGCCGTCGTCGGGTGGCGGCTCAGTCGGGAGTGGCAAAGCCGGATGACGACGCCGGCTGGGCCGGTGCCGGGGCCACCGGAACGGGCGACGGCACGGCCAGCGGCGCAGCGAAGGTCGGAGGCGACGGCCACGCCGGCGCACCCGGCTGGACGGGCGCAACCATTGGCGCTGCTTGGGCCCGCCCGGCCTGCAGGCGGGCCAGTTCGCGGCGATGCCGCTCGGCCAGCACCGCGGCCAGGATGTACTGCGGCGGCGTTCCCGTCGGCGGGGCGGGGGAGATCCGGGCGACGATGTCGGCGGTGATCCGATTCGCCATCTCGGTGCGGACCTGCGGGTGCAGATCCGGGGCCCGGGACAGGAACTGCCGGGCCAGCTCGGCCTGATCGGCACTCAGGCCGGTCAGCTGCAACGTCGAGGCCCAGGCGGCCAGCATCGGCGGCATCGGCGGCGGCGGGGCCAGCCGCGGCCCGCGCTCGTTGATCACCACGGTCCCGGCGAACAGGTCACCGAGCCGCTTGCCCTTGGCCGACAGCAGGCTGGAGATGACGGCGGGGCTGCCGGTCAGCCCCCAGATCTCGACCACTGACGCCAGCGCCCGAAACAGGGCCTGGCGGAACCGTTCCGGGCTGCCGTCGTCGGACACCACCCGCAGACCCATCGCCATCTTGCCCAGCGTGCGGCCACGCGTGGTGGTCTCCATGATCACCGGATACCCGACCAACACCAGCACGGTGAACAGGATCAGCGCCGCGGCGGTGAACGCCGTGTCGAACTGGCGGATGGTCAGTGCGGTCAGGAACAGGCCGACGAACAGGGCGATGAACATCACCGTGACGTCGATCAGGGCGCCCACCGCCCGGACCGGCAGCTGTGCGATCTGCACATCGAGGACGACGGCATCGCCGGTGACGACGGCGTCATTCGAGTGTGCGGACATAGTCATCCACGCTACTAAACTCCCGGAGGTGGACGTTGACGCATTTGTGCTCGCCCACCGCGGCACGTGGGACCGGCTGGAGTACCTGACCAAACACCGGCGGCGGCTCAGCGGTGCCGAGGCCGACGAACTCGTCGACCTCTACCAGCGGGTGTCGACGCACCTGTCGATGGTGCGGTCGTCCTCGAACGACTCGGTGCTGATCGGGCGGTTGTCCACGCTGGTGGCGCGCGGCCGGGCCGCGGTCACCGGCGCACACGCGCCGCTGTCGCGGGAGTTCGTCCGGTTCTGGACGGTGTCCTTCCCGGTGGTCGCCTACCGAGCCTGGCGCTGGTGGCTCGGCTCGGCGCTGGTGTTCCTGCTGATCGCCGCGCTGTTCGCGGTATGGGTGGCCAACAATCCGGACGTGCAGGCCGCCATCGGCACGCCGGAGTCCATTCGGCAGATCGTCGACCATGACTTCGAGAGCTACTACTCCGACCACCCGGCGGGGCTGTTCGCGCTGCAGGTCTGGGTGAACAACGCCTGGATCGCCGTGCAGTGCATCGCCTACGCCATCGTGCTGGGCCTGCCGATCCCGTTCGTGCTGTACAGCAACGCCGCCAACGTCGGGGTGATGGCCGGGCTGATGTTCGGCGCCGGCAAGGGCGGCTTCATGCTCGGGCTGCTGATGCCGCACGGACTGCTGGAGCTCACCGCGGTGTTCCTGGCCGCCGGCGTCGGGATGCGGCTGGGCTGGTCGGTGATCGCCCCGGGTGACCGGCCACGCGGGCAGGTGCTGGCCGAGCAGGGCCGCGCGGTGGTAGCCGTGGCCGCCGGCCTGGTGGTGATGCTGCTGGTCGCCGGTCTGATCGAGGCACTGGTGACGCCGTCGCCGTTGCCGACCTGGGCCCGGATCGGCATCGGGGTGATCGCCGAGGGCGCGTTCCTGTACTACATCATCTACTTCGGCCGCCGTGCCGATGCCGTCGGCGACGCCGGCGACCTGGCGGACGCACCCGACGTGGTGCCGACCGCATGAATCGAGAGGACCGCTGATGACCGACGGTTTCGCGCCCGGGGGTTCCCCCACGCCCCCGGTGTATCCCGCGGGCCCGAGCTTTCCCACGCCCCCGGTCTACGCCGCGCCCCCGGCATATCCCGCTGCGCCGCCGGCCTATCCGGCGACGCCACCGCCTTACCTGTCGGCGCCGGGAGCCCCCGCGCCCGGTGCGCCGTCGGTGGCCCGGCCGGGTCGCGCCGCGGTCTGGGTACCGACCCTGATCGCCGTGCTGGCGCTGGCCGGATCGGGGTTCCTGGGCTGGAAATGGCATGAGAGCGCGACCACCCTGCAGGAGGTGCGTACCACCCAGCACGCGGTCATCGCGGAGGCGGAAGCTCAGCGCACCGATTCCGAGGACGCCCGCAAGGCCGCCGTCGAGTACGCCAAACTGTTGACCTCGGTCGACTATGCACATCTGGACGAGCAGATGCAGAAGGTGCTCGACGGCGCGACCGGGAAGTTCAAGGAGAACTACGCGTCCGGCAGCGCTGCGCTCAAGGAAATCTTGAAGTCGAACAACGCCTCGGCCAAGGGCAATGTCTTGGATTCGGCGGTCGAATCGGTCAACGGCCAGGATGTCGTGGTGCTGCTGTTCGTCGACCAGTCGGTGTCCAACACCAAGCAGTCCGATCCACGGCTGGACCGGAATCGGATGAAGATGACCATGACCAAGGTCGACGGCCGGTGGCTGACCAGCAACGTCGAGCTTCCCTGACGCCCGGCTACAGCCGCCCGGTGGCCTTCATCGCCAGGTAGCGGTCGGCCAGCGCCGGAGCCAGTTCCTCCGGTGGGGCGTCGACCACCTCGACACCCATGCTGCGCAGCCGGGATGCGACCTCGCGGCGCTGAATACGCGAGCGTTCGGCGGCCGCGGCGTCGTAGACCTGGGCCGCGTCACCGCGTCCGGCCGCCAGGGTCTCCACCCGCGGGTCGGCGACCGCGGCGACGATCACCTGATGGCGCGCACACAGCTGCGGCAGCACCGGCAGCAGGCCCTCCTCCAGTGCCGACTGATTCAGATCCGTCAGCAGGACCACCAGCGCGCGGCCGCGGGTGCGCCGCAGCACTGCGGAAACCATTGCTGCGGAGTCACTCTCGATCAATGACGGCTCCAACGGCGCCATCGCGTCGACCAGCCGCGACAACAGCTCGTTGCGCCCGGCGTTGAACACTCCCGCCCGGGTCTCCCGATCATGGGCGAGGAAGTCGACATGGTCACCCGCGCGGGCCGCGAGTGCCGCGAGCAGCAGGGCGGCGTCCATCGACCAGTCCAGGCGCGGCCAGCCGCCGGCCTCCAGCCCGGATCCGTCCGCGGCGGTCCGACGTTGCGCGGCAATGGGATCCACCCCAACGCGCCCGGCCGAGGTGCGGCCGGTGTCGAGCACCAGCACCACCCGGCGGTCGCGTTCCGGACGCCAGGTCCGGACCACCACGTCGTTGCGCCGTGCGCTGGCCCGCCAGTCGATCGAGCGCACGTCGTCGCCGTCGACGTACTCGCGCAGTGAATCGAACTCGGTGCCCTGGCCGCGGATGAGCACCGGGATGGCCCCGTCGATCTGCCGCAGCCGGGCCAGCCGCGACGGTAAATGCTTGCGGGACAAGAACGGCGGCAGTACCCGCAGCTCGTCGGGCAGCGGGCGGAAACGCTGACGGCCGGCCAGCCGCAGCGGGCCCAGGGCGCGGACGGTGATCCCGGCCGCCCGCTGATCGCCGCGACGCACGGGGTCCAGCCGGGTCAGCAGCGAGATGTGTTCGCCGGGTGACAGGGTCACGTCGTGCGCGCGCGGGGTCGCACAGGCGCTGGGCGCCCACGCGTCCCGGATCTGCCCGCGGAAGCGGCGGCTGCCGTCGTTGCGGACCGACAGGCTCACGTCGATGGGTTCACCGAGGCGGCTGGACGCCGCGACGGTGCGGGTGACACCGATGGCCGACGGTGTGGCGGCCAGCAGTATGTCGAGGACGACGGCCACCAGCAGCACGGCCAGCAGCGCCGCGAAAGTCGCCTCCGGCCAGGGTGATACCAGGATCGGCAGCACCCCCGCCAGGGCGATCAGGCCGACCCGGCCGCTGAGCACCACTAGCGCGGAACCGGCACCGAGGCCAGAATGCCGTCGAGTACGGCATCCGGGGTGGCGCCTTCCAGTTCGGCCTCGGGACGCAGCGCAATCCGGTGCCGCAGCGTCGATTTGGCCATGGCCTTGACGTCGTCGGGGGTGACGTAGGAACGCCCGGACAGCCACGCCCAGGCGCGGGCGGTACCCATCAGCGCGGTCGTTCCGCGTGGTGAGACGCCGAGCTGCAGCGACGGTGAATTGCGGGTCGCGATCGCGATATCGACGATGTAGCGCAGGATCTCGTCGGCCACTAGCACCCGGGCGACCGCGGCGCGACCGGCGGCCAGCTGGTCGGGTCCGGCGACCGTCTCGATGTCGGTCAGATCACGCGGATCGAAACCGCCGGCGTGCCGGCCGAGAATGGCCACCTCCTGCTCGCGGGCGGGCAGCGGCACGGTGAGCTTGAGCAGGAACCGGTCCAGCTGAGCCTCGGGCAGCTGGTAGGTGCCCTCGTACTCGATCGGGTTCTGGGTGGCCGCCACGATGAACGGGTCGGGCAGCGCCTTCGGATCCCCGTCGACACTGACCTGGCGTTCCTCCATCGCCTCCAGCAGCGCGGCCTGGGTTTTCGGTGGGGTGCGGTTGATCTCGTCGGCCAGCAGCAGGTTGGTGAACACCGGTCCGGCTCGGAATTCGAACTCCGCGGTGCGGGCGTCGTAGATGAGCGAACCGGTGACGTCGCCGGGCATCAGGTCGGGGGTGAACTGGACCCGCTTGAAATCGAGGGCGAGTGCGGCGGCCAGGGTGCGCACCAGCAGGGTCTTCGCTACGCCGGGTACGCCCTCGAGGAGCACGTGTCCCCGGCACAGCAGCGCCACCACCAGACCGCTCACCACGGCGTCCTGCCCGACCACGGCCTTGCCGATCTCGGCCCGCAAGGCCAGCAACGCGGCGCGGGCGGCGTCTCCGGCCGGATCCGGGGGCGCGTGCACCGGGTGCTGGGGAGCGTGCTGCGGGGCCGACGGCGGCGGGACCGGCAGCGGTGCCTGCGCGGGGGGCGCCACGGGTGGCGGGGGCGTGGGCGCCCAGCCACCGGATGCGGGACCGCCGTACGGAGCGCCGGGCGGCTGGGACTCGGGGGAGTAGTGCGTCACGGGTGCGCGACCTGCCTTTCGATGTCGTCGAGAGCGTGAGCGAGGTTGATGAGATCGTCGTCGGTGGCCGGGGCCGGGCCGTACAACAGGTGGGTCAGCCGCGCCGGGTCGGTTCCGCTGTGCGCGGCGATGGCGTCGACGATCTGGGTCCGGCCGGCCGCTGCGCTCAATCCGAGCCGCGGGGTCAGCCGGGAGATGGTGGCCGAGCGCAGCGCGTCGGCGGCCCGGTCCCGGGCCCGGTGCGACTGGTACAGCCGGCCGCGCCCCTCCACGGTTTCCGACGCGCGAACCACCACCGGCAGCGGTTCGGCGATCAGCGGGCCGAGGCGCCGGCCCTGCCAGAGCGCCAGCAGTGCCACCGCGATGATCAGCTGCCAGATGACCCAGCCGACCCGGTCCGGCATCAGGTCGGTGATGGATGCGGAGCTGGACTTCTCACCCTCCAGCTGTTGCGGCGCGTACCAGACCAGCCGGGGGTGTTCGCCGGCCAGATTCATCGCCAGGGCCGCGTTGCCGCCGTCGCGCAACCCGTCGTTGGTCAGGAAGTCGGTGTTGGCGGCGACGGTGACGGTCTGCCCGGCGCCGTTTCGGTAGCGGACCAGTGCGCCGCCGTAGCAGGAGGTCAGGTCCACCGAATCGGTTGCGGCGCGGTAGATCCGCCCGGTGTCGAAATCGACGGCTCCGGCGCGCCGGGCCGCGCGCAGATCGCAGCCGGGTGATTTCTGGGTGACGGTGCTGGCGCCCGCCCGAAGGTCAGGTGCCAGGACGTCCTGGACGACGAAGTTGGGCGCGATCAGCAACAGGTCGCCGGGGGCGCGCGACAGCCGCTGCAGCTTGTCGCGGTCGGGCAGGTAGTAGGTCGGGGCGACCAGCAGGGTCGAGTTCCCGGTCGTGGCGGACACCGCCTCGTCGACGGTGTTGGCCTCGATCACCTCCACCCCGTGTTCGCGCAGCAGCGTGGCCAGGGCGTGTGAACCGTTGGTGGCGGTGGATTCCGGATCGAGGAAGCCGCCCGCGCGTGGGCTGGTCAGCTGGGTGGCCAGGACCGCGACGGCGGCGATCGCGACCAGCGCGATGAGGAGCCACCACCTCGAACGGGTCTTGCGGGTCGTGGCGGTGGTCATCGCACGGCCGTCCAGCCCTCGACCGTCGCGGCGGTGCCCGACGGGGTGCCGCGTTGCGCGCACAGATGCTCGTCGAGATCGGCGATCTGCTGATACTCCTCGGCGGTGCCGGGTTGTTCACCGTAGGTGACGTCGTTGAAAATGGCTGCCGCCGAGGTGAATTCACCGGACAACGCCGGATAGGCGACGGCCGCTGCGCGGGTGAGCTCGGTGGCGGTGCGACCGGGCACGGCGGTGAGCACCCCGGTTTCCTCCAGGTGCCGGGCGACGGCGCGGAGCCGGTGCCGGATCGCGCCGGCCCAGTCGCCGCGGGCGGCGTAGTCCGCGGCGGCGGCGCGGTGCTGGGCCGCGGTGAGCTCGGCGCCGTCGAACAGCTGGTAGGTCTCCCCGGGCTGGGTGCGGATGGTCCGGCGCACCAGCCGGACGATCAACAGCGCCGCGACGATCACCACGACCGCCAGCACCAGCACGGTCAGCCAGCCGCCCGGCATGGACGCGCCGTGCGCGAGCAACCGGTCTAGGCGATCGTTGATCCAGCTCAGGACGTGGTCCCACAGCGAGCGCCGCGGATAGATCGGCTTGGACAGTTCGTGACGAGCCAGCTCACGGGCGGCGTCACCGTCGATGTCTACCGTCGGGTCAGCCACAACTGATCCGTCTCATCGAGAACGTGCGGCCCAGCGGCCGGGTCGGCCGCCGCGCGCAACGCGGCGTCGGCGCCGGTGCGCAGCACCATGTCGAAGGCCTCACCGCGCATCCGGCGGTCGGTGTAGAGCAACACCGTGACACCGGCGGAGAACGGGGTGGTGATGATCCGGCCGATGGCGGCGCCGATTGCCGTCAGGGACGCGCCGATCAGCAGCACGTCGTTGTCCCGGACGCCCGACGTCATGATCGCGCCGGCAATCTGGAACGGGAATCCGAGAGCACTGGCGATGATCGAGACCAGGATCGCGGTCAGCAGCAGGATGCCCAGCAACCGCCAGAAGTCGCCGCGGACCAGGGCAAACGATCGCCGGATCGCGGCCATGACCGACAGCCGCTCCAGCACGATGGCCGTCGGCGCGAAGGTCAGCTGGACCCACAGGTAGCAGGCGCCCAGGCCGAACAGCAGCAGCAGGAACAGCCCGGCGATGACCGCCAGGGCCGCGCTGGCCTGGGCCAGCCCGACGACGATCACGACGATGACGCCGAGCACAAGAAACATCGCCAGCGTCTCCAGAGCGGCCAGCCCGATCAGCGCCGGCAGCCGGCCGCGGATGCGGGCCCACGCCTCACCGATGGTGATCGTCTCGCCGAACACCGCCCGGCCCACCACCACCGTCAGCATGCCGCCCAGCAAAATGGTGGCCAGCCAGGTCGTCAGGGCGCCGGGCAACTGCAACAGCGCCGAGGCGCCCACGTCGGAGGAGTTGTCGCCGAGCATGTTGACCCGGTCCAGGGCCAGCAACGGGCCGATCTGCAAACCCAGCGCCAGCAGCTGGGTGAGCACGACGACGATGGTGGTCAGGCCCAGCGTGGTCCGGGGATTGGACCGGATGTAGGCGACGGCGCCGTTGTAGATGTCGCTGATGCCCAGCGGCCGCAGCGGGATGATGCCGGGCTTGAGATCGATCGACACCAGCGGCGCCGACGGGGCGGGCCCGGGGACGTATCCGGGCTGCGGGACGGGCGCGACGTAGCTCGGCTGCGGCGGGTAACCGGGCTGGTAGCCGGCTTGGGGCGGGAAGCCGGGTGGCCCGAAGCCTTGGGGTGGGTAGCCGGGTTGCGGCTGGTAGACCGGGTAACCGGGCGGGGTCGGGCGGTAGCCGGGTTGCGGATAGCCGGGGGCTGCGTACTGCGGATACCCGACGGGATAGTGCTGCTGGGTCGGGTAGGACGGCTGGGGCGGGTAGGCCGGTGGAATCGGCTGGGCGTGGGCGGGATCGAAGTGGGCGGGCGGTGCCGCCGCGGGTTCGTCGGCCACACCGGGTGCACCGGGGAGAACGTCCTGCGCCGGTGCCTCGCCGGGCGGTGAGCCGTCCGGCGTCGGGGGTGGCGTGCTCATCCGCGCATGCCTCCGGGGTTGACGGTCATGGTGTCCATCCTGGCATGGCCACCGAAAATGCCACGGCGCCTCTTTGCGGTGGCGGACCGCCGCGTACCGTGCTGTCATGGCTGAACTCAAGGCGCGTCTGCGATCGGATCTGACCGAGGCGATGAAGGCCCAGGACAAGCTGCGGGTTGCGACGCTGCGGATGCTGCTGGCCGCCATTCAGACCGAAGAGGTCTCCGGCAAGGAACCCGTCGAGCTGACCGACGCCGAGGTGCTCCGGGTACTGGCCCGCGAGGCCCGCAAGCGCGGAGAGGCCGCCCAGATCTTCATCACCAATGGCCGCGGCGAACTGGCAGCCAACGAGCGCGCCGAGGCGTCAGTCATCGAGGAGTATCTGCCGTCGCCGCTGTCGGAGGACGAGATCGCCAACATCGTCAACACCGCCATCGCCAACGTCGCCGAGGAGATCGGCCACCGGCCCGGCATCAAGCAGATGGGCCAGGTCATGAAGATCGCCAAGGAGATCGCCGGCGAGAAGGCCGACGGTGCCCGGCTCTCGGCGGCCATCAAAGACCGCCTCTGAACCTCGTCACCCTCGCCGGAACGCCGGTCTTGATGCGGGCGTTCCCGGCTTCACCTCGGCTCCGCCGGCACTCGCTTCGCTCGCGCCACCTCCGCCGAGCCTCCCCGGAACGCCGGTCTTGATGCGGGCGTTCCCGGCTTCACCTCGGCTCCGCCGGCACTCGCTTCGCTCGCGCCACCTCCGCCGAGCCTCCCCGGAACGCCCGGGCGACGACGGCGATTGCGCCCAGGGTGAGGGTGATGGCGATCCCGGCCGTCGGCGCGATACCCGAGTCGAAGGCCGTCCGGGCCGAATCCAGCAGCCGCGCCGCCAACTCGGCGGGCAGCTCACCGGCCACCGACACCGCGCCGCCGATGCTCTCCCCGGCGTCGGCGCTCTGGCTCGGTGAAAGGCCGCGCGGCAGTTCGACGTTGTGCCGGTAGTACGCGGTGAACACGGTGCCCAGGGTCGCGGTGCCGACCACCGCGCCCAGCTCGTAGGCGGTTTCCGACACCGCCGAGGCGGCACCGGCCTTCGCCGGCGGCACCGACGCGACGATGGTGTCATTGGAGACGGTCTGGGACACCCCCACGCCGAGCTCGAGGGTTACCAGGGACACGATCACCGCGACGACGGTGAGGTGGTCGCGGAACAGCAGGATCAGCACGAATCCGGCCACCACCAGCGCCAGGCCGGCGATGATCAGCCGATCCGGGCCGAACCAGCGGGCCAGCGGCACCACCGCGAGCCCGCCGATCACCGAGACCGTCGCCGCCGGCAGGGTCACCAGACCCGCCTGCAGCGGGGACAGTCCCAACACGAGCTGCAGATGCTGCGCGGTGAAGAACAAGAACCCGATCAACCCGACGATCGACAGGAAGTTCGCCAGCACCGACGAGGCGAACGGCGGGTGGCGGAACAGTCGCATCTCCAACATCGGTGTGGCACTGCGGTTCTGCCGGCGCACGAACAGCACCGCCGAAGCAATGCCGACGCCGAACGCCGCAACGGACCAGGTCGAAACACCTTGGTGAGCCATGTCTTTGATCGCCCACACCAGCGGAGCCATCGCGGTCAGGGCCAGTGCGATGCTGACCGGATCCAGCGGGCCCGGATTGGCGTCCCGCGACTCGGGAACCAGTCGCGGTGCGAAGATCAGCAGCGGCACCAACAGCGGTACCGCGAGTAGAAAGACTGCACCCCAATTGAATCGGGTCAGCAGCGCGCCGCCGGCGATCGGGCCGAGCGCGGCCCCAGCGGTGAAGCACGCCGCCCACACCGCGATGGCCAACCGTCGTGCGGAGTCCTCGGTGAAGATGTTGCGGATCAGCGACAGGGTCGACGGCATCAGCATCGCCCCGAAGACGCCGAGTGCGGCGCGCGCGCCGACCAGCGCCGCGGCGCTGGGTGCGAACGCGGCGACGGCGGAGACGACGGCGAATCCCGTCGCTCCGATCAGCAGCAGCCTGCGCCGGCCGACGCGGTCGCCGAGGCTGCCCATCGGCACCAGCAGCGCGGCCAGCACCAGGGAGTAGATGTCGACGATCCACAGCTGGGTGGCGGCCGACGGCCGGAAGTCCTCGGCGATCAGCGGCAGCGCGAACGCCAGCACGGTGTTGTCGATCGCGATCAGCAGCACCGGCAGCATGAGTACCGCCAGGGCCAGCCAGGCTCGGCGGGGTGTCGTCGTGAATGAGGTCTGGGTGTTCGCCACGTTGTCGAGGCGGGTGGACATGAGGATTCCTCTAATCGAGTCGGGCCGGGTAGCCCGGTACAGCTGTGTTGAATTGCCTGTGGTGGTTCGCCGACGCTAGGTGGGGGCGATGAGTCCCTCCGTCAGGCTGGTCATGATGGCGTCGACGATCTGGTGTCGAGGCAGGTTGTCCTGGAGGAGGGCGTCGAAGCCGGCCTCCAGCAGCGCCCAGAACACCCGTCGCGCCCATCCGGGCGGGACGTTGCCGGTCGAGGCGCGTTCCAGCACCTCGATGATGGCGTCGTCGCCGGTGTCCAGATGGGACATCAATGCGGGGTCGGCGAGCACGTTGGGGTCCATGTAGATGTTGACCACGATCGGCCCGATGTCGAGCTGGGACTCGATGACGCGGCGCAGCGCTTCGGCGGGCGTTCCGCTGGCCGGGTCGGCCGCCACGATCGCGGCCGTGCTGATCTCGTGCACATGCACGGCCAGCGCCCGGATCAGGTCGGTTCGCTCCGGGAAGTACCGGTGCAGCGTGGACCGTCCGACGTCGGCGGCCGCGGCGATGTCGCCGAGCGGCGCGGCCGGTTCGGCCGACAGCACGGACATGGCGGCGTCGAGTATCGCCCGCCTCGTCCGCCCGCGGGCCCCGGTCTCCGTCGCATTCATGTCCTCAAAGGTAGCATGAGATCGTCAAAATGAGATAGTTGTGTCTCGCTATGGCCCATCGGAGTAGCGGGTCGTCAGTCGCGGGTGGCAGGAGGGGCGGGGCGGCCGGGCCCTCAGCCGCGGGCGGCGGCGCGGCGGGCCCGGGCGGCCTCGTGCTGGGTGACGCTGGAATTGTCCAGCATGATCTGGATCATCAGCGCGAAGAACCGGGCGGGGTCGAGCTCGGCGGGCACCAGGTCGTGGCGCAGGGTGACGACGGGCAGGGCTGCGAGCTCGGCCGCAACGTCGACCGCAGATGCGGCCTCGACGTCCTCGACCTCGGCATCGTGCAGGTCGAACAGGCCGCCGGAGCCCCACTCGTCGTCTTCGTCGTCGGGGGAGGGTGCGGGCGGGGTTTCCGGTGGGGTTCGGGCGATCGGCGCCTGGATCTGCGACGGGGGCTGAAGCACGGACGGGCACTGGGCCTCGGGCTGGGACGGCTCGGCGTCGTCGCCCCACTCCGGCACGATCAACGCGCATGCGTCGTAGGCGTCGTCCTCCCGGCCGAGTTTGACCAGGAGATCGGCGATCCAGTCGAACTGCCGGCGCTCCTCGGTATAGGCCGTGGAGCGCAGCGCGTAGACGAAGCCGAGCGCGGCCAGCGGGTGGCGCAGCGCCAGGTTCTTGGCGTCCCCGTAGGACTCCTCGACGCGGTTCGCCGCGTTCTTGCCGAACGACGAATCCATCCGCTTGGTGGAGATCAGCAGCTCGGGCCCGGTCTGCCAGGATGACACGATGACGTCGACCTGCTTGAGGTAGTTCTTTCCCGCGATGTTGGCCGACGCCGTGCCGATGCCGCCGGACCCACCGCGCAGCCGGGCCAGCAACTCCTCACGCATACCCCGGGGCACCGAGCGGATGAAGGCCAGCACATCCCGGTCGACGACGCGCGGCGGCTCGGCCCGCGGCCACACCGCGTCGGGGTCCAGGCCGGCGCGGCGCAACTCGTAGGCCACCCACACATCAACGGCCAATGCCGGTACCCCGGAACGGGTTTCGGCGCCCAGCCGCAGTGGCACCGCCAGCAGCCGGGCCAGGGTGGCGTAGTCCGGGACGAAGCCGCCGTCGGGCAGCCAGGGGTTGGTACCGGCGGCCGGAGCCTCGGCAACGATCGCGTCGAACAGCGGCCACGCGGCGGCCTTGGCGCTGGGTTTGGCCGTGCGCTCAGCCACCGGCGGCCCTGCCCCGGGCGACACGACGGGCGGTCAGCGCGGCGTGATCGGACCGCAGCGCCGCCAGCTGATCGGTCGCCAATCCCAGGCCGTCGGTCAGCAGCACCGCATCGACGCAGGTGACCGCATCCAGCAGCCGGCCGGTCCGCAGCAACGCGGTGACCCGGGGGCGCAGCGCACGCAGCGCGGCGGCGTGTGCGGCGACCAACGGCGGCGACGGCACCGGCAGCGCGTCGGCCTCCCGCGGCTCGATCTTGAGCAGCCCGCCGCCGTAGGCACGCCCAACCGTTTCGGCACCCAGCAGGGTCACCGAGTTCAGCGCCGCCAGCGGCAGCAGGTCCAGCCCGAGGGTGCGCACACCGTCGCGCAGATAGACCCCGTGCACCGAGTTGAGGTGATGGGCGCGGGCGCGGTTGCTGCACAGCCGGGGGGTGTCGGCGTTCATGTAGGTCAGCAGCAGGTCGGCCGGGCGCAGATGCGGCACCCGCCACCAGGGCCGGCGTACCCGACACTTGTAGGCGTGGTGCACGTCGAGGTCCTCGCCGGCCCGGATGTAGCGCCTGGCCGCGGCCGACGGTTCGCCGGCCGGCCGGAACAGATGACTGGCCGCCCCGGCGTCGCCGAGATCGCGCAGACCGCGCGCGGTCAGCGAAAGTCCGCGAAGGTGCCGGGATCCCGGGGGTGACAGGTCGATGACGTCGTCGTCGGTCAGGCCGAGGGCGTCGACCCGCTGCGGGGACAGTGCGAAAAACCGGTTGTTGCCGGTCACCATGCCCAGCGTGGTGTCGCCCCAGGACTGCAGCGGGGTGAAGCCGGTGCCGGTGGCGTCCTCCAGTGCCGCGCGCCCGGCCGTCGACAGCAACCCGGCCGACCATTTGGCGCCGCCGCCGGGTGGGGTCCAGCGCCGGGATTCGCTCAGCTCGGCCAGTCCGTCGGCGTCGCGGACCTGCCACAGGTCCATATGGCCGGCTCCGCCGGCGTGGTCCGCTGGGCCGGCTCGGCCGGCGTGGTCCGCTGGGCCGGCTCCTCCGACGTTCCCGTCGCCCCGGTAGCCGTCGGCCAGCAGCAGCACGACCTCTTCCAAAACTCCTGGGAATACCCGTTGTTCGAACAGCACCAGTCCGACGGCGCCGAACCGGTCCATCAGGAACTGCCGGACCCCGGCGGCGTAATTGACGGTCAGCAACTCCGCCGGCAGCACCAGGGCCAGCCGCCCGCCCGGGCGCAGCTGCAGGGCGGCGTGCACGGTGAACGCGGCCCACGACGACGCCAGGTTCGGCAGGCTCACCCCGGCGCGCAGCGCCGCGGCGCGGGCCCGGGCCCGATCGGCGCCGGTGAAATCCTGGTAGCGGATGTAGGGCGGGTTCCCGACGACGGCATCGTAGGCGCCGAACTCGTTGTGCAGGAAAAAGTTCCGGACGCCGACGGTCGCGGGTATCCCCGCGTCGCGCAGGCTGCGCTGGGCGCGGCGGGCCGAGCCGGTGTGCAGCTCGACGCCGGTCAGCCGGCCGGTGTGGCCAGGGCGGGCCTGGTGCAGGAACACCGCCTCGCCGCAGGACGGTTCCAGGACGTCGTCGCCGGGGGAGCGGACCGCCCAGTCGAACAGGAAGCGGGCCACCGGCGCCGGGGTGAAGAACGCACCGCGCGCCTTGCGCTGCGCCGCGTCGTCACCGGTTGTCATGCCCATCATCGTGCCGGAACCCACCGACAACCCGGTGTCGACCCGCCCGTCACGGCGCGCGGCTAGGTGTGCTTGTTCCACTGGCCGCAGTCGACGGCCCGGACGTCGTTGACGTCGACGTTGACTCCGCCGACCACCGGTCCGGGGGCCGACGCGGTGCTGACCACGCGCTGGTAGAGGACCGCGGCGGGGAAAACGCGCCCGCCTGACCAGGACCGGGTCTGCCAGGCCCACTTATAGCCGGACACACTCGAATTCCCGATGACGCCGCTCGAGGCGGCCCACTGGCACACGTCGTACCCGCCGTAGACGCCGGTGCGCTGCACGCCCAGCACCGAGTTGATCCCCTGAAACCACGGCAGGGCAACTCGGTTCCAGGTGTCCTGGTTGATGTCGTCGTCGACGCTGAAGAAGATCGGCGCGTTCTTTGCGCCGCCGGCCGCGGTGTGCAACTGCCAGGCGGTGCGGGCGTCGGAGACACCGCCGGCGTATCCGCGGGTGAAGTCCGACGGGGCGGTCCCGCCCGGTTTGCCGTACTGGTAGTTGCTGACGATGATCAGCCCGGCCGACGTCAACGCCTGGGCGTAGGGCAGCGTGATCGGCTTGGCACCGAAGGTCGATCCGGGCCGCGAGGTGGAGACGTAGTTGATGACGCCGGAGTGCCCGGCCGCGCGGATGTCGGCCGCGGGGATCTGCTTGGCCGCGAAGTCGATCAGCGTGGGCGCGGCGGCCGACGCCTTCGGGATCGCCAGGCCCGCGGCCGTCGTGGCCAGCCCGGCGGCCGCCGACAGCGCGGTGGCATAGCGCAGCGCGTCACGCCGGGATATCAGGCGTGACGGGCGCAGCGGGTCGGAAGTACCCCGGAAATCCGGCATCGACCGATGTTACCAATGAGACTAATGAGGAGAACGTGACTTATGTTGCGATTTGGTGGAAATCTGGCCTGGTTGGAGCGAGAAGTCGGCAGGTGAGCGGTCGAGCTACCCGGCTCGCCGACGATCAATCACCGCGATCACCCGCCGGAACCAGGCGAGGTTCTCCCGCTCGAAACTCACGCCGCGCAGCAGGTTCAGATACGGCCCGATCCGCGGCGCCTCGGCCAGGAATTGCGCCTCGGAGCGGCCGCCGAGCAGCTCGTCTTGGCGTCGTTCATAGTGGGCGAGCTTGTCCTCGGCCAACGCGATCCGTGCGACGACGGCGTCGCGCACCGCGGCGGCGTCGCCGGCGTCGAGGGCCTGGATGGCGACCATCAGGTCCTCGCGGATCGCGCCGGGCTTGGGCGGGATGGCGGTGAAGCGGCGCAGCTGCTCGCGCCCGGCGTCGGTGAGGGAGAACAGGTGCTTGTTGGGGCGGCGGTCCTGCTCGACGAGCCGGGCTTCGATCAGTCCGGCCGCCTGCATCCGCTCCAGCTCCCGGTAGAGCTGTTGGGGGGTGGCCATCCAGAAATTGGCCACCGACATGTCGAAGGCCTTGGCGAGGTCGTAGCCGGACGCCTCCCCGTCGAGCAGGGCGGCCAGGATCGCATCGCGCAGCGCCATGTGCGCAGGATAACAACGTAGAACCTAGTCAATATTTTGACTAGGTGAGAATCCCGCTCCTATCTTCTAGTTAGTCAACTAGTTGAGTAATGGAGGCGGGATGTCCCCGAGTTCCGAGACCGACGCGCACGCCCTCCCGCGAGCGCGCGCCGAGCGGACGCGCGTGCTGCGCGAGTTCGTCACCCACCCGGGAACCTGGATGCTGCCGATGCTGGTGGTGCTCGTCCTGGCCCTGACGGTTCCCGCGGTCTACCTCGGCGGCACCATCGACCCGCCGGGAAACGTGCACAACCTCCCGGTCGGCCTGGTCGTCGAGCAGCAGAGCGTCACCGACCCGAACGGCAGCGCCGCCGAGGCGCTGGCCGCCGCGATCGCCGACCACGTCGACACCGGCGCCATCGCGCTGCGGCGCCTCGACGCCGGCGAGGAGGCGCGGCAGATCGGCAACGGCTCGCTCTACGGAGCCGTCCGCATCCCCGCGGACTTCGACGCCCAGATCGCCGCCCTGCGCAGCGGTGCGCCGGGCGCCCCCGTGCATCCCGTCGTACATCTGGACACCAACCCGGCAACCGGGGCGATGGTGACCAGCCTGATCTCCGGCCAGTTGGCGCCGGTGCTTGCCGGGGTGGGTACCGAGTTCGGTCACCGGTTGCTGGCCTCGGCGCCGCCGGAGACGACGGCCGCCGCCGCTTCAGCTTTGGCCGCGCCGTTCTCGGTGGCCACCGCGCCGCTGGACCCGTTGCCGTCGCACACCGGAATGGGCACCAGCGCGTTCTACTACGCCGTCGTGCTGGTGCTCCTCGGGCTGGTCGGCGCCTCGGCGATCCAACCGCTGATCGACGCCTCCAGCGGGTTCCTGCCCACCGAGATCGGGCCCATCGTGCGTCGTCGTCCGTATCTGCACCTGAGCCGGCTGCAGAGCCTGGTGAGCAAGTGGCTGATCATGGTGGCCGCGGCGCCGATCGCCGCGGCGCTGGCCCAGCTCGTCGCCGGTCCGGGCCTGGGTATGCCGATCGACCGGCCCTGGCTGTTGTGGCTGTTCGGCACCTCGACCGTCGCTGCGGTCGGCATCGGTGCGTTGACGGTGTTCGCCTGCTTCGGTGCGCTGGGGCCGCTGATCAACATGTTCTTCTTCGTGGCACTGGCCATGCCGTCATCGGCCGGCACCGTTCCGCTGGAGGCGGTCCCCGGTTTCTACCGCGCGATCGCCCACTTCGAGCCGATGCGACCGGTGGTCCGGGGCCTGCGCTCCATCCTCTACTTCGGCTCCACACCAGGCTCCGGGCTGAGCTCGGCGTGGTGGACGGTCGCCGGGTTGGCCGGGGCGGCGATCCTCATCGGGCTGGTCGCGGTGCGGGCGTTCGACCGGGTGGCCGCTTCGGCGCGCCACCCCGAGCTGAACCCGGCGCGGATCTCGCCGGTGCCCAAGCACCGGGCCGGGCGGCGGGTCGCCGCCTGAGGGTCAGTCGTAGAGCAGATACCCGGCGCGGCTATCCCGGAATCCGGCGGCCGAACGGTCCCACTCCGCCAGCAGCGGCGCGAGCCGGCCGGCGTCGATCGCCGCCCGCGCCTTGCCCGATCCGGTCAGTGAATCGAACGACGGGCCCCAGGCGAAGTCGTTCGGGTGCTGCTTGCGGATCACGTCGATGAGCAGCAGCGCCGTGCCGACCGGACGGTAGGCCTGCCGATCGGTGATGACGAACCGGACGGCCCCGATGGTCTGGCCGGGGTACTTGGCGGCGCCGTCGTCGACCGGGACGCTGACAGACTGGAAGGTGACACCCGGCAGGCCGAGCGCGTTCATCGTCGCCGCCACCTTCGCCGCGTCCAGCCAGGGGGCGCCAACCTGCTCGAAGGGACGGTCGGTACCCCGGCCCTCGGAGATGTTGGTGCCCTCGAAGTAGACCGTGCCGGGGTAGTTCGTCACTGCCGCCAGCGACCGCAGGTTGGGCGACGGGTTCACCCAGGGCAGGCCCGTCTGGTCGAACCATTGCGCGCGTCGCCATCCCTGAACCGGGATGACGGTCAGGTTCGCGCCGATGCCCTCTTGCCGGTTGAACAGGTTGGCCAACTCGCCGACCGTCATGCCGTGCCGCGCCGGGATCGGGTACATCCCGATGAACGACGAGTACGCCGACTCCAGCAGCGCGCCCTCGACGATCTGACCGCCGATCGGGTTCGGCCGGTCGAGCACCACGAACGGGATGCCCTTGCGCGCCGCGGCCTGCATGGCCAGCGCCATGGTGGAAACGTAGGTCCAGGTGCGCCCGCCGACCTCCTGCAGGTCGTAGACCAGGACATCGACGTCCTTCAGCATCTCCGGCGTCGGGGAGTGCCCCTGGGCGCCGTAGAGGGAGTAGACCGGAACCCCGGTCCTCGCGTCGACGCCGTCGGCGACCCCGACGCCCGCCTCGGCGGTCCCGCGGATGCCGTGCTCCGGGGCCAACAGCGCCACCAGCCGCAGGTCGGGATGTGCGGCGATCAGGTCGATGTCGGAGGTGCCGGCGCGGTCGACACCGGTGTTGTTGGTGATCAGACCGACCCGCTTGCCGCGCAGCGCCGACGGCACATTGGCCAGGAACACCTCGATGCCCGGCACCACCCCGCCGTCGGGCGCCGCCGATGCCGGCGCCTGCACGCCGCCGGCAACCGCGGCGCAGGCCAGCAGCACACTCAGCAGACAGCGGCCGAATCGGGCGAGGCGCATCCGGGCACTATAGAACGGCCCGAGAAACGACCTAGTTGTCGTTCACCCTGGAAATACGTCGACGGAGGAGGTGACGCGCAATGATCGGGAGCCGGTACGACCGCCAAATACGTGGTGCGCTCGCAGTAGCTTTCGGGCCCCCGGCCGGAGCTGGTCCCGTGGCGCCGGCGAACCTGAAACGAAAGAACCCGCCCCCACCTGTTGGTACAGGCGAGAGCGGGTTTCACACTGTCGGGGTGGCGGGATTCGAACCCACGACCTCTTCGTCCCGAACCACGCCACCTGGGGTTTTGATGACGTTGGGTACGTTGGCCCGCGTAAGTTTCCCAGCTCAGCTGTATTGGGTGGGTTGGCGCGCGCAGGAGTCGCGAAAATCTACTGCGGACTGCCTGCGGACTGAGACACCTTGGTGGTCAAGGCCGCTTCTGATCTACCGAGAGCGGGAACCTTGAAATCAGGATGTCAGTTTTCAAGGTTGAGGCGCTAACCTTGAAATTGCACTCCTGGAATTCAAGCTTGGCGAGTTGAGGTGGATCCGATGGATATCGAGGCGCTTCGTAACAGCCCGATCGGACGGTTGGTGCCAATCGGGGGTCATGACCCCCGATTAGGTGAGGCGTACGAATACGTCGCCTACGTGCCGGACCCCCTTCCTGCGGACCTCAAACTGGAAGCTCAGACCTATGCCGCGGTGATCGACGCCGCGGCGGCGATGGCACGTGCCGACCAAGCGTCTTCATTGCTGCCGAACCCGAGCCTGCTCGCTCGGCCGGCCACTCGTCGGGAAGCGGTAAGTACCTCCGCGCTGGAGGGCACCTACGCGTTCTTGGCGGACGTTTTCGAAGCAGACTTTCTCGAAGCTGAGGAGCTCACCAGTTCGGTCAGTGAGGTCAGGAACTACGTCACCGCAGCTGAGCGGGCATACGAACTCGTGGCCGAAGGGCAACCGATATCGGTTCGGATGCTCGAGGATTTACAGCGCGAACTCCTGCGTGGGACCGCCAGTGATGGCTCGCACGCGGGCAGCGTCCGCACCACTCAGGTTTTCATCGGACTCGGCAATCGGCGTGTCACGTCGGCTCGGTTCGTGCCGCCTCCGGCTGATCATCGGCTGCTCGACGGGTTGCGGCTGTGGCAGGACTGGATCCGGGAACCCAGCGCAATACCGACGATCATCCGAGTAGCGGTCGCGCACTATCAGTTCGAGACCTTGCACCCGTTTCATGACGGCAACGGCCGGCTGGGGCGTCTCGTCATGGCGCTGCAGTTGATGAGTGCTGGTGAACTGCGTTTTCCGGTCCTGAACATCTCACCGTGGCTGGAGCAACACCGCACCGAGTATCAGGACGGATTGTTGCGCGTGTCGCAGACCGGTGGATGGGACAGCTGGGTGTGCTTCATTTCCGCGGCCATCCATGCCGAGGCCTTGGAAGTCGTTGAGCGAGTGGACAAGCTCCTGGCGCTCCGTGAGGAATTTCAGGTGATCTTGCGCGGAGCCAAAGGGGTCTCGCTCAGGATCGCTGACGACCTGATCGGTTACCCGATGATCACGGCGTCGGCTGCGGCAGCGTTGCACGGTGTTTCCTACCAGGCAGCGAACACCGCCATCACAAAATTGGTGGACAAAGGAATTCTGCGCCAACGAACTTCGGGCCGGTACGACCGAATATTTCAGTGTGACGGTGTGCTCGCGGCTCTAGAATACTGAGCATTCGTCGGCGTGCTGGCGCGATTCACTGGCATGGAACGGCTGGTCGGACCCCCTATCCAGGTGGGCTACCAAGACGATCCAGTCGGCTATGGGCGGCGCCTGAACGCAAAGCTGCAGCAGTTCATGGACGCTTACTCGACGGGCTTGCAACGCCAGATTCCGACGGATCCGCAACCAAAGATCACGGCTGTGAATGGCCCTCGCATTCCTCGCTTCCACTAGTAGTGCGTTGCTCATTATTTCTGCGTGGCGGTGTCAGCTACTGGGGTCCGCGTTGCTTTGGTGGGCCACCAACTGGCTTCGCGTAGGAGTGTGGCGATCGCGGGCACGGTGAGGGTGCGCACGAGGAAGGTGTCGAGCAGCAGTCCGAAGCCGATGATGAGGCCGGCTTGGATCATGATTGCGACTGAGCCGACCATGAGGCCGAACATGCTGGCGGCGAATATCAGACCAGCTGAGGTGATGACGGCTCCGGTGTTTGCCACGGTGCGCAGGACGCCGACGCGGATGTTGGTCCCGGATTCTTCGCGGAGCCGTGAGACGAGCAGCATGTTGTAGTCGGCGCCGACGGCGACGAGGATGATGAATGCCAGTAATGGTACGGGCCAAGCGATTTCGTAGCCCAGTCCCCATTGGAATACCACAACGCCGATGCCGAGCGAGGCGAGGTAGTTGAGCACGACGGTGCCTAAGAGGTAGAGCGGTGCCAGGAGTGCGCGCAGCAGTAGGACCAGGATGACGCCGACGATGATTATGGTGGCGACGGCCAGTTGTGCGAAGTCGGCCCATAGGAATCGTTGGATATCGGAGTTGACGGCGGGGAAGCCGGCGACGGATACGGTGGCGTCGGCGAGCGACGTGTTGGGTCGTGCGGTGTTGGCGGTGTCGGTGATGCGGCTGGCGAGCTCCATGGCTTCGACGCTGTAAGGGTCGTGGCTGCTTTCGATCATGAACCGCGCGGTCTTGCCGTCCGGTGAGAGGAATTGCTTGGCAACATCGGTGAATTGCCGGTTCTCGAATGCATTAGCGGGCAAGTAGAAACCGCTCGAGGAGTCGGAGTCCGCCGCTGCGCGTGAGGAATTCTGTAGTTGGGTGGCGATCTGGCTCATACCGGACAGCATTTCGATGTTGCTGTCGGCGAGGGTGCGGACACCGGTCGCGAGTGCTTGAGCGCCGGAGGCGAGCTGTCCGATTCCCTCCTGCAATCGGCGGAGATTGGTGGCTAGGTCGGCGGGGTCACCGAGGGCTCCGAATGCCTTGTCCAGCGAGGCGACTGCGTTCTGGACGTTGGAGAGGGTGCCACCAACGGTGGCATTGGTCGCGGGATCGTAGCGGTCCCCGAGGTCGGCGATCTGGTCGAAGAATCCGCTGTCGCGCAGGCTGACCAAAATCTTCACCTGGTCACGAATTTGGGCGCACTGCGGGGTGGCGGCACACCACGGTGAGGTGTTGAGCGCGCCCACGAGTGGATCGAGCTGGGTGATCGCGTTCTGCGCCTGGTTGGCCAGCGGTCGCAGTCCTGGGCCGGATTGGATGGCTTGGTCGACGGCGGGGGCGGTGGCGGAAAGTTGTTGCAGCAGTGGGCGGAACTGGTTGACCTGAGTTCCCGCGGATTGAGCTTGGGTGAGGATTCCGGCCAGTGGCGCGAGGGCGGTGCGCACCGTGCCATCGAGTTGGGCGAGGCCGTCGGCGAGCTGGTCGGCGCCGCCGGTGAGTTTGGCGAGGTCGTCCTTGCGTGAGTTGCCCTCGGCGACCGCGCCGGCCATTTTCTCGCCGATCTGGCCGTTCTGCCAGGCCAGTTCTGCTTGGTCGAGGCGCTCCCCGGTGGGGCGGGTGACTCCGGACACCCTGGTGACGCCGGGGATCTGGGAGACGCGAGAGGCCATCTCGTCGAGATCGGCCAGCCCCCTCCCGGTCCGCATGTCGGTCGGGTTCTCTACGACGAGGAACTCGCTGATGACGACGTCCTTGCGGAAGTGGCGGTCCAGAAGTTGGTAGCCCTGGTTGCTGGCCGTGGTGTCTGGTTGTCCCTTGCGGTCGTCGTAGCTGATTTTGATGGTCGCAGCGGCTGCCGACAGGGCGAGCAGGATGGCCAGGCTGACGATCAGCAGTGGCACCGGACGGCGGACCACGGCGACGGCGACGCTGTTCCAGTAGCGGCGGGTGCGATCGGATTTGGGTTCACCGATGCCGCGTTTGGCGGCTAGCGACAGCACGGGTGGCAGCAGGGTGACGGTCGCCAGAAATCCGAACAGCACGGCGATGGCACACGCGGGGCCCAGGGCGGCGAAGACGCTGAGCCGCGCGAAGACCATGGCCAAGAACGCGAGTGCCACGGTGGCGGCGGACGCCAGGATGACGCGCCCGATGCTGGCGGTGGCGTGGATGATCGCCTGATCGGCGGGTACTTGGGCGCGGCGCTGCTCGTGGTACCGGCTGATCAGAAAAACTGTGTAATCAGTTCCGGCGCCGAGCAGGATCGCCGTCATGAATGCGACGGTGAACTGGGAGACCGGCATGCCCATCTCGCCGAGGGCGGATAGCACGCCGCGCCCAACCGCCAGGCTCAACCCGATTACCAGCAGTGGCAACAGCGCGGTGAACACTGACCGGTAGACGATCAGCAAGATCAGGGCGATCACGCCGGCGGTAGCGATCGAGATCAACAGCAGGTCGTGCTCGGCGGAGGCGATCATGTCGCTGAAGGTCGCCGGTGGTCCCGTCACTTGGACGGTCGTGGTCGATCCGGTGAACACCTCCGCGGCGATGTCGCGCACCGCGTTCAAGGATTCGGCTGCCGTGGGGTCTCCGAGGGTGCCGGTGACACCGACGGGCAGATACCAGGCTTTGCGGTCGGCGCTGACTGCCTGAGCTTCGGTAATCGGATCGGCCAGCAGGTCCTGCACCAGCAGGACGTGGTCGCCCTCGGCCTGCAACCGGCGCACGAGTTCGCCGTAGCGCTGCCGTGCAGTTGGAGTCAAGCCAGTGGGGTCTTCCATGGCGACGAACACCATGGTTTTCGAGCCTTCTTCGCCGAACGCGGCGCTCATGCGGTCAACCGTCTGCAAGGACGGGGCGTCGCGAGGAATGAGGTCCACCGACTGTTGGCGCACCACGGTTTCCAGCTGTGGGAACAGCAGCGCGAGAACCACCGCGGCGCCTAGCCATACCCCGATGACGAGCGCTTTGTGTCGGAGGGTGAACCGGGCCAGGGTCGCCAACCGTTCGCTGTACTCGCGAGTGTCGGCCGGGTCGGTGGATCCGTTGGCGCGCCGACCAGGCCGCTTGGCCTGGCTTGGGGCATCTGCACTGCCGTCGGTCACTTGGCCTCCACTGGTAGCGATACTGCCGGTATCGGTACGCTACCGCACGTAGTGCAAGTGGTGACGGCGACCGGTGGGGGCCTCGCTCAAGAGCGTCATGAGTCGACTCCCTACGGGATTGCGGCGGGCCAGTCGGCCGCGAATACCTGCACGGCGTGCAGGGCGCCTCCTACCGCCACCGTCGCCAGTGCCGCACGATCACTGCTGGGGGCGGGAATGACGACAGCCGCTGCCACGTCTCTGAGAACTCGAAGTTTGAGCGTTCTGATCGTCAATCGCTGCCCTCCGCGGAGTCCTATGGTGGCACGCGCCCCCATTGGGGGCGGATGCTACCAAAGTGTTGCGACCTACTGTGGCTTGCCAAGATGGACATGTGCGGACGCGGTCGAAGAGATGGGGCGGGCGTACCGGTGCTGAACGCCGGGCGGAGCGCCGTCAGCGCCTCATTGATGCCGCGACGGAAATCTGGAGTGAAAGCGGTTGGGCAGCAGTCACGATGAGAGGAGTGTGCGCCAAAACCGGCCTGAACGACCGTTACTTCTACGAAGACTTCAAGACCCGCGACGAGTTACTTGTCGCTGCATGGGACGGCGTGCGCAACGAGATGCTCGGTGAGGTTTCTGCGACGCTCGCAGAACGCATCGGGCAGCCGCCGATGGAGACCATCCGCGTGACCATCGCCGCGGTGGTCGACCGGATTGCAGAGGATCCGGGCAGGGCGAAGATTCTACTGGCTCAACACGTGGGCAGTTCCCCGCTTCAGGATCGGCGCGCTGTCGCACTGCAGGAGGCGACACACCTGGTGATCGCAGCCAGTGAGCCACACCTGAGGCCGGAAGCCGATGAAACCGCCCTTCGGATGGACACACTGGTGGCCGTTGGTGGCTTCGTCGAATTGATCACCGCATGGCATGCAGGTTTGCTTGACGTCATCCAGGGGGAGATCGTGGAGCACACGAGTCGGCTTGCCGAGACGCTCGCCGAACGTTATTTGGTCGACGACGCTGGCCTCTAATGTTGTACAGCGGCGTTCATGTGTTCAGTCCGGAATGAAGCAAGCGGAGGCACCTCGACATTCGCGAAGCGCGGCCGGGAGGCGCCAGAAGCTAACTCTGAGGTTTGGCTTTGGTCGTGGCCGACTCGACTGCGTTCTGCAGCAGCACATAGCTGCCGAGGCTGCCCAGGAAACCTGCGCAGTGCTGAACGAGTTCATCGGTGGTGAACTCGAGTTCTCCGTCGAGCCAGCGGCGCAAGACTTCGAATAACCCACCCACACCCAATGTCGAGGCCAAATGGGCAACGCCCACTGCGGAGTCGGCGATGTCAAGGTGAAGTCTGGCCTCACGCAATACGAGGTCGGTGAAACCGGTCATCATGTCGCTGCGTAACTCCCGAAGCAGCGGCTCCGTTGCAGATTCCACGAACAAGATCCGACCCAGTCGAGGATCATTGTTGATCATGCTGACCAGCCCGCGGATCGGCGCGTACGCGAGCACCTCGGGTGGGGCGCCGGCATCGGGGATCGCGTCAACTATCACCTCCTGGAAGGTTGCGTAGAGCTGCTGGTAGACAGCTCGCAAGAGGGCGTCTCTGTCAGGGAAATGCTGATAGAAGTAGCGTGACGTCACGCCGGACTCAGCGCATACGGCAGTCACCGTGGCGGCGGCAACGCCGTGCGTGCCGATCAACTCCATCGCGGCCTCGATGAGACGCGTGCGCCTGTTCCGGTGACGCTCCTCGGCGGACATCCCGCTGTACACCCGCACCGATCGCACAACGCATAGCTTGCCATCTAATTCTGACTAGGCGTAAAGTCAGATCATCAGTGCCCATGACAACAGGAGAACAACATGAGCGACGATTCGTCCACACGGCCCACCACGCGGGTCGTCCCGAAGCCCCGCCGTGTCCGATTCGACATGCCTGCTGAGACCAGTCGGCAGCACTTCGTCGATGGCGACTTGGTGATGAGCCACTTTGTGTCCACCTTGTCGGCCACGTTCCCCGAAGGCGAAGACTTCTTCATCCGGTCAGTCCGCGAGTACCGGGACCACATCAGCGACGCTGACCTGAAGGAGGCGGTCAAGGGATTCATCGCTCAAGAGGCCACCCACCGGCACCAGCATCGGCTGCTCAACGATCGCCTTCAAGCGATGGGCTATCCCACCGAGGGGATCGATCGGCATATCAAGAAGTTGGTTGGCCGACTCGAGAAGCGTTTTTCTCCCAAGATGCGCCTGGCTGTGACGGCAGCCCTCGAGCACTACACGGCGACATTCGCCGAGATCATTCTCACCAGCGACGAAGCTCAAGAACTGATCGGCTACACCGAGGTGCGGCCGATTCTGCTTTGGCACGCACTGGAGGAATGCGAGCACAAGGCCGTCGCTTTCGATGTCTACGAGACGGTCGGTGGAAGCGAACGCACCAGGGTCTGGGGAATGCGGATCGCCAGTCTCCTATTGTTCACCGAGTTGGTCATCCAGACCACCCGCTCTCTGGCCGGCGATCGTGCCGCCTACAACCCGGTGCGGTTGCTGCGCAGCCTTCGAGCCTTCCGTCATAACCCGCTGTTCAGCCGAGCAGCGATTGAGCGCTTCCGTTCCTACACCCACGCCGGGTTCCATCCCGACGACTGGGATAGCGCAGAAATCCTCGAACGTTGGACCAAGGAACTCTTCGACGCCGATGGCGGCCAACAGCTACGGAGTAACGTGTAGGTCGACAAGTACTTTTGTGGTGAAAGCCGCCATATGGAACGACCTCTTCACGAAGAAGTGCGTTGCGCCGTGGCCGCATCGCGCGTTCAGGCATTCCGCTGATGCGGGCGGAAGGGCCATTACCGCCGTCCCGTCAGCGTCCGAAGACGTCCCGGCAAATCTGCACACAAGTTGGCGCCGTGTCAGCGAGCGCGCATGTCTTCTACGAATTGCTGTCCGGAGTTGCGATGCCGTTCGCGTCGGTGATTGGTCCGGTGCCGGCAGCGACGGGTTGGGGCATGAGCACCGCAGTAGTACTTCGCATGGCGGAACGTGCCGATAAGCGTCACGAGGCTGTCCTCGGTGTTGTGAACGGCCTGTTCCTGACGACCGTGTTGGCTCACTTCATACACTGGCCGAAGCGCTGGAGATTTGGTGTGCCAAGCCTGTCCGAGTGCGAAGGACTATGCGGCCCAATCCTGGTGCCTTACAACGGTATTCTTTACATTTCGGGGCTCAGTGCTGTAGCCGGATTGCTGGAGAATGGTCGCCGAGGTGCGGTCCGTGGTGCGATCGTCCCGCTGCTGGGTGTTCCAGTTCTCCTTCGACTGCAGCGGATGGAATTCCGTCGGCTCAGTCTTCAGGCCCGGCGCAATCCTCGGTGGTGGAATCGCCGTCTGCAGATGCAACCGCCCGACCGTTCGACATCGTCAGATCCCGACCAACAGGTGCTAGGGGCAGAGTCATAGCACGGAGTCGACATGGCGAGCCGATCACCCGGGACTGCCCCGAGTTCAGTTGACTCGCGGGGTGTGAATTTCAGGCCGCGGTTGCGACTGGTGTGTGGAGCAGTTCGAACTCTATCGGGGTGAGCCTGCCGAGGGCGCGTTGGCGCCGGCGGCGGTGGTAGGTCCGCTCGATCCAGATGACGATCGCCATCCGGAGTTCGGCGCGGGTTGTCCAGCGTCGTCGGTCCAGGACGTTGCGTTGCAACAGGGCGAAGAACGACTCCATGGCTGCGTTGTCTCCGCAGGCACCGACACGGCCCATCGATCCGTGTAATCCGTTGTGTGACAGCGCGTGGACGAACTTTCGCGATCGAAACTGGCTACCCCTGTCGGAGTGGACAATCGCCGCAACCGGTGAGCGCAGCGCCACAGCGTGGTCCAGCGCCGCCACGGCCAACGACGACTTCATTCGGGAGTCGATCGAGTAGCCGACAATCCGGTTGGAGTAGACGTCTTTGATGGCGCAGAGGTAGAGCTTGCCTTCATCGGTGCGGTGCTCGGTGATGTCGGCCAGCCAGACCTGGTTGGGAGCGTGGGCGCTGAACTGACGTTGCACGAGGTCGTCATGCACGGGCGGCCCGGATCGGCGGTTCAGCCCTCGCTTCTTGGCGAAGATCGACCAGATCCGTTCCTGGGAACACAGCCGTGCGACACGGTTCTCGCTGGCGGTGATCCCGCGCCCAGGCAACTCATCAGCGATGAACCGGTACCCGAAAGCGGGATCATCAGCGTGGATCTCGCGAGCCGCGTTGATCAGGTGCGCGTCGTCCCAATCCCGCTGTGACAGCGGTGCTTTGCGCCACTTGTAGAACGCCTGGGTGGAGAATCCCAGGACCCGGCAGGTCACCGTGACGGGCACGCCGTCAGCGGCAAGGTCAAGGACCAGCGGGTACATCATTTTGGGTTGGCGTCCCGGGACAGATAGCCGACCGCGCGGCGCATCACCTCGGCCTCTTGCTCGAGGAGTTTGATCCGCTTGTGTGCTTCGCGCAGCTGCGCGGCCATGTCCTCAGCATCGGCCGCTGAGGCGGGCTTACCGCGGCCATCCTCACGATCAGCGATCTTGAGCCAGCGGTGCAGGCAAGCCTCCGATATGCCGAAGTCCTTCGCGATCTGGCGCAGCGGCGCCTCGCCCTTGCGGGCCACCGCGATGACGTCGGCACGGAACTCGGCAGGAAACGGTGTCGGCACGAGGTTGATCCTTCCAGCAAGGACGAATCCTCACAGGTCAGGAGTCAACCAAACTGGGGGCAGTCCCCCCTTCAGTCAACGGAGGGTCGAACTCCGTCAGGGGGCCATCCTTCGAGGCCGTCTTCTAGCGGCACGTGCAAGGACCGCAGCAGCGCTGAGAACAATCTCCAATTCCCGATCGCGGCGACGAGTTCGACGAGGACGGCCGGGTCCCCGTGCAACGCGCGCTGACACTCAGCCCAGGTTTCATCCGAGATGGTGCCGTCACGCAACGTCTCGTCTGTCGCCGCCAGTACCGCCCGCTCGGCTTCGCCGAAGTGGCCGGCGTTCTGCCAGTCGCGCACCCCGAGCAGGTCGCGTTCGGGCACATCGAGCAAGCGGGCAACCCTCCAGTGTTGCGTCCACTCATAGACCGAATCAGTGACCCAGCCGATTCGCATGATGATCAGCTCCCGTAGCCGCGCATCCAGCGCGCCTTTCCACAGCAACGCCTCCAGCATTCCATGCAATGCGACGGCTACAGGGGGCTGATGAAGCGCGATCCTGAAAACAGACAGTTCAGCCATGGCGTCCGGAATCCCGCATTGAGCGGCGCGCTCGCGGGCATCTGTCAGGGCAAGCATGTCAACCCGGCTTTGGCTGCTCACGGTGGATCCTTCCGGTTGGGCGCTAGTTGGCGCTGTCAGGCGATCGGCACAAAGACGTTGTGCAGAGCGGGGACCCGGTCCGGCTCGTTGCCGGCCAGAAGGTCGAGCAGCCCGGGCAGGCCGGCGAAACCGGTGATCTCGCGGTGCAATTCTTCGAAGGGCCAACGCCTAGAGACCAGCAGCTCGATGGCGCTCTGGTAGGCGGGGTAGTCGACCCCCAACGAACCGAAGATGCGTAGTTCCTTGAATACGAGCAGGTCTGGCTCGAAGCCCGGCGCTCCGCCGCCGCCGCGTGTGCCCGCGACCACCACGCGTCCGCCGGGCTGCGCGAGTGCGACGGCGTCCGCGAATGCGGCTGGCGCCTTCGCGGTGACGTCGACGACGACATCTGCGAGCCGGCCGGTCGCCATTTGCAGGGCCTGCGCCGGGTCGTCTTCGGTGACGTCGATGGTCAGGTCCACGCCGAACTGGTGGGCTGCGGCTAGCCGAGTTCGGTCGCGAGGGCCGACCCCGGTCATCGCGACGAATGCCGCTCCGGCCTCCTTGGCGGCTACGGCAGCACAAATCCCGCGGATCCCTGGTCCGAGGACCGCGACGACGTCGCCCGGGCTTGTCTCGGGCAACATGGCAGCCCATTTGATCCCTGCCCCAAGCGGATTGAACAACGTCGCGACGATCGGGTCGAGTCCGTCCGGGACCGGCAACGGCATGGAATCGAACGGCAGATGCAGGTGGGTTGCATAGCCTCCCCACAGGCCGGGCGGGATGTTCACGTCGACGAAGCCGAACATGGTGGCGAGGCCGTTGCTCGAGCACCTGCGATACTCGCCGCGGCCGCACGAGTCGCACTCCCGACACGATCGGAACACCTCGACGGCGACTCGCTGACCCACCGAGACGCCCCAACGCTCGCGCGCGGCGTCACCGATTCCCTCGATGACGCCGATGATCTCGTGTCCGGGGATGAAGGCGAACCCCGTCGGCAGGTGTCCGCTGAACTGCTCGTGGTCGGTTCCGCAGAGCCCGCACGCCTCGATCCGCAGGAGACCGGACTCGTCGTCGATGCGCGGCACCGGAAGATGCCGCCGTTCAAGGGTGCGCGGCTTGGTCAGCACGAGCGCGTCGGCGTTCACGACAGTTCGAATTCGACGTGTCCGTCCGCCTGCCGCACGGCGACTTGGTGTCCGACGCACATGTCTCGTGACATTGCCACCGCCACCTCGGCATCGTCACTGCGCGCCGCGACGCGGCGGCCGTCGGTCATGCGCGCGAAAATCGGCACCCAGGAGGGGCCTTGGTCACGGTCGTGCACGACGGTGTATCCATCTATGGTCGCCTCTCCGGATGCGTCGGCGGGAGAAGCGACCGGGAGGGAGGTGCCGTCGATCGCAGACTGCGCATCGGCCATGTCCGGAGTCTGCCATCCCGTTGGCGGTGGAGTCGCCGACCACAGACCCAGCGAGTGCTTTGTGATGTACCAGCCCAGTCCGGACACGAGCCCGACGGCGTCCGGGTCGCTCCTGCAGCGTCGCACCATCTCGACGATCGAATGGCTGACATAGTTGTTACCCGGCCCTCCGTGGTAGGGCAGTCCGCCGGTCACCGTGAACCCGCGGTCATCCGCCGGGTCGAGATCCAAGGCGTCGATCGCCGCCTCGACCGCGGAAGGAAAGCAAGAGTAGAAATCAAACCATCTAATGTCGTCGATGTGAAGTCCACTGGCCGCCAATACCGCCTTGCCGGCGGCCCTTATTCCGGCGGAACGACCCAGATCAGGCCGCTGAACCGGGAAATACACGTCGTTGCATGTGGCCGACGACCACGGGAAGACCCAACGATCACTGGGCACTCCGAGTTCCTCGGCGACTTCGGCGGCCATGATCACGAAAGCGGCAGCCATATCCACGGCGATGATGCTGTTGAGCAGCTTCGGATACGGCTCGCACACCATCCGGTTAGCCGGGGAGACCGTGCTGAGCTCGTCTGCGCTACGGGCACGCGGAAACCAGGCCTGCTCGAGATGTCGGGACGCCTCAACCGTGAACGGAGCCATCAAGTCACCCAGCCAGCGGCGCTGTTCGTCGAATGTGCGGCCTGATCGGGCCGCGATCGCGGATTCGAAGATCGGGTACACCTCGTGCGGCCAATGTAACCCGGCGCCCACCTCGGCTTCGCTCAGTCCCGGGCGGGTGTCACCGAGTGACTCGTCCTGTGCTGCGATGGGTTTGGGCTCCAAAAGTGCGCTACCGGATGCGACTTTGCGTGCTGACGCGCCGCTTTCCGCTCCGACGATCAGAGCCGCGTCGCTGACGCCGCGCCAAATGCGGCGGCCGAGGACCTCGACCAGATACTGGGGGGTGTTGCCGCCGACCGGACAACTGATGCGATGATCCGGCGTCAGCCCAGTCGCTTCGGCAATCCTCGACGCGGGGTTGTCGCGTGGGATCATCAAGATTCCGGGCGTCGCCACGGTATCGATGCGATGCCCGATCGCGGCCGAAGCATCATGCAGCGCTCGACGCGCGGCCTCGGCGGCCAAATCGATGGGATCGACGGTGCCTTCACCGCGATGTGTCAGTTCACCGACGCCGACGACAACCGGAGTGCGTGGTGGGATGGCCAACGGTCAGATCACGCTCATCGTCGAGGTCTTCTATGCGACACGACTGCGATATTGTCACATCCGTTTCCATGCGACAACCGCGGGTGTTCGACAGAGCGAGTCCCTTGACAGGGCATACTCGTACCCGTGACGAAGAGATCGTTGCGGCGGGGCGACGCGACTCCTGGGCGAAACCGCGATATGGCGCGCGATCGCCTACTCGACGCCGCCGAAACGTGCCTGCAAGGCAAGGGGCTGTCGGGCACCACGATGGAGGATATCGCCAGGCATGCGGGCGTATCGCGCGCCACGGTCTATCGCTACTTCGCTAGTCGCGAATCCGTCGTATCCGGTGTCATCGTCCGCGCAGCGGAACGCTACCTGCACCGCACCAGCGGACGGATCTTGGCGCACACCGACTTGGGCTCTGCCATATTGGACTTCGTTGCAGTCACGGTGCGCGCGGCACGCCGCGAACCGATAATCGGCATGCTCTTCGCCAGCGACGATGAACTCGCCGGCGTGGGACTGGCCGAGGGAACGTCGGTGGCGCTGTTCGAACTCGTCGCCGAGTTTCTGCGACCCGTGTTCGCCGCACACTGGCATCAACTCGAAGCCGGCGTTTCGGTCGATGACGCCGCCGAATGGATTTTGCGCATCATCCTCAGCTTGCTCGCGGTTCGCGGCCCCCGGCACCGCAGCCCCGAAGGAATCGATGCTTTCTTGCGCCGATTCCTGCTTCCCGCGCTACTGGCCGACACTCACAGTTGCATTGCTGCGACAACTGCGGAGTAGTGTCTCAGCGATGGCATCGGTATCGCTGAACGAAACGAGGCGCTGACCATGGACTTCCCCCAGTTCAACAAGCAAATAGCCGAGGAGCTCCAGCACGCGGGGGGAACCTCGGGAGGGCTCGCCAAGTACTTGGACTTCCGCCACATCGAGTTCTCCGCCGGGAGACTGGTAGTGGAAATGGACGCCCGAGCCGATTTGTTGACTCCTTTCGGCACTCTGCATGGCGGATGCCTGTCAGCGATGGTCGACCACTGCTTGGGCGTGGTGTTCTATCCGGTGATCCCACCTGGGTCATGGGTGGCCACAACCGAATTCAAACTGAACCTCCTACGTCCGGTGTCCAGTGGAGTCTGCGTTGCGGTCGCCGACATCATCGCGCTGGGGAAGCGTAGCGGCGTCGCCAGGATCGACATCACCAATACGGGACGCCCGGTATGCGCCGCACAGGGAACAGTGACCGTCGTCGCCCAGAGCGCCTCGTGATCCGGTCGCGGAACGAGAACGCTGCCCAAGGCGACCATCGAGGACACAGCAAATGACCTCAACGTTCGAGCGCGTCCGCAACGAAGACGGAACCGCCCTTGCAGCCGATGTCTACCGACACGAATCCGCCCGCGCGGTCGTCATACTGCTGCACGGCGGTGGACAGAACCGCCATGCCTGGGCGACTACCGCGCGCCGCTTACACGCGCGCGGGTATACCGTCGTCGCTTACGACGCCCGCGGTCACGGCGACAGCGAGTGGGACCCCGATGGTCGATACGATCTCGACCGACTTGCATCCGACCTGCTGTCGATTCGCCGATATGCCAGCGATGGCCGCCCGCCAGCTGTCGTTGGCGCATCCTTGGGCGGCATGACGGTGTTGGGAACGCATTTGGTGGCGCCTGCCGATCTGTGGGGAGCCGTCGTACTGGTCGACATAACTCCGCGAATGGAGTTTCACGGAGCACGCCGCGTCGTGTCTTTCATGGGCGCCCATCCCGACGGATTCGATACGCTCGACGCGGCCGCGGACGTCATTGCCCAGTACAACCGGCATCGCGCTCGGCCCAAGAACTTGGACGGTCTCCGAAAGGTCTTGCAGCAGCGCGACGACGGTCGGTGGATCTGGCGATGGGATCCGGCGTTCATAGCTTCCAACTTCGAGTTCCTGCAGGGCGACCCAGCAACTGGTGCCAAAGAATTCGGCGCCATAAGCGACCTTCTCATCGAAGGGGCCCGCCGCGTGCGAGCACCAACGCTTCTCATTCGCGGCGTTCACTCCGACGTGACGTCGCAGCAGTCGGTCGAGGAGTTCCTCGAAGTCGTACCGCACGCCGAGGCTGTCGACGTTTCGGGCACGGGCCACATGGTTGCGGGCGACGACAACGACGCCTTCACTTCGGCAGTCGCAGATTTTCTCGACCGCACGCTGAACGACTCGTCGGACTGAGCGTCTTTCAGGGCCCTGCGATGGCCGCGGCCCGGCCACTCTGGTTCGTTGTCGAGGTGTCAGAACTACCTCCATGAACGGAACCCCGGCGGCGCAGTATCGGCGCATCCGAAGGCAGCGATGCCAAACCGTATGGTTCGACCATCGCCTGGGCCGAATTATCATTCGAACCGAAGCATTTTGCTGGTGGGCGCTGTCCAGGTCGGATCGAGCGGTCGGAGTTCTCCGAACCAGTGCCCGCACACCTTGACGAACACACCCGCCGCCGGGGCGACCCGGATCAGATCGGCGCTGCTGTTGGGATCTTGGAGTCAGTCGACGGCCGGGGGCGAGTCCAGAGGACAGCCTACTGCTATCCAGGCTTCAGCTTCGGTATGCGGGAGGCGGGCGGGCATATCCGGCGCCCGATTCGACCACCTCGTCAGAGCGGCGGGCGTTCCTTCGCATGAGCAGTTCCGGAAACTTCGTGGCCGAAACGATCGAGAAAGTCGTCTATTGCGGCCAGGGCGGTGCTGATCGTTCCTCGCAATGGGGCTGCTCCGGCCGCGAAGGCCGCAAACAAGGTTATTGCGAGCAGACAACTCATGCCTCCGCCTTCCTCTTCACGCGCATCCGTTCGCCGTGGCCCACAGCAATGCCTCGTTCGGCTGCTGAAATGGTAAAACGTGGCTCACCGCTCCTTAACAGCGTAGATACCCGGATCCGCGATCGGTATGTCTCGAAGGGTCGAACCTGCGGGCGTCTGTTGTCTCGCAAAGACAAGTAATCGAGTACGGTCGCAGCTGTGCTTGATTCATCCGAAGTTCAAGACACCCCCGGTCACGCGGTTCATCACCTATTCCGAGACCTCGGCGACCTCGTCAGAGAATTGCCCGAGTCCATACATGGCCTTCTGATTGAGCAAGTTGCCGAACTCGCTGCCGATCAACAGCTCAAAGAGCTACTGAGTGACACCGTCGCCGCGAACGTAGACACTTGGTTCTCCGTCGTCCGTCACTCGATCCCGTTCGACCGCATGGAGTCACCGACGGCCGCCCTTGAACACGCCCGGAGGATGGCGCAACGCGAGGTACCCGTCAACGCGCTGCTGCGGGCATACAGGCTCGGGCACCAGTATGGATTGAACCTCATCATCGCTGGCCTTCGGAGCGCGGACCTACCGCCCGAGGAGAAATTGGCGCTCATTGAACACATCACCCGTGTGTCTTTCCGCTACATCGACTGGATGTCTGAGCAGGTCTTGGAGACATATCAGACTGAACGCGCGGAGTGGGACGAGCGCCGACGAAGTTTGCGTGCACAAGCCATTCGAGACATCCTCAACGGACGCGACGTAGACCTGACCGAAGCGTCGTCGGCTATGAGGTACTTCTTGGGCGCAACGCATGTGGCTCTCATGGTATGGCTCGACCGAGATGCGGGCGCCGACACCGACGAGTTCATCGCCATGGAGCGCTTCATGCAACACGCGGTCTCCGCCACTGGAGCGAAGCAATCGGTCTACTTCTCCATCGACCGCCTCGTCGGATGCGCATGGATGACGGTTCACCGCCCGTCGGACTATTTATCGCAGCTGCGCGACTTCGTCCGGGCTCAACCTGACGGCCCAAGACTTTCCGTCGGTGAACCACTTCCGGGGATTGAAGGCTTCCGCCGCACCTACCGACAGGCTGAGCAGGCCCGTGTGGTCGCGGTGGCAGCCGACGGCTCCTCACGGCACCGGATCGTCGCTGCACGAGATCCCGGTGTGGCCCTGGCCTCGATGCTGATGACCGATGACGCGACTCTGAAGGAATGGATTCACGATGTGCTGGGCCCGTTGGCTCAGAACACTGCATCGGACCAGCGTCTACGAGACACGCTGAGGGTGTTCTTGCGTGCCGGTTCCAGCTTCAAAGCCGCCGCCAACGAATTGCAGATACACGCCAATACCGTCAAGTATCGCGTAAATCGAGCACTCGAGCGCCGCGGTCGCCCGATCGCCGCGGAACGATTAGACGTCGAGGTCGCCCTACTGATGTGCTATTGGCTCGGCGAAGTAGCACTGAACCCAACACAAGCCTTGGGGCGGTCCTAGTCGTTCGTGTCCCGCGAACGCCCTTGCTGCGTAACTGTGCCGTCTACTGACGAACACGCCGAATCTGAGGATGGTCAGCGCGACGATCCGGCGCCGCCCGGCCTGATAATCCGAGTTCGATTCATGTTTCGACGCTGCCGCGGGGCTCTGCTGCGGGCAGGCTGATCGAGTGGAGTCGTCGATCGCCGCCGTACGGAGCTGAAGCAACCCATTCACCGAAGCTCATCGACGTCAGACACGCTCAAGCACCCATCGCGCAAGGCGACAGGCGAGTCGTGGCGCAGGTTGCGACTTGTCGGCCCAGACAACCAGGAGGCATAAGCCTTGATCCACCGATGAGCTGTCGTGGCTGAGGCTGGAATGGTTTGGTGGTCGCTTGCTGGCTGTGAGCAGGGGGTATCGGCTAGTCTGTCCAGCTTTTTCCTGTGTGCTCCGGTCGTGGCCTTTCGGCGGATTGGTCAGGTGGGGGCGGTTGCTGGCGGGCTGTGGCCGATGGTGTTGCGCCACAATCGGAGCCAGTGCGTCGCCCACGGCCAGTGGGCTGGTAGGTGCAGGATGGGTCGGCGTTGGGGGCGGGCCAGTCGGGCCGGGATGGTGATGAGGCGTCGGCGCAGGGTGGCGCCGCGAGCCACCGCGTGTGCACCGCCGGCCAGGATGCCGGCGGCGCGCTGCAGGTTGTGGGCGATGGCCGCGCACAGTATCCAGGCAGAGTTCGCCCCGAAACGTCCCGAGGGCATGTGGGCCAGGGGTCCGTCGATGAGGTCGGCGAACACGGTTTCGATGATCGCGTGGCGGCGGTGAGTGATGTCAGCGACGTCGACGGGTTCGTCGGTGTCGGTGAAGAACGGGTGATATCGCCAGACCGGGAACAGGGCGTCGGGGTATCGGGCGTCTTTGACCCGGCGCACGATCAACCGTGCCGTGATCGGAGTCTTCGTGGAACTGAAAGCGGTGCAGGTGGTTTCGGCGACTTCGGCATCGGAGATCCAGGCACCGGTGTCGGGATCGCGGCGGGATAGCACACCGGGATCCACGCGGTGTCATTGATGTCGGCGATGGCCGCGACGACTGCGGCGGTCTTGGTCAGCACCAGCGAGAACCGGGCACCGGCGCGGCGGCAGGCGGTGACCACGCTGCTGTTGCCGTAGGCCGAGTCGCCGCGCACCAGGATGCGCCCGGTGACACCGGCGCCGCGGGCGGTGGCGACGGCTTGGGCGATCATGCGGGCCGCGCCTTTGCCCGAGTTGGTCTTGCCCGCCCGCAGTCGTGCTCCGGTGATCACCGGAGCGCAGTGTTCGGTGCTGATGGTGGTCACCAACGGGGAAAGACCCTTGCGCAGGATCTGCTTGCCGGCGATTTTGGTGTGGCCGTAGCTCGCACCTTGTTTGGCCTGGCCGTAGACCGGGCGCAGCAGTGAGTCGATGTCGATGAACACCCGCCCGTCGGCGCCGGGCAACAGATCGACACGCTCGCACAGAGCGCCCACGTGCTCACTGAGCACCGACTCCAGTTGCCGGGCATGGCCGAAGGTGAACTCCCGCAACAAGGTTCCGATGGTCGACGGGGCGTACACCTCGCCGAACAGGGTCTTCATCCCGCCGCTACGAACTACGTCGAGGTCGTCGATGCTGTCCGCGCCGGTGCACATCCCGGCGATCAGCGTGGTCAGCTTCGGCGACGGATTGGCCGCACCGGACTTGACCCGCTCGCAGCTGAACCGAACTTTGTCGGCCAATGACGATGACAGTCCGGTCTGCTCGGCAAGGGCCATCACCGGTACCAGGCCTGCGCACGACACCAGACGCTCATCATCGAAGACCGCCGACGATGCGGCGAACCTATGGGACACTTGCACCGGAAGTGCCTTTCCGAGTTGTGCCGATAAGTGCGTAGAGAACACTCATCATCGCAGCTCAGAGGGCACTTTCCTCATTCCGACACCCCACGACCAGCCAATTCATCGGTGGATCGAGGATAAGAACATCCGACAAGTGGCGCGCGTGGTCTTGCCACGCGCTAGACGTTAGCGACGATTAACATCTTCAGCTATTTGCAGCGGCGACCGTGGCTACTCGTCGTGACAACACTTCCCAAACCCGCGCTCCGCCTCCGGTGTCGTGCCTCAGCGCTGGACGACGCCGCCCTCGACGCCGGTGAATCGCTTGCGCAGCTCGGTCTTGAGGAGCTTGCCGGTGGCGTTGCGGGGCAGCTCGGGAAGGAGGTGCACTTCGCGGGGGCACTTGAAATGCGCCAGCCGTTCGCGGCACCAGGCGATCAGTTCGTCGGCGCTGGGTTCCTGCTCGGCGGCTGGGTCGGCCACCACCACCGCGACGACGCGCTCACCCCACTTGTCGTCCGGACCGCCGACCACCGCGGCGTCGAGCACACCGGGGTGACGGAACAGCACCTGCTCGACCTCGATGGGGTAGACATTTTCCCCGCCCGAGATGATCATGTCCTTCTTGCGGTCGACGAGCGTGATGTAGCCGTCGGCGTCGATCCGGCCGAGGTCGCCGGTGTGGAACCAGCCGCCCCGGAAGGCCTCGGCGGTGGTCGCCGGCTTCATCCAGTACCCGACGAACACGTTGGGTCCGCGCACCAGGAGTTCGCCGACGGTGTCGGCCGGGACGTCCCGGTCGTCGGCGTCCACGATGCGGGCATCGACGTGCATGGCGACCCGGCCGATTGATCCGGCCCGCGTCGTGATGTTGGCGGCGTCCAAGACCGAGACCATGGGTGCAGTCTCGGTCATCCCAAATCCCTCGGTGAAGGGGACGCCACGTTGCTGCATGAAGTCGATGACAGTCAGCGGCATCGGTGCGCCGCCGCCCATGGCCAGACGCAACGCGGAGAGATCGTAGGAGTCGAAGTCGGGCACCTGGGTCAGCGCCGACCACATCGCCGGCACCATGAACTGGACGGTGGCCCGGCTCTCGGCCATCGCCTTGAGCGTGCCCACCGGGTCGAACGACGGCAGGATCACGCTGGTCCCGCCGACGTAGAGCAACGGCAACGTATGTACCCCGAGCCCGCCGATGTGGAACATCGGGGCGACTGCGACAGTCACGTCGCTGCCGGTCAGGCCTTGTTCGGCGCCCAGCACGTTGATGGCGTTCCACAGTAGGTTGTCGTGGGTGAGGATGGCGCCCTTCGGGCGGCCGGTGGTGCCCGAGGTGTACATGATGAACGCGGGGTCGCGGCCCTCGACGTCGCTGTCGAGTGGCGCGGGCGCACCGTCGGAGAGCAGGTCGGTGTAGGGGATCTCGCCGTCGGCCGGGGCGCCCCCGGCCCGGAGGGTGTGGCGGACCCGGACCCCAGGCTCGGTCAGCGCGCTGACCGCCGCCGCTGCTAGCGGCGCGTGGAACACGAACACGTCGGCGCCGGAGTCGGCGAGGATGTAGCCGATCTCCGGGCCGGCGAGCCGGACGTTGATCGGGATGGTGATGGCGCCGATCTTCGCGCAGCCGAGGAGGACCTCCAGGAACTCGACCGAGTTCACCAGCAGTATGGCCACCCGGTCCCCCTTACGGACACCGAGACGCAACAGGCTCGAGGCCACCTGGTTGGTGCGCCGATCGAAGTCGGAGTACGTGAAGCTGGTGTCACCTTGGACGAGCGCTGTGCGCTGCCCGTTGAGGAAGGCCCGTTTGGTGACCCACTGACCGATACCGCGATCCATGTTGATTTGCCTCCTCGGCAGTTTTGGTTGACAAATGCTCGTTAAGGCAGGACCCGGCCCCGGCGGGCGACCGATCACCACTGTCCGTCTTGGTAGACGGAAGCGGACAGGAACGGATGAAGGATGCTCAGTACGATCGTGGCAGGTTGAGGCTGTGCTGTGCCACGTAGTTGAGGATCATCTCTCGGCTGATCGGCGCGGTCCGCATCAGCCGTGCCGGGCCCCAGAGAGTGGCCAGCCCGTACTCGGTGGCCAACCCGTTGCCGCCGTGGGTCTGGATCGCCTGGTCGAGGGCGAGGATGCCCGCCTCGGCCGCAGCGTATTTGGCCATGTTCGACGCCTCCGCGGAACCGGGATCGCCGGCGTCGTGCAATGAGGCCGCCCGCTGGGTCATCAGCCGGGCCAGCTCCAGCTGGATTTTAGCGTGCGCAAGCGGGTGGGACAGGCCCTGGTGGGCTCCGATCGGCACGTCCCAGACCTTGCGCTCGCGCGCGTAGGCAGAGGCCTTGTCCAGCGCGTAGCGGCCGATGCCGTTTCCCAGGGCGGCGCCCATGATGCGTTCGGGGTTGAGGCCCATGAATACCTGACGCAAACCGTCGTTTTCCGCGCCGATCAGGTTCTCGGCCGGCACCCGCACGTCGTCGAAGAACAGCGTGAACTGCTTTTCAGGTGTCACCGCCTGTACCGGGATGAGGGTCTTGGTCAGCCCGGGCGCGTCGGTCGGGACCACGAGCAGGCTCAGCCGTCCGCGTCCGCGGTCGTCGGTCGCGGTGCGGGTGACGACCAGGATGGCCTCCGCCTCGTCGACGCCGGAAATGTAGTACTTGGTGCCGTTGAGTATCCAATCCCCGCCGACGCGCTTGGCGTAGGTGGAGATGTTGTGCGAGTTCGAGCCCGCATCCGGCTCGGTGATCGCGAACGCCATGATGACCTCGCCGCTGGCGATGCCCGGCAGCCAGCGTGCCTTGAGTTCGTCGCTGCCGAAAGCCTGGATGATCGTGCCGCAGATGGTGGGGGAGACCACCGTCATCAGCAGCGGGCAGCCGGCCGCGGCCAGTTCCTCACCGACGATCTGCATGTCGTAGATGCCGCCGCCACCGCCGCCGTACTCCTCGGCGATGTTGATCCCGAGGAACCCCTGTTCCCCGACGGCGTGCCAGAGTTCCGAACTCTTTTCCCCGCCGAGCGACTTGGCCACGTAGTAGTCGTGCCCGAAGTCCTTGGCGATCTCGGACACGGCCTTGCGCAGCGCTCGCCGCTCCTCGGTCTCGTGCAGTTCCATACCGCTCTCCTACTTCGATGTCACCGGCCACCGGGGCCGGTGACGGGTCCGATGGTGCTCAATCCTGATCTGCACCGGCGGCCGCTCCGACCACCGCGAGGGCATCGCCGGTGGACACTTGCTGACCCACCTCGACCGAAAGCTCGGCGACGATCCCGTCGATTGGGCTGACGATGGTGTGTTCCATCTTCATCGCCTCCACCACCACCAGCGCCTGCCCGGCCGTCACGACGTCGCCCGCGGCGACGGGCAGCCGGATCACCGAACCCGGCATAGGCGCCGTCAGCGAGCCCGCCGGCTTTAGCGCGCTCGGGTCCAGGAACCGTGGTACCTGCGTAAACGCAGTGGACCCGGCAGGGCTGTCGACATAGGCAATGTCGGCGTCGAGGACGACGTCGTAGCCGCGCCGCACCCCGCCGGTCTCCAGGACCACCCGGTCCGGCCGCTGCACGAGCACGCTGACGTCTTCGACGGGCTTGCCGTCGACTTCGACCTCGACGCCGTCGCGGAGCAGCGCATAGCCCACCCGACGCTCGCGGCCGTCGGCGGTCAGCCATCCGGTGGACTGCAGTTGGGACGGGTTGTTGCGCCACCCGGCAGGCAGCGTCGGCTGGACGGGGGCCGCCGCGCGGCGTCCCGCGACCTGGGCGAGTGTGGCCGCGATGGCGTGCAAGCCCTCCCCGTCGCGGTCGATGAGGGCTGCGCCGAGGTCGGCCACGTCGTGGCGGTCGAGGAACCCGGTGTCGGTGCCGCGTCCGGCGAACTCGTCGTGGCGCAGAACGCGAACCAGCAGATCCCGGTTGGTGGTGAGTCCGTGGATCCGGGCGCCGGCGAGCGCGGCGGACAGCGCGCCGAGCGCCTCGGCGCGGGTGGGCGCCCAGGCGATCACCTTGGCCAGCATGGCGTCATAGTGGTGGCTGACCACCGAGCCGTCGCGCACGCCGGAGTCCACCCGGACCCCGACGTGGTCGGGGATCTGCATCGTGCGCAGCGTTCCGGTCTGCGGCAGGTAGCCCTTCGTGGGGTCCTCGGCGTAGAGCCGGGCCTCGACCGCGTGGCCGGTGATCCGCGGCTTGCTCACCTCGGCAGGCAGTGGCCGACCCATCGCCACCAGCAACTGCAGGCGCACGAGGTCGAGCCCGGTGACGAGTTCGGTGACCGGGTGCTCGACCTGCAGCCGGGTGTTCATCTCCAGGAAGGCGAACGTCCCGTCGTCATCGCCGCCGTTCGCGTCGAGGACGAACTCGACCGTTCCGGCCCCGACGTAACCCACGGCCTGTGCCGCCGCGACCGCCGCCGCGCCCATCCGGGCGCGCAGGTCGTCGTCGACGACGGGCGAGGGCGCCTCCTCGATGACCTTTTGGTGGCGGCGCTGCACCGAGCACTCCCGCTCGAACAGCGAGACAACCGTGCCGTGCATGTCGGCCAACAGCTGGATCTCAACGTGGCGGGGACGCTGCACGTACCGCTCGAGGAACACCGTGCCGTCCGAGAACGCCGACATCGCCTCGCGCGAGGCCGAGGCCACGGCTCCGTCGAGGTCGTCGGCCGACTCGACAACCCGCATGCCGCGCCCGCCGCCACCCGCGCTCGCCTTGACCAGCAGCGGGTAGCCGATCTCGGCGCCGAGCTTGCGCAGCTTGTCGGGGTCCAGGCCGGTCGCGTCGCCGCCCGGGAGAACCGGCACGCCCGCATCGGCCATCATCGCCTTGGCCGTCAGCTTGGAACCCATCGCGTCGATGGCATCCGGCGGCGGGCCGACGAACACGAGCCCGGCGTCGGCGCAGGCCCGCGCGAAGCCGGCGTTCTCCGACATGAAGCCGTAGCCGGGATGCACGGCGTCGGCGCCGGTGAGGAGGGCGGCGGCGATCACCCGGTCACCGTCGAGGTAGGTCTCCGCCGGCGAGGAACCCGGTAGCCGGACGGCCTCGTCGGCATCGTCCACGTGCCAGGCGTCGGCGTCGGCGTCGGAGTACACGGCGACGGTCGCGATGCCGAGTTCGCGACAGGTGCGAAACACGCGTCGGGCGATCTCTCCCCGGTTGGCCACCAGCAGCTTCTTGATCACGGGCATCGCCATCACATCCGGAACACGCCGTAGCCACGCTGGCCACGGATCTCGCTGTTGTGGACCACGGAAAGGCAGAACCCGAGAACGGTACGGGTGTCGCGCGGGTCGATGATCCCGTCGTCGTAGAGCCTGCCGCTGTTGGCCAGCGCCAACGACTCACGCTCGATCTGGCCCTCGACGGCAGCGCGCATCTGGGCGTCGGCCTCCTCGTCGAACGGGAGCCCCCGGTCGGCGGCCGACTCGCGGGCCACGATCGACAGCACGCCCGCGAGCTGGGCCGGGCCCATGACGGCCGAACGCGAGTTGGGCCAGGTGAACAGGAAGCGGGGAGAGTAGGACCGCCCGCACATCCCGTAATTGCCCGCACCGTAGGACGCGCCCATCACGATCGTCAGGTGTGGGACAGCGCTGTTGGAGACGGCGTTGATCATCTTCGCGCCGTCCTTGATGATGCCACCCTGCTCGTACTCCGCGCCGACCATGTAGCCGGTGGTGTTCTGCAGAAACACCAGTGGCGTGTCGATCTGGTTCGCCAGCTGAATAAACTGGGCGGCCTTCTCCGCCTCCTCGCTGAACAGGATTCCGCGCGCGTTGGCAAGGATCCCTACCGGGTATCCGTGGATCGAGGCCCAACCGGTGACCAGCGAGGTGCCGTATAGCGGCTTGAACTCGTCGAAGGCGGACCCGTCCACGATTCGGGCGATGACATCACGTGGGTCGAAGGGAACCTTCGGGTCCACCGAAGCGATCCCGAGGAGTTGGTCGGGGTCTCGCAGCGGGGGGGTCGGTGGCTGTGTCGGGCCGGGCCCGAGCTTGCGCCAGTTCAGTCTGGCCATGATGCGCCGCCCGATCCGGATGGCGTCCTGCTCGTCCTCGGCCATGTAGTCGGCCAGCCCGGAGGTGCGGGCGTGCATGTCGGCGCCGCCGAGCGACTCGTCGTCGGACACTTCGCCGGTCGCCATCTTCACCAGCGGCGGACCACCGAGGAAGACCTTGGACCGGTTGCGGACCATCACCACGTAATCACACATGCCGGGGATGTACGCGCCGCCTGCCGTCGAGTTACCGAATACCAGCGCCAGTGTCGGCAGGCCCTGCGCGCTGTGCTGGGTGAGGTCGTTGAATAGCTGGCCCCCGGGCACGAAGATCTCGGCCTGCGTGGGCAGGTCCGCCCCGCCCGACTCGACGACGTTGATGATGGGCAGCCGGTTCTCGCGGGCGACTGCCATGCCCCGGAACACTTTTCGGAAGGTGTAGGGGTTCGAGGCTCCGCCGCGCACGGTCGGGTCGTGCGCGATGATCATCGACTCGACGCCTTCGACGATGCCGATGCCGACCACAACGCTGCCGCCCACCGGAAACTTCGTGCCCCACGCCGCGAACGGACAGAGTTCCAGGAAGGCCGTGTCGGGGTCGATGAGCAGCTCGACGCGCTCCCGAGCCAGCATCTTGCCGCGGCTACGGTGCCGGGCGACGTACTTCTCGCCGCCGCCACCGTTGGCCAACGCCAGCTGTTCGGCGAGCGCATGGAGCTGCGCGATGAGTCCCTCGCGATTCTCGAGGTATACCGGCGCGCGGGTGTCGACCCGGTCGGGCAGGACGTCAATCAACTTTCCTCCAGGTGACATCAACGTCGATCTCCTGACACGCTACGTTATCGGTCATTAACATTCGACGACAATGGGGTCGACGTGGCAATCGTGCCGTCCCCGAGTGATCACAGCAGGAGCAACTCACATGAAACAGCCGGATCAGCGGGAAGCGGAGGCGGCCGCAGCCGACCCGTGGATGACGCCCGAGCGCATCTCGTTGCGCAACCTCGCCATGTCGTTCACCCAGAAGGAGATCGTTCCTCACCTGCAAGACTGGGAGGACGCCGGAGAACTCCCTAGAGAACTCCACCGCCGCGCAGCCGCAGCGGGGTTGCTGGGCATCGGGTTCGCGGAAGAGATCGGTGGCTCCGGCGGTGACCTGCGCGACCTGGTGCTGCTCACCGAGGCCGTGATGGAGGCCGGCGGCTCCTCGGGCTTGCTGGCCAGCCTACTTACGCATCACATCGCAGTGCCCCATATGGCCGCGCAGGGCGATCCCGAGCAGATCCGCAGCTTCGTGGTGCCGACCCTGGCCGGGGAGAAGATCGGCAGCCTCGGCATCACCGAACCCGACACCGGTTCTGACGTCGCCGGCATCCGTACTACCGCACGGCGCGACGGCGACCATTACGTGGTCAACGGTGCGAAGCTGTTCATCACCTCGGGTGTCCGCGCCGATTTCGTGACCACCGCCGTGCGTACCGGCGGCCCGGGCCCGTCGGGGATTTCACTGCTCGTGGTGGAGCGTGGCGCCGCGGGTTTCGCGGTCTCGCGGACACTGAAGAAGATGGGCTGGCTGTGCTCCGACACCGCTGAACTCGGATTCAGCGACGTGCGCGTGCCGGTGGTCAATCTGGTTGGCCCCGAAGGCAGCGGATTCCTGCAGATCATGCAACAGTTCCAAGTCGAACGTGCTTTCATCGCCGTCCAGTGCTACGCCACGGCCCAGCGCTGCCTCGACCTGACGCTGGAGTGGGTCAAGCAGCGCGAAACCTTCGGTCGACCGCTATCCACCCGACAGGTGGTGCGGCACAAGATCGTCGACATGGCCACGGCCGTAGACGTTGCCCGTACCTATACCCGCGCCGCCGTGGACCGCATCATCGCGGGTGACACCGACGTGCGGATGGTCTCGATGGCGAAGAACCAGGCCGTGGAAGCCTGTGCGCTTGCCGTCGACACCGCCGTGCAGCTCTACGGTGGCATGGGCTATCTGCGCGAGACCGAGGTCGAACGGCACTATCGCGATTCGCGCATCCTGGGTATCGGGGGCGGCACCACCGAAATCATGAAGGAGATCATCGCCAAGCAGATTGGCCTCTGAGTGAAGCCGCCATTCGACAGCAGGAGCGTCGGCTTGGCAGGTCGACGAGACGGACCTTCCACCGTTTCTAAGGTAAGTCAACGGTGTGTCACGCCCCCTGCGGCCAATGCAGCCTTCGCCACCGGGAAATTGCATCCCGAGTACCAGCTAGCGAGACGTATCAACCACGTAGCGGCGAGCCAGTGTTTCAGCAAGTCTGCTCGTATGTTCGACGATGTCGACTTGACTTACGTCGACGAGTAGTCCTGCGTGCCAGGCGCTGATCAGTTCGACGAAGCCGCCGACCGCTACAAACGTGTCCATGCGCAAGGCCATTTCGTCTGCGTCAGGCTTCAGATGCGGCTTGCTGGCGGCCATGACGAGCTGGGTGGCTTCCTGCAAGGCCACCGCACGACGATCTTGCAATGTTGAACTGCCGACGTGTTGCGTCAGCAGAATCTGGGCTCGGCCGGCATCTTGCGAAATGCGGAGGACGACGATCGAGATCGCGGCGCGAATGGTCTCGACAGGTGGTTGACCGACGCGTTCGGCAAACGTTGCTGAAACCTCGCCGAGCATCTGGTTTCGGACACCGTCCCACGCTGCTACGAGCAACTCATCGCGGGTCTTGAACTCCTCATAGTAATAGCGGTCGTTCAGCGCGGCTCTGGAGCAGACCCCACGCATGGTAACCGCTGCCCATCCGCTTTCCGTCCAGATATCTGTTGCGGCGGCGACTAGGCGCTGCCTCCGGTCAGCCCGTCGTTCGGCGCCTGTACGCCCGCCCCACCTTGCTGCCTTTGTCCGCACGCATACATCTTGACAAAGACATAGCACCCCCGCCAAACTGGTGGCATGCGACCACAATTGTGTTCACTGCCACCAAGCGGCAGCAGATTGGCTTGGTTCACCGGATCAGCATGCTCCGATCTGCCAAGGACTCGGTACTGATGGATTTCTTGTGGTGGGGCAAGTCGCCTCGCAGAAGTGACCGCGCGAACGCGGTTGTTACAGGGGCTGGCAGTGGAATTGGTCGCGCTTTTGCGGTAGAGCTCGCCCGCAGAGGCGGGCGGGTGGTATGCGCCGACATCGATCCCGTGCGTGCCAAGGAGACGGTCGGTCTCGTCGTCCAAGCGGGCGGTGATGGCCTCGACATCGTGTGCGATGTCTCCGATGAAGAACAGGTCCGCGAACTCGCCCACAGCGCTGAAGAGTGGTTTGGGGAGTCGCCCAGCCTGGTGATCAACAACGCGGGCATCGGAGTCGGTGGCAATGTCATCGGCGCGACGGCTAAACGCGACTGGGAGACGACGCTCTCAATCAACTTGTGGGGAGTGATCTACGGCTGCGAGATCTTCGTACCGCGGCTTCGCGCGAGGGGCAGCGGCGGAATTATCAACGTCGCGTCGGCTGCAAGTTTCGGAGCGGCGCCTCGGATGGCTGCCTACAACGTCAGCAAGGCCGGAGTGCTCTCGCTATCCGAGACTTTGGCGGCCGAGCTGAGTGGTACTGGTGTGGCGGTGACTGTACTGTGCCCGACATTTGTCAAGACCAACATCGTCGATAACCCTGGTATTGAGGAGTCGGCCGCCAAGCTGGCAACGAATTTGATGAAGTGGACCGGCGTGTCGGCGGAATCGGTGGCGCGCAAAACGTTGGACGCGAACGATCGCGGTCAGTTGCACGTCCTACCCCAAGTCGACGCGAAGATTCTCTGGTTATTTAAGCGGGCAGTGCCTGCCACGTATACCCGTGCGCTCGGTTTGGTTGAGCGAATCGCGCGCTAAGTCATTCCAGACAAAGACAAAGGAGACTCCAATGGCATTCAAATACAGCGATATGCTCGAGACGATCAAGAATCGGCAGTGGGCGCTGGCCGACATCGATTGGGATGCGCCGGGCGCCGATAAAATCACTGATGAGCAGCGGCCCGAACTGAAGCAGTTCATGGCTGACGTGGTGTGGATAGAACACGTCGGTGCACGCGCGTTCGCCGCCATGGCGCCGAAAGCGCCGTTCGAGGCTCTAGGTGACATCTACCGGTATTTCCATGCCGAGGAGCAGCGGCACGCCAACGCGGAGCTGGCGCTCATGCAGCGGTGGGGGATGCTCGAGGAAGGGGAAATCCCGGTGCCGAACAAGAATATTCGACTGGTCATCGAGTGGATCGACCGATACGCCGAGGCCCTCCCGCTGACGGTGATCGGAGCGGCGATCCCAGCCTTGGAGACTGCGCTCGACGGAGCATTGCTCAAGTTCCTTCTCGACGAGGTGCAGGATCCGCTCTGCGCCGAGGTCTTCAACAAGGTCAACAACGACGAATCGCGGCACTTGGCAGTGGGATTCCAGGTTCTGAACGACCTCGGCGCCAGCCCCATGCGCATTCATGCGACTCAGACGATGGGGGCGCTCATCGACCCGAGAATCCTTCTCGGCGGCGTCCTCTACGTGCCGTTGCTCACCAGGATGTTGACCAATCTCAACGCCATGGGATTGTCGGAGGAGAAGCTCTACAACGCGGTGATGCGGTACGAGAACGTCGGAGATCGTAGTGAGTTCACGCGCCGCGTTCCGGGCTACCACATCTTGAAGGCTCACATGTCCGCCAGCATCAAGCGTTCTCAGCCATTGCATTTCATTTCGCAGCGGCTGGGTACCGCGATCGACCACTTCCCCACCGAGGTGCTCGGTAAGTCACCGACGTGGACAGAAGAGCTGACCTACGAACCGGTGGCCAGATGAGCGACACCACGACCGTCTTGATCGTCGGTGCGGGTTTCGCCGGCCTGGGAACCGCAATCCGGTTGCTACAACAGGGTATCGACGATTTCGTTGTCCTTGAACGTGCCGACGAGGTGGGTGGTACCTGGCGGGACAACACCTATCCCGGCGCGGCGTGCGACATCCCGTCGCTGCTCTATTCCTACGGGTTCGAGCAAAATCCGGACTGGTCCCGCGCGTATTCGGGCAGCGCCGAGATCCTCGGCTACATCAAGACGATGGTGGACAAGTACTCGCTGTCGCGTTTCATCCGGTTCGGAGTGAACGTCACCGGTCTGGAGTTCGACGAGGAAAGCGCACTGTGGACGGCGCAGACAGCTGACGGCTCGCAGTTCACGGCGCGCACCGCAGTGATGGCCAGTGGGCCGCTGGCGAATGCGAGCCTGCCGGACATCCGCGGACTGGACACCTTCGATGGTCACAAGATCCACAGTGCGCGTTGGGATCACGACTACGACATGAGCGACAAACGTGTCGCCGTGATCGGCACCGGAGCCAGCGCTGTTCAGATCATTCCCGAACTGGTGAAGACTGCGCGGTCGGTGAAGGTCTTCCAACGCACCCCCGGCTGGGTCCTCCCTCGGCCCGACTTCTCCCATCCGCAGTGGGCGCGCACGGCGTTTCGTCGAGCGCCTCTCGTGCAGAAAGCCGCACGGCAGGCGTGGTTCTGGGTGCACGAGCTCATGGCCGTCGGCATGGTCTGGGATACCCCGGTCACCACCGGCATCCAGCTGGTGGCGAAGGCGAATTTACGGAGGCAGGTATCGGATACTTGGCTCAGGCGCCAGCTGACGCCGAACTTCCGCGCCGGCTGCAAACGGATGCTGATGAGCAGCGATTACTACCCCGCTCTTCAACGCGACAACTGCAAGCTCATCTCATGGCCGATCGCGACCCTGTCGCCGAATGGCATACGGACCGCAGATGGCATCGAACACGAAGTGGACTGCATCGTCTTTGCCACCGGCTTCGATGTATGCAAGGCCGGCACGCCTTTTCCCATCTGCGCAGCTGGTCGTGAGCTCTCCGACGAGTGGTCCCAGGGCGCCTATGCGTACCGGAGCGTCACCGTTGCGGGCTATCCCAATCTGTTCTTCACCTTCGGTCCGAATTCAGGGCCCGGCCATAACTCGGCCCTCGTGTACATGGAGGCCGAGATCAACTACATCGTCAAAGCCATCGGCGCGATCATCGCGAATGATCTCAGTACGCTCGAGGTCCGCGAAGATCGGCAAAATAATTACCACGGCGAGGTACAGCAGCGGTTGGGAAGTACGACTTGGAATTCGGGTTGCAAGAGCTGGTACCTCACGAATGACGGATACAACGGCACCATGTACCCCGGTTTCGCCACCCAGTTCGTGCGCGCACTGTCCAAGGTCGACATGGGTGATTATGTAACGACCCCGACAACCGCACGAACTGAGCACCACCCAACCGAACACGCCCAAAACGGCTCGAATGTGGCCAAGGTTGCCCAGGGCCGCAAGGCCAAGGTAACCCAGGGCCGAAAAAGCGCAGGCGCCCTGCCAACGCGGTCTGACGTCAAAGCCGACATCCTGGACGTGGGCGTCGGGAAAGTACCGCCTAAGCGCGCAGCCTCGAGAGTGAGGAAAGACGCTTGAGTGTCCATGTCGCGGGCGACGAGAATGCCCCCACCTCCGGAGCCTCTACGTACGAGGTCCCCACCCACGAGGTCCCCACCCACGAGATATTGGTCATCGGAGCTGGATTCTCCGGGATCGGGGTGGGCATCAAGCTGCTGAAGGAAGGTTTCTCAGACTTCCTCATCGTTGATGAGGCCCAAGGGGTGGGTGGAACCTGGTACTGGAATACCTACCCGGGGATTGCAGTAGACATTCCGTCATATAGTTACCAATTCTCCTTTGAGAAACGCCCGTCGTGGTCACGTACCTATGCGCCGGGGATCGAACTGAAGAACTACGCGAAGCATTGCGTGGAAAAATATGGCCTCGCGTCGCGCATCCGCTTCGGAGTCACGGTTGTGAGGGCTGAGTTCGACGAAGAATCGACATTGTGGCGTTTGTTCACCTCGACAGATGAGGAACTGACAGCCAGGTTCGTCATCAATGCCTCCGGGGTTCTCACGCGACCAAAAACGCCGGACATACCGGGGGTCGGGGACTTCGGCGGGGTCACGATGCACACGTCGCGCTGGGACCACCAGCAGACCCTCACCGGAAAGAGGGTCGCCGTCATCGGGACGGGCGCCTCGGCGGTGCAACTGATCCCCTCGATAGCCAAGGACGTGGACACACTCACCGTCTTTCAGCGCACCCCGATATGGTGTCTACCGAAATTCGACTTCGCGGTGCCCCGCCCGCTGAGTGCTCTTCTCCGGCTCGCACCCGGAGCGCAGATCGCCGCGCGGGCAGCCAGCCAGGCGTTTGTCGAACTCACCTTTCCCGTCGCAGCGCACTTCCATACCGCCATACCGCTGGCGTCGGCGATCGAGCGTGCAGCGATCAGCTACATGCGTCGGCAGGTCACAGACCCGGTCGTTCGGGATAAGCTGACACCGCGCTACGCGCTGGGCTGCAAGCGGCCAAGCTTTCACAACGAATATCTCAAGACGTTCAACCGCGGCAACGTCCATCTTGAAACCAACCCCATCACCCGGGTGGATGAAACCGCGGTAATTACGGCCGATGGCGCCAGACACGAGATCGACGTGCTCGTGCTGGCAACGGGATTCAAGGTCATGGAATCGGACAGCATGCCCACCTACTCGCTCAGAGGTGTCGCCGGCCGAGACCAGGCACAGTGGTGGGACGAGAACCGACTCCAGGCATATGAGGGCGTCAGCGTGCCAGGATTCCCGAACCATTTCTCAGTGTTTGGCCCGTACGGATACAACGGCTCGTCCTACTTCGCACTCATCGAGGCACAGGCGGGTCACATTCTCCGTTGCCTCCGGCAGGCCAGGACGGCCGGCTCGAACTACGTCGAGGTACGCGAGGAGGCGAATCAACGCTTCTTCGCGGAGATGCTGGCACGGCGGCATACGCAGGTCTTCTGGCAGGACAGCTGCGCGGGCGCGAACAGCTATTACTTCGACAAGCATGGGGACGTGCCTCTGCGTCCGACGACGACGGTCGAGTCGATCTGGCGCAGTCGACGATTCGACCTGGCCGACTACCGTTTCGAACGACGACCGGCGAAAAAGGCGGACACTGCCCCACAGAAGGTGGTCACCGCCGGATGAGTTCACCTGCCAGGCCGAATCCGAGCATGGCGAGCCACCTGGTCGCGGCAACGGCGCGACGCGTTCTTCGACCTCTCACGCAGGTGATTCCGGCCAACGAGCATGGCTTCGCGGTCATGGACCGCGTGCTACGGGGAACACTCGTGGTGTCGCGGCCAAGGCGCGCAATCAGTGTCGAGAAGGTAGACACGCCCTTCGCCGGTGAACGTGTGCGAGGCGACTGGGTCAAGGCGGCCAACGTGGCCTCGGATGCTCCGCCGATTCTTTATATACACGGCGGCGCATTTTCTATGTGCTCTCCCGAGACCCACCGTGGCCTCATCAGCGAACTGTCCGCGGCCGCCCGCAGGCCGGTATTTGCCGTGCGCTATCGATTGGTCCCGAAATATCCCTTCCCGGCGGCCGCAGATGATGCACTGATCGCTTATCGATGGTTGACAGAGGGAAGCGCGATCACCGCGTCTTCTGGCACGGTGGCGCTCGCCGGAGATTCCGCAGGCGGCCAGCTTGCTGCGGCGACGGCGCTTGGCGCTCGGGAACATCGACTGCCGACGCCGGATGCCATGCTGCTGATGTCGCCGGTGCTGGATTTGACATGTCAACTTGCGATGGACCGTGATCTGCGCAGACGGGACCCCTTTGCGTCCGCCATCTCTGCGTCGAGAACAATGGGTCTGTACGTGGCGGGCGCCGATCCAGCCGACCCGAGGATAAGCGTGCTCGACGCTGATCTCACGGACATGCCACCAACTTTGATTCAGGTCGGCGGACGAGAGATGTTGCTCGACGACTCCAGAGTCTTTGCCAAACGTCTGCAGACTGCAGGGGTCTCCTCGCAGTTGCAAGTTTTCCGCGGCCAGATCCATGTCTTCCAGGCGATGTTTCGCCTATTGCCCGAAGCGCGTGAGGCCCTCAGGCTCGGTGGCGAGTTCTTGGCTACTTCGGCCACCGTCCGTTGACAGCGTCCCTGCGCACGCCTTGACCACGAGGCGCCCCAGCACGAAGGTTGTATGAGCTAACGATGAAACCCGTGAAACTTGAACAAACCCAGGACAATCCCCCTGGTAACCCCTCGATCGTCATCATCGGCGCCGGCTTCGCCGGAATTACCCTGGCACTCCGCCTCACACGCGCGGGGTTCGACAGGGTCCTCATCGTCGAAAAGGGCGATGGTGTCGGGGGAGTCTGGCGGGAGAACACCTACCCGGGGGCTGCCTGTGATGTCCCGTCGCAGCTGTACTCGATCTCCTCGGCGCCAAATCCCACGTGGGGCCGGCGTTACGCGGAACAACGCGACATCCTCGCCTACCTTCGCCGCGTCGTCGACGAAAGTGGATTGCTGCCCCTCCTTCGGACGAAGACCGAAGTCGCCAAGGCAGCCTTCGATGAGCGCTCGAACACATGGCGTCTGACCACGACTTCCAACGAAGAATTGGAGTGTGATGTCGTCATTTCGGCCGTGGGACAGCTGTCGCGCCCTTCGATCCCGAACATTCCTGGAATGTCGGGGTTCGCGGGCCCGTCGTTTCATTCCGCCAATTGGGACCACGATCTGAATCTCAGCGGCAAGCGCATTGCGGTCGTCGGCACTGGCGCAAGTGCGGTGCAATTCGTCCCGGTGGTCGCTGCATGCGCCGCGCACTTGGATGTTTTCCAACGGTCAGCCCCATGGGTGCTGCCCAAATTCGATCGTCAGTACGGTGGGCGGCATCACCAACTGCTGCGCAAGTTACCCATTCTGCGGCTCAGCGAACGTCTGATGATCTGGACGATATTCGAGTTCTTGGCGTTGGCACTCGTCGATGCGAAGCCAGTGGCGCGAGTCCTTGGCGGCGTCGCCCTCAGGCACCTAGGTCGCCAGGTGCACGACGCGCGGCTGCGTTCCCAACTGACACCGGACTATGCGCCCGGATGCAAGAGGATCCTGTTCTCCAGCGACTACTACCCCGCACTCGCCCGTCCCAACGTCGCACTGGTGACCGACGATATTGAGGCAGTAGAACCCGGCGGAATTCGCACGGTGGACGGCGAATTCCATGCCGCCGACGTCATCATCTACGGCACCGGCTTTAGTGCCACCGAGTTTCTTTCCCCGATGGAGGTCCACGGCCGTTCGGACCGAACATTGTCGGACGTGTGGGCAGATGGCGCGCACGCCTACTACGGCCTGTCGGTGCCAGATTTCCCGAATTTCCTCATGATGTACGGGCCGAACACCAACGTGGGATCCGGGTCGATTGTCTACATGCTCGAGTCGCAGGCCCGACACATCGTCAGGTTGATGAAGGTTCTCCGTGCCCATCCGCGAAGTGTCATCGAGGTGCGTGCCGACGTGGAGAAGCGCTTCAACGACCGGTTGGGTCGCCGCCTGGACAAATCCGTGTGGACTATGTGCACGAGCTGGTATCGCTCGGCGCGCGGTTCGATATCCACCAACTGGCCCAGCCCGACCTTCCTGTATCGCCTTCGTGCGCGCAGGCCGAAGCGGCGCGCTTACGTCCTGTCGCGTCCCGCGCCCGCGAACTCGTCGCGCAGGGGGACACCCGAGCCGGCCAACACCCATCTGGCCGACATGCCCTATGCCCCCAGCGGGGCCGATAGCGTCGACTAGTGGCGGCTCTGTTCAGTGACGGGTATCCGAGGACGGCGGGGAGTCGCTGACATTCGAGCGGCAACTGTGATCGCCGTTGACAGGGTGGTCACCGGTGTAAACGATGGGTGAAATCCTTCCGATAATGCGAGAAACAACATCAAGGGGGCACTCGATGACCAAATCGCCGTCCGGTTCGGCAAGCAAGTCCCGTGACCGTCTGTCGTCGGTACTACTGAATCCCCTCCCGCAGCGCGTCGAGCGCGCTATCCAGGAGGTGAGTCGACGATGGCCGGTTCGCGAACTTGCCGCGCCGCCGACAGGTAGCGGATTGAAGCCAGTTATCGGCGATCAGGGATTGCCTCTCGTTGGCCACACACTGGACTACATTCGCTTCGGCTCTGACCTCAGTAGAGAGCGGTACGAGAGATTTGGTTCGGTCTCGTGGATGGGGGCGTTTGGCACCAAGATGGTCGTCATTGCGGGACCGCAGGCAACTCAAGAAGCACTCACCACCAAAGCCAAGGCTTTCTCGCAAGATGGTTGGGGTTTTCTCATCGATGCGTTCTTTCATCGGGGGCTGATGCTGATGAGCTTCGATGAGCATCTGATGCATCGGCGAATCATGCAGGAGGCGTTCACACGTCCGCGACTAACCGGTTATGTCAAGCAGGTCGGGCCATCGGTTCGTTCTAGCGTACCGAAGTGGCCGACCGGTTCGGGTGTCCGCTTGTATCCCCTGTTGAAGGATTTGACGCTCAACGTGGCAACCGATGTGTTCATGGGCGGCCGCGGGAAAGAGGACAGCCGTTCAGTAAATCGAGCCTTTGTAGCAACCGTCCGCGCTGCCAGTGCGATCGTGCGTGCTCCTCTGCCCGGGACGCGGTACCGCGCCGGAGTGCGCGGTCGCCGGTTGCTGGAGGCGTACTTCGCCCGGCACTTACCGGCGGCACGCTCGGGGCAGAATGATGATTTATTCGCCGCGCTATGTGAGGCGCGCGCCGAGGACGGCGAACGCTTCACTGATGCGGACATCATAAATCACATGATCTTTCTGATGATGGCCGCTCATGACACGTCAACGATCACCACTGCCGCTGTGGCGTACTTCTTGGCGAAGAATCCTGAATGGCAGGATCGACTTCGTGCTGAGTCTGACCGTCTAGGCGACGATCTGCCGGACATTGAGGACCTGGAGGGGCTCACGGCGATGGACTTGGTCATCAAGGAGTCGCTCAGACTAGTTGCACCGGTACCGTTGGTTATGCGTAAGACGGTGACCGACACCGCAATTGATGGCTACTACGTCCCCTCCGGAGTGCTTGTCGCCATCACGCCTGCGGTCAACCACTTTGCGCCCACAGTGTGGACCGAGCCGGACCGGTTTGACCCAACGCGATTCGAGCCGCCACGGCGCGAGGATCACGCCCACCGCTTCGCCTGGCTTCCGTTCGGAGGAGGCGCGCACAAGTGCATCGGGATGCACTTCGGCACCTTGGAGGTGAAGGCAATACTGCACGAGATGCTGCGGGAATTCACCTGGAGTCTGGATGACGGCTACCGCGTTCGGTGGGACAATACGTCCCTGCCTGTCCCTGTCGACGGCCTACCTATTACGTTGTGTCGCCGATGATATCTAGGTCATTCCACGAGACTTTTGAGTGCTTGGCCGAGCACATCGCCCTCACAGGGCGCCGGCAGAATCGACGCAGTCCTCCAAGTGGCCTCGGAGATCCTCAACAAACCCCGGCGAACCGTAGTCGGCAAACCTACGCAAACTGCCGGAAAGGATGGTCATGCTAGAACCATCAACAGCCGTCGTCACAGGAGCAGGTCGAGGGATTGGTCTGGAGATCGCGAGACAACTCGCCGCTGCCGGTCACAAGGTTTTGCTCACGGATGTCGATGGCGACGCGGCGGAGCGCGCTGCCACCGAGGTCGGCGGTGGCGCTTGGAGCGCCACGCACGACGTACGAGATCCGTCGGGTCATCGGGAAGTCGCTGCTCAGGCTTTAGCCGCTGGCCCTCTGGCGGTGTGGGTAAACAACGCTGGGATCCTAATCGCGGGTAACAGCTGGAGTCACAGCGATGCCGAGATTGCGTCGATCCTCGATGTAAATGTACGAGGTGTCGTTGCCGGGTCACACGCGGCAGTTGCCGCCATGGGCGCAGGTGGGGGTGCGATCCTCAACATCGCGTCGCTCTCGGCTCTGGCCCCCATCCCTGGACTCGCGATGTACGCAGCCACTAAAGCCGCCGTATTGTCGTTCACCACATCGCTGCAAGGCGATCTTGACCATGCGGGATTGCAAATCCGTGCCCGGGCGCTATGCCCCGACGTGGTGAGTACGAAAATGGTCACCGACCGAGTCGCCGACCCTGGGGCGGCGCTACTGTTCGCCGGACCTCGTCCAATGGATGCGGCGGCCGTGGCCCGCGCAGGACTCGAGTTGCTGGAGAGTCGCCAGATATTCCGGGTAGTTCCTCGGTGGCGCGGCGTAGTTGCGCGCACTAGCGATGCTGCGCCGTCGCTCGGGTTGAAAGCTTTCGCGTTGATGCGCGGCGTTGGTGAGCGGCGCCAACGCAATCATCGTTGATGGCGGTGTCTAAGACGGAGGGTTTAGCGTGGGGAGGCTCGAGTTGTACCTGATGAGGTTTTCGGTTCGCAGAGTGGTAAGTGGGGATCAAGCTGGAATCCCAGTTCCTGCAGCCTGTCATTGATTATCAACCAGGTTTGCCGTGTCAATCGAACGACGAGTTCGTCACGAGTGGAGTCGCGATGGTCCAGCCACCATAGGACCGAAGCGTCCATCAGGCCCATGATGGCGGCGACATTGCGGTCTGCCGCCTCTGAGTCCTCGCCGTAGCGAGGAAAGTAACGGGCACCCGCGACGGCGAGTTCGGAGGCGAATGCACTGGTGCCGGGCGAGGTTTTCTCGGTGCTGCGCCGATAGTGTCGGTTCACCAAGAACCGATAGAGGTTGGGGTGTTCGTCAGCCCATATGACGTGCTGTGTGACCGGCGCGCGAATCACGTCTAGCGGTGATCCCTGCACATCCAGAGTTAGGCGAATCTTTGCAGTGAGTTCGCGGTGGACGTGGCGGGCGACGGCCAGATCGAGTTCTTCTTTACTTGCGAAGTGGCGGTAAAAGTGCGTGCGGACTAAACCGGCCTTGTCTGCGATCTGGCCGGTGAGTGCGTGGGGTCCGTTGTCTTCGATTGCGCTGAGCGCTGCTTCGATGATCTGTTCACGACGTAGTTCGCGGCCTGGCAACTTACTGGTTGCACGGCGTCCCGCTGTGGTGTCCGCCCATTGCTTTCGCTCCACGATGCTCACCGTAGCGCCCCGCGCTCTGGAAAGTTCTGGGTACGTGTTGTACCCAGTGTCCGTTTCGTGGTACACCATGTACCCATAAGCGTGTAGCGAGACCCATTGCGGGATCGGTGCGCAAGTAATAACAGTGAGGACTCTCTAATGGCAGCCAATCGCTCTAGCTGGATGGACGACGACCTCGATGCACTCCGCGATTTGGCGCGCACGTTCTGTGAGAAGGAGATCGCGCCGCACAGTGCCCGCTTCATCGAGCAGCACCACGTGGATCGAGACCTGTGGACCCGGGCGGGTGATCTGGGGTTGCTGTGCATGTCAATCCCCGAACAGTACGGCGGAGGTGGTGGAACATTCGCCCATGAGGCGGTCTTGATCGAGGAACAGGCCCGCATCGGTGATTCAGCATGGGGTGCGGCGCTGCATAGCGGAATCGTCGCCCACTACCTGCTCGAGTATGGCACCGACGAGCAGAAGGAACGTTTTCTGCCCCGACTGGCAACTGGTGAGATGGTTGGCGCGATTGCGATGACGGAGCCAGGCACGGGCTCCGATCTCCAATCTGTTACGACCAAGGCACTGCGCGTTGGAGACGAATACGTTGTCAACGGTTCCAAGACATTCATCACCAATGGCGCTCAGGCCGACTTGATCATCGTCGTCGCCAAGACCGACCCGACTGCCGGAGCTAACGGAATCTCGTTGGTGTTGGTCGAAGGCGATCGGCCGGGCTTCCGGCGGGGTCGGGTGTTGGACAAGGTCGGTCAGCGCGGCCAGGACACCTCCGAGCTCTATTTCGAAGACGTGCACATTCCCGTAGAGAACCTCCTGGGTACGACTGAAGGACTGGGATTCATTCAGTTGATGCAGCAACTTCCCCAAGAGCGATTGATCCTTGCGCTTGGTGCAGTGACAGTACTAGAAACAGCGCTCGAGTTCACTGTTGAATACACCAAGGATCGGCATGCCTTCGGCAAGCCTGTCTTCGCCTTCCAAAACACCAAGTTCAAACTTGCCGAGGTCGCCACCGATGCCCATATCAGCCGCGTTTTCATCGACGACTGCGTCGCCCGCCATCTGCGCGGTGAACTCGACATCCCCACTGTCGCGATGGCGAAGTGGTGGACTACTGAGCGTGCGATGGTCGCCCTTGATGACTGCTTGCAGCTCCACGGCGGCTACGGCTATATGACCGAGTATCCCATCGGCAGGATGTGGGCCGATGCTCGCGTTCAGAAGATCTACGGTGGGACAAACGAGATTATGAAGGAGATCATTGCTCGGTCGCTTTAGATCGAATTCGACCGCTAGATTGGTTACGAGGGGCCGCGATAGCGAGGTGGCGTTCGGCTTATCAAGTAGGTCTTGACTTGTTCATTAGGCGGGCGCTAGTGAGCTCGATTCAAACGGGGTACTCAGCCGCCTGGGCGCGCCTCACCCGCGACAGGTTGACCTTGCTGCTGACGCCCTTCAGACGGTATGCGCCGGCGGACGACCACCGGAGGCCTGCGTCGTCGTCGACGATCGCCCGCGTCGAGTCCGCCACCAACACTGCCCCTGGCCGCGCCGCCGCGCTCACTCGGCTGGCCAGGTTCACGGGGTTGCCGAACCAGTCGCCCGCCCGCGAGACCGCTGACCCGGACGCCACGCCAATCCTCAAGGAAGGCAGGTCGTTTGCCGACGCGCTGTCGACCAGGTCCAGCATCGTCGTTACCAGCGGCGTCGGTTGTGACGAGACCAGCATGACCGCGTCCCCGATGGATTTTACGAATCTCACCGGTGGGTTGGCTGCATCGCGCGCAGCAGTCGCAAGTCGATTCGCGAGCCTCTCCAAATCGTCGGGCTGAAGCTTTTCGCCCAATTCGGTAAGCCCCACCACGTCGGCGAATGCAACGGTTATCTCGCGCGCTTCCGGCAGCCGTCCTGCTGCTCGTTCTGCGGCGGTGATCGCCTCTGCCTCCAACGAACTGCGGAGACTTGAGGGGGACCCGTTTGGTGGTCCAGTCGTTATGCGACTTTCGGTTGGTGGGTCGTGGCCCACTGTAGGGCAAACTCGGCAGGGGTGAGCTCCCCGTGGGCGGTGTGGGGCCGGTTAGCGTTGTAATCGCGGCGCCAGTCCTCGATGATCACCCTCGCTTCCAGAAGCGAGTCGAAGCGCCACGAGTTGAGCAGTTCGTCACGCAGTCGGCCGTTGAACGATTCGATGAAGGCGTTCTGCCACGGTGAGCCGGGATCGATGAAAAGTGAACCAGCACTGTTGAATCGACACCAATCAGCCACAGCATGCGCGACGAACTCCGGCCCGTTGTCGAAGCGCACATAGTGCGGCGCCCCGTGCATCAAAGCGAGGCGGTCCAGCACGGCGACGACGCCGTCGGCGTCGATGGATCGGTCGGCCTCGATCGCCAAGGCCTCGCGGGTGAACTCATCGATGACGTTGAGCATCTTGAGGGTGCGGCCGTCGGCGGTGGTGTCGAACTGGAAGTCCATCGCCCAGATCACATTCGGACAGATGGGCGACATTGCGCCCACTGCGACCCCGATGCCCGTCAAGCGCTTCTTGCGGCGGCGTTGCGGAACCCGCAGGCCCTCCTCGCGCCAGAGCCGGCGGATGCGCTTGTTGTTGACCTGCCAGCCCGCCCGGCGGGCCATCTTCGCTGCTCGGCGCCAACCCCACCGCGGCCGGTCGGTAGAGAACCGTCGCAGCCAGGCCCGCAGTTCGGCCTCCTCGGTGGTGACCGGTGATGGCGTCAGCCGCATCGTGGAGCGGTGCAGGCCGACCACGGTGCAGGCGCGGCGTTGCGACACCCCGAACCGCTCACACAGCATGGTCGCTGCGCGGCGTTTGCGGTTCGGGGTCAGAAGTTTCCCGACCCGATCTCCTTGAGCATGTCGATGTCGAGGGCCTGATTGGCGACCAGCTTCTTCAGCCGGGCGTTCTCGGCCTCGAGCTCCTTGAGGCGTTTGGCGTCGTTGGCCTTCATGCCGCCGTATTGCGCCAGCCAGCGATGCCACGTCGATTCCGCGATCTCCAGATGCCGACAGACCTCGGCCAGCTCCTGACCCGTCCCGAGCAGCTTGTTGCCCTCGGCGAGCTTGCGGATGATCTGATCCGGCGTATGCCGCCGGCGCTTGTTCGATGCCATCTCGTTGGTGATTCTTCCTGCCCGAACACTCGGACAACAGAGTCCCACAACGACTGGACCACTACAGAGGGCTCACCTCAGACTCATGAGGAAAAGTTCGCCAACCGCGGATAACAAGTCTGGCCTCGCTCGTCGTGCGAACTCTTGGAGGGCGTCAGCGAGTTGGATCTCGCTCCCCCCCCCGGAACAAGCAACATGTTCAGCACGAAGTCACGCATCATCTCTGTGGCCTGCCCGATGCCTGCCGTGAGGGCCCGCAATATGGCGACTGTTTCGTCTGGATTAACGCCCATGTCGATGAAGTGTCGTGCGCGTGCGATTGCGTCACCGTCGGCACGAAGCAGTTCCGCGTTGCAGGGGTCTTCCGGTCGAGGGAGGCCGGCAGCATCGAGCAGCCGTGTGAGGAGCTCTGGGTCCATTCCGGTTTCTGTGCTCAGCTCGCGCAGAGAGATGTACCGCCCCTCATCACCCAGTACGCGGCTGGTAGGAAGCAGGAGAGGGGTTGGAGCCGCCAGTCGGATTTGATCAGTCGTGAAGCCCTGGGCATGCAGCCAGGCAATAAGATCAGTCCTCTCCTGGCGGCTGTTGCCCTCGAGACCGTCGAGCAGACCATACTGAGCGAAGTCGTCTTCGTGTGTTGCTGACACCCTCAGAATGTCCCTAGTGCTGCGGCGTGCCAGGACGAGGACAGGATCGAGCAGTGGTCACGGCACCCATCTGGTAGCTAGACGCGGGGACGCCGAGCACGGCGTGACCCATCGCAACGAGCAGCGCAGAGGTCTGTTCGGGAGCCAGGCCAGTGCCGCGGTAGTGCAAGATCGATTGAATGGCTCCGATCGCTCCATGAACCATCGCCCGAAGTTCAATCTCATCGACCGCGGGCCGCAATTCTCCGACGAGGTGTACCCACTCTTCTAGATAGAGTCGCTGCTTTCGGCGCAACCGGCTCTGGTGCTGATCCGACAGATTGTGCACTTCGCGGTAATACACCATTGCCAGCTCGCGTTGATCCATTACCAAGGCGACTTGGTCTGACACCAGCAGGGTCAGCGCCTCCGCCTCGTCGCGGGACTGCTCGACGATCGCCGTCGCACGCTTAAGGAGTTTGTCCACCACTCGCTCGAAGAGGGCCGCCAGTAGATCGCTCTTACTGTTGAAATGGCGATAGATGGCCGGCCCGACAACCCCTGATGCAACGCCGATGTCGGCCATGGAGACAGCGTGGTAGCCCCGCTCGGCAATCAACTCGGTGGCAGAGGCGAGAATCCGTTCCCGACGTTCGCCGCCGACCCGGGTACGTCCGGCAACGACCACCTTGTTCACTACTACCTTCCTTCGCTCGCAACCAGGGCTCGCGCAGCACTGCAGCGCCGGGAGCTACACTACGAACGTTAACACCTGCTCACAATCCCAGGTTGAGTTGAAATGTAGACGCCCAGTGGCAGGTGGCTGGCGCCTGCGCGTGTGATCCCCATTCGTGGATGTGCCCGCTCATTGGCCAAGATCGGCAACCGCGTGGGCAGATCGCTGCGCCCTCTTTGGATGTCCAGTTCGGCAAGGAACTGGACAAAGCCATCTCTCCGTCTGCCGGACGCTGTTGGCGTCATCCGATCGTCATCACATCGTTCGGCAACACGGCTTTGGCAAAGGGGCTACGTCAAGCAGCAGGCAGAGGACGGCGACTTGATTGGCGATACGTCGACAGAGTGGCCCGGCTACTCCAAATTCGGGATTTGTCAGGTCGCGCCGACAAGGGATTGCGGTATGTCCACGATGCGGGAGCGCAGGTACTCGCACAAGCCCTTCGCCTGGGCATCCGGCCGGGTCGAGGATGCCACGCCTTCCCCCAGCAGCCCGTGCACCACAACGTTGAGCGCACGCAGGTTGGGCAGCTCGAATCGCTCTATGCGCAGCTGCGCAGCCTCCGGGCCGAGCAGCCCGCGCAGTCGCTCGACGGTTAAGTGCTCGCGCACCCAGGCATAGCCGGCGTCGTCGCGGGCCCAGAGACCAATATTGGCGTTGCCGCCCTTGTCGCCGGACCGCGCGCCCAGAACCGCGCCCAGCGGCGCGCGGCATGTCGGCTCGGTCGGCGGCGCGGCTGCCGCGCTGCCCCGGACCTTCGCGGCCGGCACGCTACCGGTCGGCGGATCGGCGATCCTCCGGCGCTCACCGTTGGGCAGCACCACGACCTGCGTCACGCTCGACCGGGGCACGGTCGCTGGGCGATACACGCCGAACACTGACTCCGACGTGGGTGGCGTGGTGGTGTGGAAGCCGGCATACCCGGCCAGAGCGATCTCCATGATTGCGCTCGAGAACGCCCGGCCGACCTTGCGCGGGTCGGTGTCCTTGACCGTGATCCGCAAGTGCGCGCACGCCTGGTCGTTGGTGGGGGCGTCCGGTGTGTCGAAACGCAGAAACCGGACGTCGACCTCGGCGAAGGATCCCCGGCCGCCGAGGATGTCGAACAGCTGCTGCTGCGCGAACGCGGCTTTCGCCTCCAGGTCCAAGCCGGTGAGCACCATCGTCATGGTGTTCCGGTAGCCCCCGACCTCGTTCAGCGCCACCTTGAGCGTCTCCGGTGGCGGGCTGCCGGTGACACCCGTGATCGCCACCCGGTGCTCGGCCTGCTGGGCCAGCGAGATCGTGTCGAAGTGAGTCACCACGTCGGGCCCCAGATAGGCCGGCTCGGCGATCTCGTAGAGCAGCTGGGCGGTGACCGTACCGACCGACACCAGCCCCCCGGTGTCGGCGTGCTTGGTGATCACCGACGAGCCGTCGGCCGCCACCTCCGCGATCGGGAAGCCCGGGTAGCGACGGTCGGTGATCTCGTCGAGGAAGGCGTAGTTGCCGCCCGTGGCCTGTGGTCCGCATTCGATGACGTGGCCGGCCACGACGGCACCGGCGAGCCGGTCCCAGTCGGTGCGCTCCCACCCGTGCCACCAGGCGGCCGGGCCGACGACCAGCGAGGCGTCTGTCACCCGTCCGGTGACGACGACGTCGGCGCCCGCACCCAGCGCTTCGGCGATACCCCAACCCCCGAGGTAGGCGTTGGCCGAGACCGGCTTGACCTCACCGACCGCAGGGGTGATCGCGGAGAGGTTCCCGCGCAAGTCGTCACCTTCGATGTGGGCGATCCGGACGGTGATACCGAGCCGGTCCGCAAGCTCGCGCAATCTGACGGCCAGCCCGGCCGGGTTGAGCCCACCGGCGTTGGCCACGATCTTGATACCGCGGTCGGAACAGGTGCCCAACACCTGCTCCATCTGGGTCAGGAACGTGCGCGCGTAACCGCCCGCCGGATCCTTCGCCTGGGCCTTCGCCAGGATGAGCATCGTCAGTTCAGCGAGGTAGTCCCCGCACAGCACGTCGATGCTCTGCTCGCCCGTCCCGCCCTCGACCATCTCCCGCGCCGCGGCGATCCGGTCGCCGTAGAAGCCCGAGCAATTTCCGATGCGTACCGGGTCCCTCACGACACACCTCCGTCGAACTGTCCTGCGGTGCGCCCGCCACCGGGAGGTCCGGCGAAGGCCTGCGCGATGGAGAGCCACTGTTCGGCGAGCGGACCGGTGACGTGCAGTGCGGTGTCGTCGCGATGCCTGCGCTGGGTGACGAGCAGGCAGAAGTCGTGCGCAGTGCCGGTGACCCGGTTGGGCACGCCGTCGGGGCCCCAGGTCCACAGCGTGCCCCCCGGTGCGGTGAGCTCGACACGGACGGGTTCCTCGGGCACCTCCAGGCCGTTGGCCATGTAGCTGAACGCCCGCGCTCCCACGCCGATGTGGGCGACGTGGCGCAACCGGGCCGAGGGCACACGGGTCACTCCCAGCGCGTCGGCGATGTCCTGACCGTGCGCCCAGGTCTCCATGATCCGCGCGGTCAGCGAGGAAGCCGCGCTCATAGGGAGGCCGAACCACGGCACCCGCATCGAGGGGTCGATCGCTGCGAAGGCAGCGACGAGGGCGCGGCGCGCGCCGTCGAACCAGGACAGCAGCTCCGCTGTCGGCATCGGCCGGTAGCGCTCGGCGATGGTGTCCGGGGAGATCCGGCCGTCGGCGAGCATGGGCAGCACCTCGGCCGTGAACCCTTCGGGGTCGGTGGCTGAGCGCACCGCGGCGTCGTCGAAGAACGCAAGATGGCTGATCTGATCGCGGACCGCCCAGCCTGCCGCGGGGGTGGGCGCGTCCCACCCGGCTTGCCCCTCGGGCAGCTCGGCGATCAGTGACCACAGCTCGGCCGTTTCCGCCCCGATGTCGGTGATCAAGGACTCCATCGGCACGGCCACGTCTAACGTCCCTTCCAAACCGGTGTGCGCTTCTCGCGGAACGCGGCGGGACCCTCTAGCGCGTCGGCGCTGAGGTACACCGGCTCCCATATCTGGTCGGCGTGGGCGTAGGCCTCCGTCAGGTGGTGCGCTGCGGAGAGGTATACGGTCTTTTTTGCCGCGAGTACGGACAGCGGTGCGTTGGAAGCGATCCGCAGGGCGATCTCCTGAACTCGTACCCGCAGCTCCGCTGCGGGCACGACCTCGTTCACCATGCCTACCTCGCGGGCGCGCTCGGCAGTGATCGGGTCGCCGGTCATCAAAATCTGCAGCGCAATCCGCGGCGGCAGCAGCCACGACAGCGGGACAGCCCATGGCGAGCCGCGGCCTACCTTGACCTCGCTGACCGCGAACCTGGCGTGCTCGGCTGCGATGACGAGGTCGCACTGCTGGGCCAGTAGGAATCCGCCGGCGAAGGCGACGCCGTTCACCGCGGCGATGGTCGGCTTGGCGACCTGGATGTTGCGCCCGAATTGCGGCGCGAAGTCTGGCGGCGGAACCGTGAGCGCCGTCTCCGCCATCTCTTTAAGGTCCCCTCCGGCGCAGAACGCCTTATCGCCTGCCCCGGTCAGCACCAGAACCTTGGCGGAGTCGTCGGCGTTGAAGCGGTGAACGCTGTGGAACAGTCCCTGCCGGACCGCCCCGTTGAGCGCGTTCCGTGCCTCGGGGCGATTGATCGTCAACCAGGCCACCCCGTCGACGACCTCGTAGGTGATCGCTTCCTCGCTCATCAATCCCCGTCCTGATCGGCACCCGCCCTCCCGATGTGAGGGCTCGTTCACTCGCAGTACGTTACCCGGCAGAATGTCGCGAGGACCAGTTGGTGAGCGAACGCGTTGCGTCCGGCGGCGCAACCCGACCGGCGTGGCCAGCTCCGTAAATGTTGGGTTCGCCACCTCGTCGGCCGCATTCGGTTCGAGCGATTGACGAGATCGGATCCCAAGGCCGCAACACGGGGTTGCATTCGTACGTCAAGTCCTCGGCAAGAATGTGGCCCTCTTCGGCCTTTTGGGATTGGCACGCCGGAGGTGCTCCTTGCCACCGTTTCACCCTTGGCTCCCAGAAACAATCGGTGCCAAATGCTGTGAACGCATGCGTCGCCGCGGGGAACCGCTCGTCAGCGTCCGAGGACTTGAAAACCTTCCCATGCTTTCCGGCGGTCGGCGTGGGGGTCGTTGTCCACTCGCGAAGCGCGATCGAAGACGAGGACCGGACGGGCGTCGCTGGTGTAGCGCGGCCAGCCGTCTCCTGGAACTCCGGTGCGTGCGAAAGCATCCCAGCGCCCTTGCATGTCGTCGCTCACGCGTAGGGCCGAGCGGCGATCGGCTCCGGCGCTGAGTAGCCGACCGAGCGGCGTGCGGTAGGCGTCGAACACCGCAAGAAGCTCCGTCGCATGGGTGGCACCCAGCCCGGCCCATTGCAGAGTTCGCGGGGCGAAGTCATAGCGGTACAGATATGTGGGGGCGTGCCGACTGTGGGAATCCGCGAGCTGCCACAGTGTCGATCCGAATGTGAAGTCGGCCCCCAGTCGGATACAGGCATCGGGGGCCGGATATTCGGGATAGGCAGCAGTAATTCGCTCGCGACAGGTGGGTTCCGCTCCCGCTAGTAACGCTTCGATCTTGGCTTCGTTCGTCGGGAGGAGTTTGAGGAAGCGAGTGAACAACCGGCCCTCGTCGGCGTTCGTACCGACGATCAGCGGCACACGGTACGCCTTGCCGTCGCGCATCGCTTGAATGGGCTCGGACGGTAGATAGTCGGTTCCGAATGTGCATCCCACCGGGTAACCGCCAGCAAGGTCCGATGCACTCGTGGTGAGCAAGCGATCGAATGCATTCACCAGTTGAGCCGGACGCGCCGCCAACAGGAGGCGGGCGGGCTCCCGCTCGTCGGCGCAGAGAATGGATGCGAACTTGGCGGCGAACTCCGCGGCCAGCTCCTGGGAGCGGGATAGCGCGCCGGCCGGACTTTGTGAGATAGCCTGTGCGAAAAGCCCTTTAGCCGCTGGCACGGCCAGCAAAGTGGTAACGGCGTGCGCGCCCGCGCTCTCTCCGAAGATCGTCACGTTATCGGGATCGCCGCCGAATGCCGCGATGTTCTCGCGTACCCACCTGAGCGCCGACACGAGGTCACGCAAGTAGAGGTTGTCGTCAATATGGATGTCTGCGGTGGACAGCGACGACAGGTCGACAGCCCCTAGCGCGCCGAGGCGGTAGTTTGTCGATACGTACACGCAACCGCTGCGGGCAAGCGACGCGCCATCATAGATCGGTGTCGCGGAACTGCCCAGGAAGTACGCCCCGCCGTGAATGAAGAACATCACGGGCAGAGGTCGGTCCGAGCCGCCGTCGGGTGCAACGACATTGAGGGTGAGGCAGTCCTCGCTCATGGGCTGGAACTTGCCCGGACCGACGATGGTGTATCGGCGGGGCTGTGGAGCGCAGTAGCGGAATCGGTGGCAGGGTCGGACGCCGTCCCACGCTTCGACCGGCTGGGGAGCCTTGAACCGCAGCGCGCCGACTGGTGGCTTGGCGTAGGGAATGGAACGCCAGCGATTGACGCCGTCCCGCGTGAATCCTTCGATGGCGCCCGAGGTGAGTTCGGTGCGGACTGTCTTCGCTGGCATGTATCGACAATAGCGAATGACTATTCACACCAGCGCCCGGCTCTGCCGTTCAGTCGCCGTGTCGGGCACGGTTTGGCCTGCTACTGATGACTCACTCGACTTCGGTCAGCGGCCTCCACGGCCGTTCGGTGACGTCGTGGCTGATTCTTAAGCACCGGTTACATCTTTTCAGAAGAAGAAGCTACCCATGACCGGCTATCTCCGGGCGTGCGGGGACATCCTCAGCGTTGTGAGCGTCGGTACTCGCTCGGAGAGCGGCCGGTCCATCGCTTGAAGGCGTGTGAGAAGTTAGCAAGATCGCCGTATCCGAGCTCGGTCGCGATCTGGCTTGCCGACATTGATCGGGTGATTAACAGCATCATCGCGCTCTCCCGCAGACACGACTGGCGCAACTCGCGAAAGGTGGTGCCCTCTTCGGCGAGCCGGCGTTTGAGTGTGCTGGTGGATACCGAGAGTTCGTCTGCGACCCGCTGGCAACTTCGCTGTCCGGGATCCTCGTCCAACAACCGTCTCACCTTCTTGGAGAAGGACGTGGCTCCGCTCTGCTCGTCGAGGGTCCGCCTCAGCTCGGCGACGGCGAGTCGATACGCAAGGGGATCGGAGAACCGGCACACTTCATTGAGCGCGTTGACGGGAACATGAAGGTAGGACATCGGTGCGTCAAAGAACAGGCGCCCGGCTAGTACCATCTCTGCCGCGAGTTTGTTCAGGGAGACCGGCGCTGACCAACTCAAGTGGAGCGTGACGGTCAGCGCGTCACTGACGAGCATGTCCAGCAGTCGTAACAACGCCAAGCCGGTATATGTGACTGCTAAGCAGTCCAGGGCCCGATCGCCTGTGTGCCCCCAGAGCCCGACGGTGAGACCTTGGTCGTTTGGACGGAATTGTGCATTGATCGCCGTGGTGATCAACGGTAGATAGGTGAGCAGCTCGACGATCTCGGCTACCGAGCCTGCGCTGACCAGCGGGACGCTCAACGGGCCGAAAGATGTCAACTGTGCCTGTCCTGCAAACGAGAAGCCGAGCAGGGTTGCCCGGTCGACGTCTAGATCGGGGTACAGATCGCGAAACCACCGCAGTGGCGCCTGGACATCGTGCTGCATCAGCGTCGCCTCGTCGGTTCCCTCGCGCGCCATGATGGTGCGAAGCCGCGCGACGGCGTCCGGGTCGAGTGCCTGGCTCTCCAGCATTTGCACGAACGCGACCGGAGGCACACCGGCGTTGCTGAACTTCACCGATCGTGCCCCCTGAGCCCAATCCACAAGTTCCTGATCCGCGCAAACATAGCGGAAGCGCTCGGATTGGACAATCCTGTTAACAAGTATTCACATTCAGGGCAACTTAAGAGGAGTCGGTAATGGCCGTTGTCACTTTTGTCTCCCACGACGGCGACAAGCACCAGGTGCCTCTCGATGAAGGCCAGTCACTGATGCAGGTCGCGACCAACAATGCGGTACCCGGCATCGACGGCGACTGCGGAGGCGAAGCCGCGTGCGGCACCTGCCATGTGATCGTCGATCCGCAATGGACCGACAAGGTCGGCCTCTCCGGCCCCGCTGAAGAAGAGATGCTCGCGATGAACCCGGAGCGTCACCCGACCTCCCGGCTGTCCTGTCAGATGCCGGTCTCCGAGGAGTGGGACGGCTTGATCGTCCAACTGCCCGAGTTCCAGATGTAATGACGAGCGAAAAGGAATAAGACGTAATGAAGGTTTCTGAAGCAATCACCGAGAAAGTTCAGGCGACCATCCCGATCGACCTGCAGATTCAAGGTGCACACCTGTATGACAAGACCCGGCGTTTGGTGACCGGAACGAACGGCAAGAAGATCTTCGTCGAGAGCCCCCTCCCGCCGGTCGAGGACGTCGAACTCGCCGACATCGACCTCAGCAACCCTTTCCTCTATCGTCAGGGGCTCTGGCAGTCGTACTACGAGCGCCTGCGCAACGAAGCTCCGGTCCACTACCAGCCCAACAGTCCGTTCGGTCCGTTCTGGTCGGTCACGCGGCATGCCGACATCGTGACCGTCGAGAAGAACCATGAGGTCTTCTCCTCCGAGCCGTTCATCGTCATCGGGTCCCCCCCTCGTTTCCTGGATGTCGCGATGTTCATCGCGATGGATCCGCCACGCCACGACAGGCAGCGGGCCGCCGTCCAAGGGGTGGTCGCGCCCAAGAACCTGCGTGAGATGGAGGGGCTGATCCGCTCGCGCGTCCAGGAGGTGCTGGACGATCTGCCCCTGGATCAGCCGTTCGACTGGGTGCAGAATGTCTCGATCGAGCTGACCGCTCGGATGCTTGCGACCCTCCTGGACTTCCCGTACGAGCAGCGTCGCAAGCTCGTCGAGTGGTCAGATCTGGCAACCTCGATGGAGCAGGCCAATGGCGGTCCCTCGGACCTTGACGAGACGTTCGCAGGCATGCGCGATATGGCGCGGGGTCTCAGCGAGCACTGGCACGACAAGGCGGCCCGGACCGCTGCCGGGGAGGAACCCGGCTTCGATCTGATCACCATGTTGCAGAGCAACGAGAGCACCAAGGATCTGATCAAACGACCGATGGAGTTCTTGGGCAACCTCGTGCTGCTGATCGTCGGAGGCAACGACACCACCCGGAACTCGATGAGCGGCGGTGTTCTCGCGTTGAACCGGTACCCGGACCAGTTCGAGAAGCTGAAGGCCAACCCCGACCTGATCCCCAACATGAACTCGGAGATCATTCGGTGGCAGACGCCGCTGGCCTATATGCGCCGGATCGCCACGGCCGACACCATGCTCAACGGGCAGTTCATTCGCAAGGGCGACAAGGTGGTGATGTGGTACGCCTCGGGCAACCGCGACGAGCGCGTATTCGATCAGCCCGACGACTTCATCATCGACCGGGCCAACGCCCGCAACCACATCTCCTTCGGCTTCGGTGTCCACCGTTGCATGGGCAACCGGCTGGCCGAGCTGCAGCTGCGGATTCTCTGGGAGGAGCTGCTTCCTCGCTTCGAGAACATCGAGGTCGTCGGCGAACCCGAGTACGTGCAGTCCAACTTCGTGAGGGGTATCAGCAAGCTGATGGTCCGCCTCACCCCGAAATCCGACGCATGACATTGGAGCGGGCGCTCATCGTCGGGGCCAGCCATGCCGGGGCCCAACTCTCGGCCAGTCTGCGCCAGGAAGGGTGGACCGGTGAGATCGTCCTCGTCGGCGACGAGTCGGCGCTGCCCTACCAACGCCCTCCGCTGTCGAAGGCATACCTGGCCGGCAAGTGCACCCTCGAGGAGCTCGCGATCCGCAGCGCCGAGTTCTACACCAAGCAGCGAATCCAACTCCTGGATGCGACGGTGGAGGCGGTCGACCGTGCGGCGGGCCACCTCTCGCTGAGCACCGGCGAGTCGCTGCCCTACGACAGGCTCGCGCTGTGCACGGGCGCCCGCCCTCGTCGGCTCCCCACCCCGGGAGCCGACCTGGCCGGAGTCTTCTACCTACGCACCGCGGCGGACGTCGAGAAGATCCGAGACGCCACCAGACCGGGGCGTCGAGCCGTGATCGTCGGCGGCGGCTACATCGGACTGGAGACGGCCGCCTCGTTGCGTGCGTTGGGCCTGGAGGTCACCGTGCTCGAGGCGACCGAGCGTGTCCTCGAACGGGTCACCGCCCCGGAGGTATCGGCGTTCTTCGACCGGATCCACCGGGAGGAGGGCGTCAACATCCGGACGGGTGCGCTGGTCGAGGCTCTGTCCGGCGACGGCAGGGTCCGCGAAGTAGTCCTGGCCGGTGGTGAATCGATTCCCGCCGACCTCGTCATCGTCGGCATCGGCGTCGAGCCGAACACTGAGCTCGCCGCCGCCGCGGGCTTGGTCGTCGACAACGGCGTCGTGATCGACGACCAGGCCCGGACCAGCGACCCCGCGATCGTGGCCGCCGGGGACTGCGTCAGCCACGACATGGCCCGTTACGGGCGCCGCATACGCCTGGAGTCCGTGCCCAGCGCGGCCGAGCAGGCCAAAGTCGCCGCGGCGACCATCTGCGGGAAGTCCAAGACGATAGCGGCGCTGCCCTGGTTCTGGTCAGATCAATACGACCTCAAGCTCCAGATCGCCGGTCTTAACACCGGCTACGACGAGGTCGTCCTCAGCGGCGACCCGACCCGGGACCGCGACTTCACCTGCTTCTACCTGCGCGCCGGCGAGCTCATCGCCGCCGACTGCGTCAACCGCCCCCGCGACTTCATGTTCAGCAAGCGGGTCATCACGCAGCAGGTCCCCGTCGACCGGGCCGAACTGGTGCTCGCCGGCTCGGCCTGAGGCGAAGACCCCGCCGCTGCGCGGCCGCCCCGCCTCGTGCGGACCCCGGTCGTACGCCCGCGTTCTGGGCGGCGTCCGGCATGAGGACCGAGTGGGGTTTGCGAAGCGGTGTGACGGTTTACTATCCAGTGAGGGCATCGTGATGGAGTCGATGCTCGCGATATTTTAATGCTGACAACGAGATTGGTGGAGGTTGACGATGGCGGTTTTCAAGGATGAGGACGAGGTCTATACCTTTCTGGCTGGAATCTTTCGGCGGGGCCTGGAGAAGGAAGGGCTGGCCGATAAGCTCGTGAGTTCGGGTGTGGTGTTGCGGGTGCACTACACCGATCCGGACGCAGTGGTGACAGTGGACATGGCGAACAAGGTGGTGGAGACGGGTGCGGACAGCACCGCGGTGCCCAATGTCGAGCTGTTCATGTCGGCAGACACCGGGAACAAGTTCTGGTTGGGCAAGGTGAACCTGACGATGGCGATGGCCAGGGGAACGGTGCGCGCAAAGGGCCCGGCGGCGAAGCTGATCAAAATGATCCCGCAGGCCAAGAACCTGTTCCCGGAGTACCGGTTGCTGTTGCAGAACGAGAATCGGCAGGACCTCATCGATGCGTGAACGACGCTTCACCGCGGGCTGCAGGACGGGCGTGCGATGAAGAGCACCATGCAGGATGTTCCGTTGACGGTGGCCGGGATCGTGCGCCACGCCTCGACGATCCACGGCGATCGCGATGTGCTGACGGCGCGAGGGCCCGGACAGATCTCTCGGGTGTCCTACCGCGAGGTGGGGGAGCGCGCGGCACGGCTGGCGAATGCGTTGCGCGAGATCGGCATTCGTGGAGACGAGCGTGTCGCGACGCTGCAGTGGAGCAACCAGGAGCATCTGGATGCCTACGCGGCGGTGCCGTCGATGGGCGCGGTGCTGCACACGTTGAACCTGCGGCTGCCGCCGGACCAGCTGACGTGGATCGCCAATCACGCCGATGATCGGGTGATCATCGTCGACGGTACGGTGCTGGGCCTGTTGGCGACGGCGTTGCCGTCGATGACCTCGGTCCGCACGGTGCTGGTGACCGGCACGGGTGACCTCGCCGCGGTCCAGGGGTGCGGCAAGGACGTCCTTCGGTACGACGACGTGGTGGCCGACCAGCCGAGCACGTTCGACTGGCCCGACGTCGACGAGCAGTCGGCCGCCGCGATGTGCTACACCAGCGGTACCACCGGGCACCCGAAGGGCGTTGTCTACAGTCATCGTTCGACGTGGTTGCACTCTCAGGCGGCGTGCACCACGAATGCCTTGGGCATCGGTCCTGACGACACGGTGTTGGCGATCGTTCCGATGTTCCACGCCAACGCGTGGGGGCTCCCGTACGCGGCGATGATGGCGGGCGCGCAGCTTCTGCTGCCCGACCGTTTCCTGCAGGCGGCGCCCTTGGTGGAGATGATCGAGGCCGCGCGCCCGACGATGGCGGGCGCTGTGCCGACGATCTGGACCGACGTTCTGCACTATCTTCGCGACAATCCCGGCCACGACGTGAGTTCGCTGAAGATGGTGGCCTGCGGTGGTTCGGCGGTTCCGCGGTCGTTGATGACCGCCTATGACGAGCTGGGCGTCCGCATTGTGCAGGCCTGGGGGATGACCGAGACGTCCCCGCTGGCCGCGGTCGCATTGCCGCGGAACAGCGACACCCCGGAGAGGTCCCTTTACCTGCGCGGAACCCAGGGCCGAGTGGTGGCCGGTGTGCAAGCCCGCATCGTCGACGACGCCGGCGCCGAGCAGCCCTGGGACGGAAAGTCGGTGGGGGAGATTCAGATCCGCGGCCCGTGGATCACCGGGTCGTATTACGAGCATGACACTTCGGCGGTGTCGCCGGACGGGTGGTTGCGCACCGGAGACGTCGGGACGATCAGCCCGGATGCGTTCATCACGCTGACCGACCGTTCCAAGGACGTCATCAAGTCCGGGGGCGAATGGATCTCCTCGGTGGAGCTGGAGAACGATTTGGCCGCTCACCCTGCGGTGCGCACCGCCACCGTGATCGGGGTTCCCGATGACAAGTGGCAGGAACGACCGCTGGCGGTGGTCGTCCTGGCTGCCGACCGCACCGCCACCGCCGCGGAATTGACCGAGTTCCTCCGTCCGCGGGTGGCCAAGTGGTGGCTACCGGAACGGTGGGCGTTCGTCACCGACATTCCGCTGACCTCGACCGGCAAGTTCGACAAGAAGAAGCTGCGCCGCCAGTACGCCGACGGTGATCTCACCGTCGAGACACTGGCGTGAATCATCAATCCACTGCGACCGAAACATCGATGTTAAGGAGACACATATGAAGACACGCGCTGCAGTGCTCTGGGGCCTGGGAGAGAAGTGGGAGGTCGAGGAGGTCGAGTTGGATCCGCCCGGCCCCGATGAGGTGCTGGTCCGGTTGACCGCGACCGGGTTGTGCCATTCAGATGAGCACCTCGTGACCGGTGACCTGCCCATTCCGCTGCCCGTCGTCGGTGGCCACGAGGGTGCCGGCACCGTGGTCGAAGTGGGTGCGGGTGTCGAGAACGTCGCCGAGGGCGATTCGGTGATCCTGACGTTCCTGCCGTCGTGTGGGCACTGTTCCTATTGCGCGCGGGGGATGGGCAACATGTGCGACTTGGGTGCGGCGCTCATGATGGGACCCCAGATCGACGGGACGTACCGTTTCCATGCCCGCGGTGAGGACGTCGGCCAGATGTGCCTGCTGGGCACGTTCTCGGAATACACCGTGGTCCCCAAGGCGTCTCTGGTCAAAATCGACCAGGGGACACCGCTGGACAAGGCGGCGTTGATCGGGTGTGGTGTGACGACCGGGTACGGGTCGGCGGTGCGCACCGGTGAGGTGCGTGCCGGGGACACCGTGGTGGTGATCGGAGCCGGTGGCATCGGTATGAATGCGATTCAGGGTGCCCGCATCGCGGGCGCGTTGAACATCGTGGCTGTCGATCCGGTGGCGTTCAAGCGTGAACAAGCCGGTGGTTTCGGTGCGACGCATGCCGTTGGCACGGTCGACGAGGCCTGGTCACTGATCAGTGACATCACCCGCGGCAAACTCGCCGATGTCTGCGTGTTGACCACCGATGTCGCCGAAGGGTCCTACATCGGTGAGGCGCTGTCCTTGGTCGGTAAACGCGGTCGTGTGGTCGTTACCGCGATCGGGCACCCCGAAGACACATCGATGTCGGGTTCACTGCTGGAATTAACGCTGTATGAAAAGCAGATCCGCGGCGCCCTCTACGGCTCGTCCAACGCCGCCCACGACATCCCGCGGCTCGTCGAACTCTACAACTCCGGACACCTCAAACTCGACGAGCTGATCACCCGTGAGTACACCCTCGATCAGATCAACGAGGGCTACGACGACATGCGGTCAGGCCGCAACATCCGAGGACTCATCCGATTCTGACAGAGCACCCAAAGCAGGGAAGCGCAAAACGGCACCAAGCGAGCTCAGTACAACGATGGCGATGCTGCGGGTCAGGGGCTCTCACCGTTGACGCTTCGATGCGGGATAGCGATCGAAAGCAATGTTTCCCATAGTCATAGGCGCTCGAGCTGCGCGGGTGAGATTGGCTGCGGTCGAACAGTTCTGGCACCTACCGCCAGCCGGGACGCCTTGATGGTATGTAGCTTTCGATGAGTGTTAACAGTGCTATTGGATAAGAGAGGAAGCGGCGATGGCGAGGATTGAAATTCCCTATCTCCATAGGAGAGGAGGGCACTGTGGTTCCGGTGCGCTGCGTGACCTTACTGAATGGGCACAACTAGGATGGGGGACAGAAACACTCAGTGAAGGATTGGTCTTCACCCTCGGCGGAGCCTTGGACTTCTCGTACGTCCGCTCTACGCAATTGTTTCCCCAGATCTACCTGGTAGGACGAGGAAGCGACCTGGAAAAAGACTACCTCTCCCGAGTTGGTGCAAACTGCGTCGTGCGATCGACCGATGACGCAGACGTGGGATGGTCATTTGTTACCGACGAAGTCGACAAGGGCCGACCCGTCATGGTCTGGGCTGACATCGGCGAACTTCCTTACCTGCGCGTCCGATTGCACATGAGCCGTCACGACATCGTCATCACCGGATATGATGACGAACAAGGGGTTGCCTATGTGGTCGATAATGACCGCGAGACCACCCAAACGGTGGCTTATGATGACCTGCGCCGGGCGCGGTCCTCGGTAGGGTTCCCTACACCGACCCGGCACACCACATATCACGTCGACTGGCCGGAGCGAGTGCCCGACCTTGGGCCGATTGCCGCCACTGCATTAGCCGCGAGCGCAGCTTTCATGCGCGGCGGTGCCGTAGGTGCGCCGCTACTGCGCATCGAGGCAGCTGAAGTCGAGGCTTCCGGTTTGAAGGGTGTGCAGGAGTTCGCCGATGACGTACGGCATTGGCCAACGGTGTTTGATGACGACGCCCTGACCGCGGCATTGTTCGGGCTCGGGGCGTTCATCGAGAAAGCCGGAACCGGTGGCGGGCTCTTTCGTATGCTGCAAGCACAAGGTTGCCAGAATATCGCCGATCTCCTCGGGGACGCCGCCGCAGCCGAAGCGGCGGCCGCGGCCCGACACGCTTCCCAAGCGTGGTCTGAGCTTGCGGCCGCAGCCACCGATGCCGGCACATCGCTACGGAGTCGTAGTCTCGCTGCGGCCAAAATCGCCGCGACGATCCCGGACTCCGAAACACGCCTCGTCGAAGCCCTCGAAACGGCCAGTCGATCCGTTGGCACTGTCGATACCGGCCTCGAGGCTTATCTGAAAGGCTATCTGTGAGCGACACTTCAAACGAATCGAGTTTCCTGGAGACAACTGGGTTCCTCGATTGGCAGCACGACGATGTACAGCGCTTCACCGAGGACGCGGTCGGTGACGTTCGTGACCCTGTGCAGAAGGCGAGGTTGATCTTCACCGCTGTGCGGGACAGGATTTGGTACGATCCCTATAGCACCGACGACGATCCCGAGCATTATCGGGCGAGCTATGTAGCGACAGCGTCGAGGGCGTATTGCATACCGAAGGCGGTGCTGCTGACCGCGGCAGCTCGTGCGGCGGGCATTCCGGCCCGGCTCGGATTCGCGGACGTGCGCAACCATCTGCAGACCACCACATTGCGTGCCCGGATGGGAGGTACCGACGTGTTCGTCTACCACGGATATAGCGAATTACAACTCAACAACCGCTGGGTGAAGGCTACTCCGGCGTTCAATGCCGAGCTCTGCGCGCGATTCGGTGTACCTCCGATCGACTTCGACGGCCACACCGATGCGCTCCTCCATGCCTACGACGGTGGGGGAAGCCAACACATGGAGTACCTCAACGACCGCGGTTGGTACCACGATCTCCCCTTCACCGACATCGTTACAGAGTTGCATCACCGGTACGGCCCGCTCATGGCTGGTGCTGGAGCCCAGCGTGACGCCTTCTCCCAGGAGTTGTGAGGCGCTGCGGACTGTGTGCCAGTTCATTGTGACGCGATCTGGCCGGCTATGAATACACTGCAGTCCAAGGGATTACGGGCAGGACCAGATAGCCGACAGTGTCCTAATCGGAAGGTGTGTCGCAGCGATGATCTCGGCGGGCTAACGAGTCCTACATACATATCTACCGGCGATCAGCCCAGTCGACGCCGGCGCAATTCTTCAGTCGTGTGGTGAACCACGCGCTACGAGGGTCTATTTAGGAGGGTTTCGTCATCGAAGAGCAAGCGGAAGAAGATTCGGCCATCGCATGGTGGCATAGCTTTCAGGATCGTGCTGTCGCCGCCGACGGCGACTACCTTGATGCGCACCACCCGTGGTGCCTTGGTTGCGGCACAGACAATCCGCACGGTCATCGCCTGCGAGCGCGTCGGCATGGCGACGGGGTGGGTGCCAGGCATATCTTCGACGGCAGACATCGCGGCGCACCCGGTATCGCACATGGCGGCGCAGTCATGACCGTACTCGACGACATGGTGGGCATGTTGCTGTACGTCGTCGGTGAGATGGCCGTCACCCGCAGGTTCGATACCGAGTTCTACGCGCCGGTGTTGCTGGGGGTCCCCTACGAGGTCAGCGCGGAGCTGGTGTCCAAGACCGGCCGGAAACTCGAAGTCCGGACAGAATTGCGCGAGGAGACTACCGGTCAGCTAGTCGCGTCCGCCTCAGGGTTATTCGTCGTCGTCACGATGGCGCACTTCACTAGTTCCATACAGAAGGCGACTTCGACACCCTGCATTGTGCGGTCACCCAGGGAGGGAAGATGCTGAGCACCAGCCTTGGAGGTGGCGCACGGCTGGCCGCGCGCGTTCCACGTCTCTTACCCCGCTCGACGCAAACATCATCAACGCACTCATGTACCTGGTCGCCGAGGATCACCTCCACCAGACGGCGGCCACGGGTCAGCGCCGTCGTATTCGACGGCCCGCGCCCGCGCACAGGAGACCGGTCATGAGCACCTACGGCCTGTCGGTTCTCGGCGCGGATTTGAAGTCACTGGCCCAGACCGCACACGCCGCCGATGCGGCCGGGTTCGACGCCGTATGGGCCTCGGAGTTCTACTCCCGGTCGGGTTCGATCTCCATGGCCGCGATGGCCAACTGCACACAGAACTGCCGGATCGGTTCCTCCATTCTCTACGGCGTCGGCCGAAGCCCCCTGGTGCTGGCCACCGAGGCGCGTGATCTCGACGAACTCTCCAACGGACGGCTGGTGCTGGGCATCGGCAACGGCACCAAGCGGATGATGAGCGACTGGCACGGCGTGCCCGACACCTCCGCGCCCGCGCTGCGGATGGAAGAACTCGTGATGCTGCTGCGCCGGATATGGAACCTGCATGAAGGCCCGATCCATCACGAGGGTCGTTTTTACAGAATGAATCTCACGCCGACCGGCGACGTGGGACCCTCCAGCCGGCCGATCCCGATCGTCACCGCCGGTGTCCGGCCTCGGATGTGCGAGGCGGCCGGGCGGGTGGCCGACGGGCTGGCCGGACATCCCCTGTTCACCACCACCTACGTCGAGGAGATCGTCCGGCCCGCTATCGCCAGGGGTGCCGCGCACACCGGCCGCGACCCCAATGACGTGGAAATCATTTCCATGGTGATGTGCGCCATCCACGACGACGCCGAGGTCGCCAGGCGCGAACTGGCGCAGCAGATTGCGTTCTACTCCTCGGTCAAATCCTACGAGACGGTACTTGATGTGAACGGCTTCGCCAGCGAAGGCCGAACCATCCGGGAAGCATTCGCCCAGCGCGATTTCCCGGCGATGTTCGCCGCGGTGTCCGAGGAGATGATCGACACCATGGGCGTCGCGGGGACGGCACACGAGGTCCGTGAACAGCTGAGACGCTACGACGGCGTCCTCGACCACATCATGCTGTATTCACCATCGGTTGGCATCGCTCCCGAGCGCGTGCAGCAAAACCTCGACAGCATCATTCGGGAATGCTCGCCCGCCTCGATGTCGCCAGGGCAGTCCGGTCCACGTTCAATCTGATCCACGCATTGCCGCCGAAGTTGACCCGTCCCCGTCCGCGGTCGCATTTAGTGCGTCTGTCGCGCCGACCCCGCCGACGGTTGTGCGGCGTTGTTGAGGATGTTGGCGTCGTCGCTGTCGGGGAGGTCGTGGCGGACCACGCGTACCCGCCCCCGGGGTAGGCATGCCATGTAGCCGTGGCGCTTGCCGTACAACTCCCATGCCGTTTCCTCGGAATCGGGGTCGACGTCGATGCTGTGTCCACGCGAGAACCTCAGGTGTAGCCCTCCATCGTCGCCGGACCAGGCCTGAGTGCACACCGCGCCGGCGAGGTTCAACAACGGGCGTTCGTCAGTCGCGATCTTGAGTGGATCGATGCGTACCGCTTCTGCGGGATACGGGTCGACCGCAGGCAGTGTCAGCAGCAAGGGGCACGAGATGACAATCTCGTTGTAGTCGTCCAGGTCCAGGACCAGGCCGTCGCGCACGGAGACGCGTTGCACGACACAATTTTCGATCCATTGGGTATACATGGCACTCTCCTTCGCCGCGTCATCGAGCCTCGCCCTAAGGGTACTTTAGGTAGCGCTGCGATACTACTAGTAGCGTTATGCGGTTTCCGCGGGTCGTGCGCGGCTGGTCACCACGCGCCGAGTGGCCAGGTCGATGCGTTCGCGAGTATCGGCGGCCGACGCTCGGTGGCCACAAAAGGCCACGAGGTTGGCCAGCCACACGTCGGAGATGATCGCGGCGATGTGTAAATCGGCGGGAGTCGGTTCGCCGCCCCTGAGCGTGCGGGCCAGCAGGGTCTGAATTTCGGCGGCGGCGCAGTCTAGTTCTGCGGCTGCCCGGGTGTCTGCAACGGCGAACGCTCGTGTCATGGCTGATGTCAGCCAGGGATCGCGCTGCCAGCGGTCATGTAGGTGTGTGGTGAGACGTTCGAGCCGTTCCAATGGCGTGCCGTCACCGCTAGCCCAGTCGTCAGCCGAGTCGAGTCGGCGAAACTCGCGCGATAGCGCCGCCACCAACAAGTTGGTCTTCGCCGGGAAGTGGCGGTAGAGCGTGCCGACGGCGATACCGGCCCGCTCGGCAACCGACCGCATCTGAACCGCCTCATAGCCACCTGACGTGGCCACGAGCAGGGCCGCGTCCAGAATCGCTTCCCGGCGCTGGGCGGATGAACGCGAGGCGGGCGCTACAGCGGTCCGCGTCTGACCGCCAGCCGAATTTGCTTCCAGCGGTCGGGTTTTGCCATGGCTGCGAGAAAGAGCGTGCGTCATAATCGCCCGTCGTCGAGGCCGCCGTGACGTGAGAACTGCTCGAGAAGGCCGCCAAAAGCACTGACGTCGCCGTGCGCAGCGAAGTGATCCGTGCTGACTGCGACAAATACCGCAGTGGCGGTGAAGCGGTTGGCCCCATCGGAATCAGTGCCCGTCGCCATGACGTGCAGAGCCCGTCCTTCGCGGGACCGGATGTGGGCGGTGATCCTGTGGGGTTGATGCAGAGGTACCGGCCGCAGATACTCCACTGTCAGGCTGCGAGTCACCGCTGGTGTGCCGGCGATCCACAATGTGAATCCCAAGACGTCATCGCACGCCGCCGCAACTGCTCCGCCATGGGCCAGCCCAGGAGCCCCAATGTGGCGCTCGTCGAAAATCACGTCGGAGTACACCGCGTCGCCGCGGCGGTGCACCACCAACTGCAGTCCGTGGGGATTGTCGGGGCCGCAACCCATGCACGTTGTCGTGTGCGAAGGTAACCGCTTCGGCAGCGACGCGCTTTCCGGCACAATCACGCTCCAATACTATCGGTTTCGCTTCGATACCGTTAGTACCACACTGCTAGACTGCCAGGACAGCATCGCGTGAAATCGACCGCCGAGGTGAATGAGTGAGCGACAGTCAGCCAGCGCCGGTCCCTGACGATGACGTGGACCCGCGGCGAATCCGGTCTCGAAATCGACTGCTGGATGCAGCCGCGACCCTTCTGAGCACTGGCGGCGTGGAAGCCGTCACGATCGATGCCGTCACCAAAGCGTCCAAAGTGGCCAGAACCACGCTTTACCGCCATTTCCAAAGTTCGTCGCACCTGCTCGCAGCCACGTTCGAACGCTTGCTTCCCCAGGTGACGACTCCGGTACCGACCAGCGGCCCTCTGCGTGACCAGTTGATCGAATTGCTAAGCCGCCAAGCCGCTCTTTTCAACGACGCGCCACTGCATGTCACGACGCTGGCATGGCTGTCCCTTGGTCCCACCGGCCCGACGAACGAAGCCGATGATCGACACACATCCGGCGCGTTGCGGGCCCGAGTCGTCGAGCAGTACCGGCAACCGTTCGACGCCATACTCTCTAGCCCGACGGCGCAAGCCGAGTTGGAGAACTTCGACCGAGAACTGGCGCTGTGCCAACTGGTCGGCCCAGTGGCGTTTGCCCGGATGACCGGGATTCGCGGCATCACTCACGACGACTGCGAGAACCTCGTCGATGGCTTTCTCGCCGCCCATCGTAGGACCGACGACGACGCCAGCAATAAGACAAACGCCGCTACCCCCCAGACGTCGCAACCCCCGCGTCTATCTCTTTAGTCGCCACGAATCTCAAAGCACCCAGCCCGGCTGATCTGCGACCCGCTTTCTCGGTGCTCCAAGTCGTGTCGGCGGTGGCAGCAACGGACCGTTTGCCATCATCAACGGTCGGCGGGTGCGTACATTGCATGGGCATTCGGCTGACGACTAGGCCCGGCAAAAACGACCAAACCACTTCAGGCTTCTAACCGCCGGTGACCGCATCGGGAAGTAGTCGTCCCCGCCTCGACCACCTATCTTTCGGCGGGACCTCGCATGCACGGGTTGGTACTTCTTGGGAGTCTGGCTGTCTCGGCGCGCGGACGCGTAGACGCATTCCGTCCGTCGAAAAGGGACAGTTCGGGGTCCTTAGTGCAAGAGGTGTGTGGGAAATGGAGGAAGTGGCTGGCAGGGGGTGGCTTGGTGGCAAGCGGGGCGGGGTACTCGGCAGTGGCGGCAGCAGTGGGGAGCACGGGGTAAATGACGCTGAGCGACGCACGAACTTGAGGCGAAGGTGGCTCTGGTCGTGGACCGATCCTCGTGTTTCTCCGTAGCTTGTCGACATGGCTGCTGTATCGAAGTTGGAAGCTCGGCGTCGCGCGTGGGAGGCGCACTGCCGAGCGATTGAGTCACGAGCACAACGGGATCGCGCCAACACAGCTGACGCGACCGCCGTTCGTACGTTGATCGGACGCCTGCAGGATGTGGACGAATGGCAAGCGCGTCGCGTCGCGCAGTCTCGTCAACAGGTGGAGGCAGAGGCGCAGCTCAGGCGCAGCCGCTACTACGCGGATGCCTGTGCGTCGATCAAGGACATGCGAGAGCGCGGCGCGACGTTGGCGGCCGTCGCGGAGCTGGTCGGTGTCGATGTCCGCGAGATACGTGCGCTGCTGCGCAGCAAGGCTGCGAAAACTGTTAAGGCGCAACCTGCTGCGCGCGCTGGTGCAGGGCGGGACGCTCGCGCGGACACCGAATGGCCGCGGTGCGTGAGATGCGATGCGCTGATGATGGATCGCGAAGATAGACCACGTCGCGGACGCCGCCGGCTCTACTGCTCAGACACGTGCCGACGCGACTCATCTGCGGCCCGCATGGCTGCCGAGCGCCACGGAACGCCTATCCGCGTTGTCGAGGTGCCGCGAGCTGGCTCCGATACCGATCTCGACACGACTCCTAGGGATTCGCCCGCTTCTGTCCCCATCAGCGCGCTCGACGCCGCAGACATCGCCTCCCGTGACGAACGGGCGCTGTGCGCGTTACTGGTGAGTCTCACAGAGCGCGCACGTCGGAAGGACCTCGAACGGGCCACCCTGACGGCTACGCGTGATCTCGCCAAAGTTGTTTATCCGTACCGCAGCTGAACAGCTCAGCGCCGCCGAGAACGGCGGCGGCGCGCCCGGCTGTCCCGCCGCCGCTGTGCAGGCCCGCATGCAGTCAGAGAGCCATCCGCCCTACCCGAACCGTGCGTTGTCAGCGCGGCGATCTCGGCGGGCAGGTCAGCCACGAAGCGGAGCTCCAGTTCGTCGATTGCGTCTCGTCGCGCCGCTTCGAGAAGCAGGGTCGCATCGTCACGATGGGGGAGAACTCCGTGATCGCGCGCATAGCGATCTGTGACGGTATCGATGAGATCGTCCAACGAGGTGGTGAGAAGAAGCGCATCGTCGCCGGCGTGGCGCTCTGCGAACTCCTCGCGGCGTTCGCTGGACCATGTTGCTGGATAAGAAAGATCTGACAGATACAGCTGCTTGATGGCCGCCTCCAACTGGCCTGACCACCCGTAGTCAGGCCAGTCGTGGATGACCGCCTGGACGATCGCGTCGAATTGCGTGCTCACGAAGACCACTCCTCCCGTTGAGGGACCTGGTCCAGATTCTGCCCGATGGTGCCGACGCCGCTAGCCCGACAAGCGCGGTCACGACGCCTCGACGTCTAGATCGTCGGCTGAATGACCCTTCGGGACAGTCTGGCGGTGCGCGGGCAGCTCTTGAACAGAGGACGACTGCTCCCGCGGAGCCGAAATGCGCGAGGGACGCGAGGATTGCGAGTGTTGTTTGGCCGACACATCTTTGTAGGGCGGGTAGACGGTCCACAACAGGACATTCCGATGATTTCGAGCGCCATCGTCTTCGATCGCCCAACCCAGACTCCGTAGCGCGGGTGCGTGCCGTCGTAGGACGGCCGTGACATCCCGCCCGTTCCGGGGCCACTCCTTCGGCCTGCGCCAGGTGTCGCCGGTTGGCGTGACTGTCGCCAGCAGGTCGCCTCCGGACTTTGCGACGAGCGGTTCCCGGATGTGCAGCCGTAGCTGTTCGATGAACGGGTCGGCGGACAGGCTGTCTTCGGAGAGTTGATTGGCGCGTGACAGGTAACGCCGGAAGCCATGGGTCGACAGAATCTCGTCAACGGCCGCCAGCGTGCGACTGAAGTCCGCCATCCGTGGCGACACGTCGACCGAAATGGTTTCCAGCCGTTGATGGACGACGGCGGCCAGATCGAGAAGCCCGCCCAAAATCCCTGGTAGAGCCGTGCGCCACTGTTGTCGCATCGTGGCTTCCGGTTGTCGCATGTGGCGATCAATGCGTCGCAGGTCGACAGTCGCCAGTCGCTCCGCGAGGTCGGGCCGCACTGCTCCGACGTCGATGCCGTTGATGATGACGCACCGCCGAAATTTGATGACTGCGAGATCGGAGTCTGTGTACAACGCCCGTTTGATGTTGCCGTCGCCGGTGGCGGCGCGGCACAGAGAATCCGACAACCACGGCGAGATAGTCGACAGGTTGTCCAAGGCAACGACCCACGAACCGGAGGCTGCAGTGACCCACGAGTCGGAGTCACGCGGTGCCTGCCGCAGGGGGACCGGTGACGGGTCGATGAGATCGACCAGCATGCGCGTGGTTGTGCTCTTGGCGCTGCCCTGCTCGGCGAACAGCGCCAAGATCGGGTGGGGGACGTCCGTCTGGACAAGAGCGGCAACGAGGGCAGCAAGGAGGACCGGTCGGTCTTCAAAGTCGACGTTGACGAAATCCCAGAGCTTCTCGACATTCCCGCCCTGAGCCGGCAGCGGCATCGCCCCGGTCAACTTGGTACGCAGAAAGCGCACAGGTGCCCGTTCGGTGAGCGTCCACCGGCCCTGTCGGATACGAATCGTCTGGCCATCGGGCCGTCCGGTGTCGATGTAAATGGTGCCGTCATCGTCAGCGACGCGGAGGTTGAGGCGTTCGGGCGGCTTCGTGGCAGCCAAACCTTCGAGGATCAGGGTGGCGTCAGTCAGCGCCTGGCCGCCGGCGACCGCGCCGGTTTCGGCGAAGTACCGTGCGGCGAGGTCGGCGCGTAGACCGGCCTTGCCGGCGCGGAGCAGCATCACCAAGTGCGGGCGGTCGCGGTCAGCGCCGAACGGCTCGCCCTCTTCTGAGAGCCCGAGCAGGTAGCGTTCCTGTGCCATGCTGACCAAGCGTGCGGCTACCGACTTCTTGTCCGTCTCGGTGTTGTCGCTCATAGGATTTCCTGCATACGGTGCTTATGCAGGCTGCGTTGACGAGCTATTCTCATGTGGAACTTCCGTGTCGGATGATCAGGTGGTTCGAACAAAGACCTCGGCTAGGCCCCGGGGTCTTTTTCGTGGGTGCGGTTCACGCGGCGTCTCCGCCTCCGCGCCGGGTTGCGCTTTCTTGCTCCGAGATCCATCGCAGCACTTCGTCGCGCCGGTAGACGACTCGGCGGCCCAAGGTGAAACTGGCCGGTCCGATGTCGCAGTGGCGCCAGTAGCGGAGAGTTCCAACGGGAATGCCGATGATGTCTGAAACCTGTTTGGCACTCAGTAGATCCATGTAGCTGCTCCTCAATAGTGGGTTCTGTCAACGAATCCAACGGTGGTGGTGGCGCCCTGCATTTGTCCACCAGTACCCTCAACTTCGCCTATAAATTGGCTCCAGTCGAACGATTTCGTCGGCTGTCGGTGGTCGGTGGGAATCTGGCACCCAACGGAGGTGGCTCACATGCAGCGACGAAACCGCCGCGCCGGCGTCGAGGACAGGTGGCGTCGATCGGACGGGACCCCTGCCGCGCGCAATGGCAAAGGGCGCCGATGGTTGGCCCGGTATGTCGATGATCAAGGCGGTGAGAACACCCGTTCGTTCGACCGCAAGGTGGACGCTCAGGCCTTTCTCAACGAGATCACAGCCGCGCAGACGATAGGAACCTATGTCGCGCCAAAAGCCGGGCGCATTACCGTCCGTGAATTGCACGCCAAGTGGCTTGGTACCCAGGGCCATTTGAAGGAGACGACGGTTGCGACACGCGCGTTCGCATGGTCGGGCTACGTCGAAGGCCGGTGGGCCGCGGTCGCAGTAGCCGACGTGCAATCGTCGGATATCAGGGCGTGGGTGCAGCAATTGGCGGCGGGTGGAGCCAAACCGGCCACCATCGAGAATGCGCTTAGCGTCCTGAGACAGATTCTGGAGATGGCCGTCGACGATCGACGGATCCCCCGCAATCCGTGTATGGGAGTGAAGTCGCCGCGACGACAGCACCGAGCACGGGGCTACCTGACGCACCGGCAGGTGGAACTTCTGGCCCGCGAGGTCGGCGAGTACGCCATCGTTGTTCGATTTCTGGCCTACACCGGGTTGCGCTGGGGCGAGATGGCAGCGCTGCGGGTGGAGTCATTCGACATGCTGCGTCGCAGGGTGAATATCCGTGAGGCGGTCGCCGAGGTGAAGGGACGTGTGGTGTGGTCGTCGCCGAAATCCCACGAACGTCGCTCGGTGCCGTTCCCGGCGTTCCTGGCCGAGCCGCTGGCCGTGCTCATGATGGGTAAGCGGCGTGAGGACTTGGTGTTCACATCGCCAGGAGGAGCACTGCTGCGAGTGTCGACGTGGCGGCCGCGGGTCTTCAACGTGGCCGTCCAACGTCTCCAGGCAGCAGACCCGGCGTACCCCACCGTGACACCGCACGACCTTCGCCACACGGCGGCGTCGCTGTCGATCAGCGCGGGGGCCAACGTCAAGGCCGTCCAGACGATGCTCGGGCACGCGTCCGCAGTCCTGACCCTGGACACCTATGCAGACTTGTTCCCGGACGACCTGGAGCAGGTTTCGGTTGCACTAGATGCGGCGCGGATGCGGTCTTTGGAATCCACTGCGGACCAGCTGCGGACTGGGAAGTAAGAAGGCCCCGACCAGAATTCCCGGTCAGGGCCTCTACCTGCGAACACACCAGTCGGGGTGGCGGGATTCGAACCCACGACCTCTTCGTCCCGAACGAAGCGCGCTACCAAGCTGCGCCACACCCCGTGTGAAGCGTCGACAGCCTATCGCACGGGGGTGCCGGGAAGCCAAACGGCCCGGCGCCGGTGACTCCGCCCACACCGACCTGGGGACTCGTTGGCAATCACATAACGATTCGGGATGAACGGGGAGTGTCGAGACGGTTAAACCCACACGGAGCGAAAAACTTGTGGTGGACCTACGGGCCGCTCGTCGAGTTTCCGGACCAGGGAAAGGATCGCCGACCATGACCGCATTGGGTGCCGGCCTCTACGGTGGCTTCTTCGTGATGGCCGCACTGTGGCTCATAGCGACCGCGGAGTCCTCCGACGAGATCAGTGACCGCGCGAACGTGGTCGACGGCAAGCAGCGGGTGCTCGCCGATCGCCGCTGAGGCGATAGCCCCGGTTATCCGGTAGTGACGGCCGTCGGCTGTTTGAGCTCGTGCCCTCGGTCGGCGTCGCGCCCACCGGTCGGCGCAGCGGTCAGGGTCAGCAGCGTCGCTTCCGGGCGGCAGCAGAACCGCAGCGGAGCGAACGGCGACGTGCCGATCCCGCCCGAGACATGCAGCGCCATATCAGCACCCCACCGCGATGCACCGCGGGCGCGGGAGCGGTCCAGATCGCAGTTGGTCACCACCGCGCCGTAGAACGGCACGCAGAGCTGACCGCCGTGCGTGTGCCCGGCCATCACGAGCTGGTAGCCGTCGGCGGCGAACGCGTCCAGCACCCGGGTATACGGCGCGTGCACGACACCCAGGCGCAGATCCGCCGCCGGGTTGGCCGGCCCGGCGATGGTCTCGTAGCGGTCGCGCTGGATGTGCGGATCGTCGACACCGGCCGCCGCGATGGTCAGCCCGCCGACCTCGATGTCCCGACGGGTGTGGGTCAGGTCCAGCCAGCCGCGCTCGGTGAACGCCGCCCGCAGGTCCTGCCACGGCAGCGGATTCCCGTGCACCCGGTGGTCCTTGTCGGTCAGGTACTTGGCGGGGTTCTTCAGCGTCGGGCCGAAGTAGTCGTTGCTGCCGAACACGAACACCCCGGGCACCGCGAGTAGATCGCCGAGCGCCTGCACGACGGCCGGAACCGCCCGCGGGTGCGACAGGTTGTCCCCGGTGTTGACGACGAAATCCGGCTCCAGCGCGACGAGTTCGCGTAACCAGGCCTGCTTGAGCCGCTGCCCGGGCCGCATGTGAATGTCCGACAGGTGCAGCACCCGCAGCGACGACGACCCCGGCGGCAGTACCGGCACGGTCACCTCGCGCAGGGTGAACATGTTGCGCTCGATCAGCGATGCGTAGCCGATGCCGGCTGCGGTAGCCCCCAGCGTCACCGCGGCCGTCGTCTTCAAAGCGGAGAGAACACGCATGGCGTCAGACTACTGTGCGCGCCTTTGCGGTGCCCGGATTACGGGGGCGGCGGCCCGAGCACCGGCACCGTGATCGGCGGCAGACCCGGGATCTCGACGACCGTCGAACCGATCGCCGGCAAATCGATCGACGGCGCAATGGCGACCGGCGGAGGCGGGGGCGCCGGCGCGATCCCGTTCGACAGCAGGATGGTGATGATCGACCCGGGGATCGTCTGGCCGCCCGGTGAGGTGCCGACGACGGTGCCGTAGGACGCGCCGCTGTTGACGTACTGGGGCTGCTCGGCGACCTGGAAGCCGACCTCCTTGAGCCGCGCCCGGGCCTGGTCGGGGGTCAGATCGGCCACATTGGGCACCCGGGAGTTCGAGCCGCCCTCGACGTAGCGCGGATCGGTCGGCGGCAACGCCACGTCACCGAACTGGGTGGCGATCGGCTTCATCGCGGTGAACCAGGTGCGCGCGGGCTCGTTGCCGCCGAACAGGTTTCCGTCGCCGCACTGACGCAGCGGGAACGAGCACAGCTCACCCGGGTCGGTGGAGTCGTCGTAGATGTAGTTGGCGCCGGCGATGGTGTTGGTGAACCCCAGGAAGCCCGACGAGCGGTGCGCCTCGGTGGTCCCCGTCTTCCCCGACATCGGCAGGTCCCAGCCGGCCGCGCCCGCGGCACCGGCGGCCGTGCCGCCGGGCGAATGGTCCTTGCTCAGCGCGTTGGCCAGCGTGTTGGCCAGCCCCTCGGGGACGACCTGCTCGCACGTCGCCGTCGTGACGGCCACCTTCTTGCCGTGCCGGTCGAAGACCTGGTTGATGGGGTTCGGCGGGCACCAGGTGCCACCGGAGGCCAGGGTCGCCGCCACATTGGACAGCTCCAGCGGGTTCACCTCGAACGGGCCGAGGGTGAACGACCCGATGTTCTGGCGCTTGATGAACTCCGACAGGCTCTCGGCGCTCTCGGGATCGTAGGCGCGCGCGGTGCCGGGATCGTTGTAGGACCGCAGCCCCAGCTTGACGGCCATGTCGACCACCCGCGGCACGCCGATCTGGGAGATCAGCTTGGCGAACGCGGTGTTGGGCGAGGTGGCCAGCGCGTCGGTGACGCTCAGCGGCGACCGGTACGACGAGCCGCCGGAGTTCTGCACGCACCAGGTGTCCTTCGGGCAGCCCTTGATGCCGCCGCTGCCCAGCCCCTTGGCGTCGAATCGGTTGGGCACGTCGAGCTTGAAGTCGATGCCCATGCCCATCTCCAGGGCCGCCGCGACGGTGAACACCTTGAAGATCGATCCGGCGCCGTCGCCGACGAGGGAGAACGGCTGCGGCTGCATGGTCTGGCCGGCGGCGCCGTCGAGCCCGTAGGTGCGGTTGGACACCATCGCCAGCACCGGGTGGGAGTCCTTGCCCGGTTTGATCACGTTCATCACGCTGGCGACACCGTTCAGGTCCGGCGCGGCGATCGAGTCGACCGCACCCTTGACGGTGGCCTGGATGTCGGGGTCGAGCGTGGTGTCGATGCGGTAGCCGCCCTTGGCCACCTGCTCCTTGCTGATCCCCGCGCGCGCCAGGTACTCCTGCACGTAGTCGCAGAAAAACGCCCGGTCACCGGCGGCGATGCAGCCGCGCGGCAACTCCCGGGGCTGCGCCAAGATGCCCAGCGGCTCGCCCTTCGCCGCGCGCAGTTCGGCGGCGTGTTCGGGATAGTTGGCGATCATGGTGTCGAGCACCAGATTTCGCCGGGCCAGGGCGCCCTCGGGGTTGGTGTAGGGATCCAGCGTGGTGGTCGACTGGACCATGCCGGCCAGCAGCGCGGACTCCTGCCAGTTCAGGTCCGAGGCGTTCTTCCCGAAGTAGGTCTGCGCGGCGTCCTGAATGCCGTAGGAGCCATTGCCGAAGGACACCAGGTTCAGGTATCGGGTCAGGATCTGGGACTTGGTGAACGTCTTGTCCAGCGTCAGTGCCATCCGGATCTCACGCATCTTGCGCGCCGGGGTGGTCTCGACGGCGGCTCGGCGCTCGGCGTCGGTCTGCGCGACGACCAGCAGCTGGTAGTTCTTCACGTACTGCTGCTCGATGGTGGAGCCGCCGCGGGTGTCGTTGTCGCCGGAGGCGTAGCCCGCCAGCCCGGTCAGCGTGCCCTTCCAGTCCACCCCGTTGTGGTCGCCGAAGCGTTTGTCCTCGATCGAGATGATGGCCCGCTTCATGGTGTCGGCGATCTGGTCGCTGGTCACCTCGAAGCGACGCTGCGAGTACAGCCAGGCGATCGGGTTGCCCTTGGCGTCGTACATGGTGGTGACGGCGGGGGCGTCGCCTTCGAGGAGCTGGGCCGAACCGTTGGCGACGACGTCGGTGGCCTGGTTGGAGGCCAGCCCGAATCCGCCGGCGAACGGAAACAGCAGCGCAGCGACCAGAACGCTGGCCAGTAGACAGCACCAGGCCATCTTCACGAGACTCACGGCCAGCGGCGGTCGCTCCGACATGGCTACAGCGTAACGGCGCCTAGCGGCGGTCAGGTGGTAGGGCAATTTCAGCCGGGAATGCGGCGTCTCGGCAGGTCGGAACGTCCGTCCCAAAAAAGGGCAAAACCCGGTGTTGCGCTCGGCGGCCCTCAAGTCCTACTTTAAACACACAATGCGACATACGTAACACACGTATACGCAGTGTGGCGTAGATCGCAGCTTCGGTTGAACAACGATCTGCACGCAGAGGTGTTGCGCCGCCGCAGGGCGGCCCGAGCGATAGGGGATCGCTGGTGTCAGGTAGCCGGCCCGCAGCGCGTAGGACCAGTACTTCGGCCGTCGGTGGCGTCCTGCAGGGCGCCGAGGCCGAAGCCCGAATCGCCTGGGTATCGCAGGCCAGATGCCGGGGGGCCGATCCCGACGAGCTGTTTGTCCGCGGTGCCGCGCAGCGCAAGGCCGCGGTGATCTGCCGACATTGCCCGGTGATCAGCGAGTGCGGCGCCGACGCGCTGGACAACCGCGTCGAGTTCGGCGTGTGGGGCGGCATGACCGAACGGCAGCGCCGCGCCCTGCTCAAGCAGCACCCCGACGTCGTCTCCTGGGCCGACTTCTTCGCCGCCCAGCGCAAGCACCGCACTGCCGGCTAGTCCTTTCCCTCCGGCCCCCGTTCGGCGGGACCGGGCGCCGGTAGGACCTCTCTCAGCCGGGCAGCGGCCCGGTGATCTGATCGGCGATGGCGCGCAGCGCGTCGAGATCCGACACGTCGAACGGCAACGACGGCACCCCGGCGATCGCCACGTGCGGGTTCGCGCCGGTGAACCGAGACAGCAACCGCACCTCCCGCTTGGCGGTCAGCGCGCGATCGGAGTGCACCCGCAGCACCCCGGCCGCCAGCGACGACGGGTCCTCGCGCTCCAGGTCCTCGGCACCGTCGGTGGCCCGCTCGACCGTCAGGTCGCACAGGGTGGGATGGGTCCGGTTGAGGATCAGCCCGGCCAGCGGCATCGACTCCCCGGACAGCCGGTCGACGAAGAACGACGCCTCACGCAGCGCATCCGGTTCGGCCGCAGACACCACGACGAACTGGGTGCCGCGCCGACGCAGCAGTTCGTAGGTGCGATCCGCGCGGGCCCGGAAACCGCCGAAGGTGGCATCCAGGGACTGCACGAATTCCGAAGCATCGGAGAGCATCTGGGAGCCCAGCACGGTAGACAGGGCCTTCATCGCCAGACCCACCGCGCCGGTGACCAGCCGGCCGATACCGCGGCCTGGCGCCAACAGCAGCTTCCATAACCGACCGTCCATGAAGCTGCCGAGCCGTTTCGGGGCGTCCAGGAAGTCCAGCGCGTTGCGCGACGGCGGGGTGTCCACCACCACCAGGTCCCAGCGGTCCTGGGCCAGCAGCTGGCCCAGTTTCTCCATCGCCATGTACTCCTGCGTGCCGGCCAGCGAGGTCGCCACGGTTTGGTAGAACTGGTTGTTCAGAATCGCGTCGGCGCGCTCCGGGTCGGAGAACTCCAGCACCATCTCGTCGAAGGTGCGGCGCATGTCGAGCATCATCGCGTACAGCTCGCCGGACACCCCCTCCTCCAGCGGCACCCGCTGCGGGTTGTTGCCCAGGTCCTCGATGCCGAGCGCCTGCGCCAGCCGCCGGGCCGGGTCGATGGTCAGCACCACCACATTGCGCCCGTATTCGGCGGCGCGCACCGCCATCGCGGCGGCCGTCGTCGTCTTACCGACGCCGCCGGCGCCGCAGCACACCACCACCCGGTTGGTGCGATCGCCCAGGATGGCCGCCATATCGAGGGCCGGTCGAGTTCCGGTCATGGTCAGCGCACTCCTTGCTCGGCCAGGCATTCGGCCAGTTCGTAGAGACTGCCGAGGTCGATCCCGTCGTTGATGGCCGGCAGCGCCAGCCGGGGCACGTCGATCGCGTCGAGCTGGGCCGCGCTTTCGCTGCGCGCCCGGATCAGCGAGGCGTGCTCGATGACCTCGGTCAGCAGACCGGCGAACTCGTCGTCGTCGAGGTGGATGCCGACCTTGACCAGCTCGGCCCGGATGGTGTCGGCGTCGACGTCGCCGTCGGCGGCGCGCTCGAGCACCTCCGACGGCAGGAACGACGGGATGTTGCGGTTGACGATCACACTGCCGACCGGCAGGTCCATCGACCGCAGCTCGCCGATCGCCTCGACGGTCTCCTGCAGCGGCAGCGCCTCCAACAGGGTCACCAGGTGCACCGCGGTCTCCTCGGAGTGCAGCAGCCGCACCACCGATTCGGCCTGCCCGTGCACCGGCCCGCCCTTGGCCAGCTCCGACACCGCCTTGGTGACGTCGAGGAACTTGCCGATCCGCCCGGTCGGCGGCGAATCCACCACGATGGCGTCGTACACCGGCTTGCGGTCCTTGCCGACCCGCTGCACGGCTTCCTTGATCTTGCCGGTGATCAGCACGTCACGCAGGCCCGGGGCGATGGTGGTGGCGAACTCGATGGCACCGATCCGGCGCATCGCCCGCCCGGCCAGGCCCAGGTTGTAGAACATGTCGAGGTATTCCAGGAACGCCGACTCGATGTCCAGGGCCAGCGCGTTGACCTGCCCGCCGCCGTCGGCGGTGGCGATCTTCACCTCTTCGTAGGGCAGCGGCGGCACGTCGAAAAGCTGCGCAATCCCTTGGCGCCCTTCGACTTCCACCAGCAGCACCTTGCGCCCGCCGGCGGCCAGGGTGAGCGCCAGGGCGGCCGCTACAGTCGATTTTCCGGTACCGCCCTTGCCGCTGACGAAGTGCAGCCGGGCGTCGGTGAGCCGAGCCGGCCAACCGACATGCGAAGTGGGCGCCATGTGTGCAGCCTAAACAACGGGTGTTGGCCGCGGTTAAGCTCGGCCATATGAGCCAACCGAACGCCTGGGAATACGCCACCATTCCGCTGCTGACGCACGCCACCAAGCAGATCCTCGACCAGTGGGGCGCCGACGGCTGGGAACTGGTCGCGGTGCTGCCCGGCCCCACCGGCGAACAGCACGTCGCCTACCTCAAACGGCCCAAGTGAGCCCGCGGTGACCAACTCGCAGCGACTCGCCGACCTCGGCATCGAACTGCCCGCGGTGGTGCCGCCGCTGGCCGCCTACGTGCCCGCCAAACGCTTCGGTGAACTGGTCTTCACCTCCGGCCAACTACCCGTGCGCGACGGGACCCTGCTCGCCACCGGCAAGGTCGGCGCCGACATCGCTCCCACCGAGGCCGCCGGCCTGGCCCGCCAGTGCGCGCTTAACGCGCTGGCCGCCGTCGACGCCCTGGTCGGGATCGACGCCGTCGTGTCCGTGGTCAAGGTCGTCGGCTTCGTCGCCTCCGCACCGGGATTCAACGGACAGCCCGGGGTGATCAACGGTGCCTCGGAGCTGCTCGGCGAGATCTTCGGCGACGCGGGCTCGCACGCGCGCTCGGCCGTCGGGGTGTCGGAGTTGCCGCTGGACGCCCCGGTCGAGGTGGAGCTGACGGTCGCGGTCGGATAGCCGATGTCCGAGTCCTCGGAGCAACCGCGGCATCCCGCCTACGGCGTGCTGCGGCCGGTGACCGCGACGGCGTCGGTGCTGCTGTGCGACAACCCGGGCATGATGACCCTCGACGGCACCAACACCTGGGTGCTGCGCGGCCCCGGCAGCGACGAGATGGTGGTCGTCGACCCCGGTCCCGACGACGCCGAACACCTGGCCGCACTCGCCGCGCTCGGCCGGATTTCACTGGTGCTGATCAGCCACCGGCACGGGGATCACACCGACGGGATCGACACCGTCGTCGCCGCCACCGGCGCGGTGGTGCGATCGGTGGGCAGCGGCTTCCAACGCGGGCTCGGCGGCCCGCTGACCGACGGTGAGGTCATCGACGCGGCCGGTGTCCGGATCACCGTGCTCGCCACTCCCGGACACACCGCCGACTCGGTGTCGTTCCTGCTCGACGACCCGCGCGGGGAACCGGGCGCGGTACTGACCGCCGACACCGTGCTCGGCCGCGGCACCACCGTCATCGACTCCGAGGACGGCAGCCTCGCCCACTACCTGGATTCCCTGCACCGGTTGCGGGGCCTGGGGCCGCGGCCGGTGCTGCCCGGGCACGGGCCGGAGTTGCCCGACGTCGTCGCCGTCGCCGAGGAGTACCTGGAACACCGGGAGCAGCGGCTGCAGCAGATCCACGACGCGCTGGTCGTCCTCGGCGAGGACGCGGGTGTTCGCGAGGTGGTCGAACACGTCTACGTCGACGTCGACGAGAAGCTTTGGCCGGTCGCCGAGAGCTCGGTCAAGGCGCAGCTGGACTACCTGCGCAGTTAACGGGCCCGTCTTGCGAGGCGCTCGGAGTCGCTGATCAGCACGCTCTTGCCCTCCAGGCGGATCCAGCCGCGGTGGGCGAAATCGGCCAGCGCCTTGTTGACCGTCTCCCGCGACGCCCCGACCAGCTGGGCGATCTCTTCCTGGGTCAGGTCGTGGGTGACGCGCAGCGCGCCGCCCTCCTGGGTGCCGAACCGCTGAGCCAGCTGCAGCAACTGCTTGGCCACCCGGCCCGGGACGTCGGTGAAGATCAGGTCGGCGAGGTTGTTGTTGGTGCGGCGCAGCCGTCGGGCCAGCACCCGCAGCAGCTGCTCGGCGATCTCCGGGCGATCCTGGATCCAGCCCTTGAGCGCCTCGCGGTCCATCGACACCGCGCGCACCTCGGTGATCGTCGTCGCGCTGGAGGTCCGCGGACCCGGGTCGAAGATCGACAGCTCACCGAACATGTCCGACGGGCCCATGACGGTCAGCAGGTTCTCCCGGCCGTCGGGCGACTTGCGGCCCAGCTTCACCTTGCCTGCGGTGATGATGTAGAGCCGGTCCCCGGGCTCACCCTCGGCGAAGATGGTGTGTCCTCGCGGGAAATCGACGGGTTGCAGCTGCTTGGTCAGCGCGGCGACGGCCGTCGGATCGACTCCTTGGAAGATTCCGGCCCTGGCCAGGATCTCGTCCACAGTGCCCCTTAGATATCAGCGGATGGTGAGGTGCTCGCAGACCGAACGTGATCGGCAAGGCCAGCGTTGGCCAGTGTAAACGCCGTCACATCGCGCGCCTACATATTGTGCCCGGCCACTTGGTGCCAGAGGCTACACACCGTCGACGCGGCGGGATGGCTGAAACTGCGGATTGACCACCGACGGCCGGAATACCCGCGTCGGCAAACCCGGTTCGCCGTCGAGCACGCTGGCCATCGGATAGCCGCGGTGCCCGGAGCTGGTGCCCGGTCCGGCGCCGAGGGCGCGCGGCCGGGTCTTTTCAATCAGCTCCATCAGTGCCAGGTCGCGGTTGTCGGTCTTGCCCAACAGGGACTCGACGCGATCCAGCCCGAAGGTTCCGAGCATCAGCATGCTGGGAACCAGAGTGGCGAGCAACCAGGACACCCATGGGAGTTAACCGCCCGAAAATCTCAGGACGGTCACGTTTTGTCACCCGGTCGGTCGCAAAGCGGCGCGCCGTGTCTTCCGCGCGGGTTGCCCGGCACCGGGATCCCGACGCGCCCGAGTCGCTTAACCTTGATCGGGTGAGCAGAGGCAAGCCGGAAACCCATCTCGGGCTCGTCCGGCGGGCCCGGCGGATGAACCGCACGCTGGCCGTGGCGTTCCCGCACGTGTACTGCGAACTGGACTTCACCAACCCGCTGGAGCTGACGGTCGCCACCATCCTGAGCGCGCAGAGCACCGACAAGCGGGTCAACCTCACCACCCCGGCGCTGTTCACCCGCTACCGCACGGCCGCCGACTACGCCGGCGCCAACCGCACCGAGTTGGAGGAGCTGATCCGGCCCACCGGCTTCTACCGGAACAAGGCGACGTCGCTGATCGGGCTGGGCCGCGAGCTCACCGAACGTTTCGACGGAGAGGTGCCGCGGACCCTCGACGAGCTGGTCACCCTGCCCGGCATTGGCCGCAAGACCGCGAACGTGGTGCTGGGCAACGCCTTCGGGATCCCGGGCATCACCGTCGACACCCATTTCGGCCGGCTGGTCCGGCGCTGGCAGTGGACCGCCGAGGAGGACCCGGTCAAGGTCGAGAAGGCCGTCGGGGAACTCATCGAACGCAAGGAGTGGACTCTGCTCAGCCACCGGGTCATCTTCCACGGCCGCCGGGTCTGCCACGCCCGCAAACCGGCCTGCGGGGTGTGCGTGCTCGCCCGTGACTGCCCGTCGTACGGAATCGGGCCGACCGACCCGCCGACGGCCGCGGCCCTGGTCCGCGGCCCGGAGACCGAACACCTGCTCGCGCTGGCCGGACTGTAGCCCGATGACCGTCGCCGGACGCTGGACCCTGGCCGGGCTGGCCGTGGTGGCGGCGCTGGTCGTCGCGCTGGCCCTGCAGCTGCGGCAGCCGACCGCCCTGACGGGCCCCGGCGACGTCGCGCCGGACCCCGCCGCGCTGGCCGCCGCCCGCGAGCACGCCGCGCTGCCGCCCTGCCCGGCGGGCACCGGCGACATCCCCGCGCTGCACGGGATCAGCGTGGGGTGCGCGGACGACGGCAGCACCGTCGCCGTCGAGCGGGCGCTGGCGGTCGGCACCCCGGTGGTGCTGAACCTGTGGGCCTACTGGTGCGCACCGTGCGCCCGTGAACTGCCGGCCCTGGCGCAGTACCAGCGCGACGCCGGGCCCGCGGTCACCGTGGTGACCGTGCACCAGGACCCCGCCGAGGCGACCGGGCTGGCCCGGCTGGCCGACCTGGGGGTGGCGCTGCCCACCCTGCAAGATCCCGACCGTCGCATCGCCGGGGCGCTGGGCGTTCCCAACGTGATGCCAGCAACCGTCGTACTGCGTTCAGACGGTAGCGTTGCTCAGGTCCTGCCCCGCGAGTTCGACTCGGCCGCGCAGATCGCCGACGCGGTCGCCGCCGCGCTGCGATGAACCCGTCGGGCACCGGCAAACCGTCGTGCAACCAGGTGGAAGGAGTGTGGTGAACAGCCCCGCGTTGCTGCCCACTCCCGAGGCCAGCCCGGCCTGGCTGCGTCCCCTGGTGGAGAACGCCACCGAGATCCGCGGCGCCTACCGCAACCGGGTACCGCGCTCGGTGCTCGCCGCGATCACCGCGGCCAGCGCCGCGGCCGCCCTCACCGGCGACAAACGCGACGCCGCCGTGCTGGTCCTGTTCTCCGGGTCCCCCGACGGCGGCGCCGACGGCACCCCGCCGGCCGACGCCGACCTGCTGGTCACCGTGCGGGCCGGCACCCTGCGCCATCACGCCGGCCAGGCCGCATTCCCGGGCGGGGCGTCGGATCCCGGTGACGCCGGCCCGATCGCCACCGCGCTGCGCGAGGCCACCGAGGAGACCGGCCTGGACCCCGGCCGGCTCAATCCGCTGGCCACGCTCGACAAGATGTTCATCCCGCCGTCGGGCTTCCACGTCGTGCCGGTGCTGGCCTATTCGGCCGACCCGGGCCCGGTCGAGGTGGTCGATCCGGCCGAGACCGCCCTGGTGTCCCGGGTACCCCTGCGGGCGTTCATCAACCCGGACAACAGGATCATGGTCTACCGTTCGGCGAATACCCGCCGCTACGCGGGCCCGGCGTTCCTGCTCAACCAGATGCTGGTCTGGGGCTTCACCGGCCAGGTCATCTCGGCGCTGCTCGACGTCGCCGGCTGGGCGGCCCCCTGGGACAGTAAACGGGTCATGGAACTCGACGATGCGCTGGCACTTGTCGGTGGAGAGGACATAAGCCGATGACGTCATCGCAGTGGTTGGACATCGCGATCGTTGCGGTGGGCTTCGTCGCCGCGGTCTCCGGATGGCGGTCCGGAGCGCTGGGATCGGTGATGTCGCTGGTCGGCGTGGTGCTCGGCGCCGTCGCCGGCGTGCTGCTGGCACCGCACCTGGTCAACCACATCGACGGCGCCCGGATGAAACTGTTCGCCACCCTGTTCCTGGTGTTGGCGCTGGTGGTGGTCGGCGAGATCGCCGGTGTCGTGCTGGGCCGCGCGGTGCGCGGGGCGATCCGCAACCGCGGTCTGCGGGTCATCGACTCGACCGTCGGCGTGGCCGTGCAGCTGGTCCTGGTGCTGGCCGCGACCTGGTTGCTGGCCACTCCACTGACGTCGTCGGGTCAGCCGAATCTGGCGGCCGCGGTGCGCGGGTCCAAGGTGCTGACCCAGGTCGACAAGCTGGCCCCGGAGTGGTTGCGCGGGGTGCCCAAGCGGCTGTCGGCGCTGTGGGACACCTCCGGGATGCCCGACGTGCTGGAGCCCTTCGGCCGGACCCCGATCGCCGAGGTGGACCCGCCGGACCCGGCGCTGGCCAATGAGCTGGTGGTGGGTGTGGTCTCGCCGTCGGTGGTCAAGATCCGCGGCGTGTCACCGGGCTGCCAGAAGGTGCTCGAAGGCACCGGGTTCGTGTTCGGGCCCAACCGGGTGATGTCGAACGCGCACGTGGTGGCCGGTTCCGACAGCGTCACCGTGGAGTCCAACGGCCAGAAGTACGACGCGACCGTCGTCTCCTATGACCCCAACGAGGACATCTCGATCCTGGCCGTGCCGGACCTGACGGCCCCGCCGCTGGAGTTCAACGACGAGCGGGCCAAGCCGGGTTCGGACGCCATCGTCCTGGGCTACCCGGGCGGCGGCGAGTTCCAGGCGACCCCGGCGCGGATCAGGGAGGTCATCGAGCTCAACGGCCCGGACATCTACCAGACCACCAAGCTCAACCGCGAGGTCTACACCATCCGCGGAACCGTGCGGCAGGGTAACTCCGGTGGCCCGCTGATCGACCGCAACGGCAAGGTGCTGGGCGTGGTGTTCGGCGCCGCCGTCGACGACGACGACACCGGCTTCGTGTTGACCGCCAACGAGGTCCAGCGCCAGCGCGACAAGGTGGGCAACAGCACCCGGGTCCCGACGGGATCCTGCGTCAGTTGAGTTCAGCGCGACCAGGTGAGGAACTCGGCCAGCAGGTCGTTGACCTCGTCGGGGGACTCCTCGTGGGTGAAATGCCCGGCGGCGGCCAGCGTCACGAACCGGCCGTCGCGCGCCCAGCGCCGGCTCTCCGCCACCGCGTCGGCCAGCACGTAGGGATCCTGCGCGCCGCGCAGGTGCAGCGACGGGACACCCAGTGGTTGATCCATCGCCCGCATGAAGCGGCGGCCCTCCGGCTGCAGCTGGCTGCGCACCGCCCAGCGCTGGTATTCCAGCGCGCAGTGCGCCGCACCCGGGATCTGCACCGCGCGGCGCTGGTAGCCGACGGTTTCGACGAAGTCCGCGGTGGTTTGCCAGGCCGGTCCGGCGCGGGCCCGCATCAGCGTCTCGATCTCGGCGCCGTCGTCGCGGGTCAGCTGGTGTTCGGGCCAGCGTGGCAACTGGTAGGCCAGCAGGGTCGGCAGCAGTGCCCGGGCCTGGCCGGGGTGGGTGGCGGCGCAGCGGCGCAGCGCGGCCGGGTGCGGGGAGCCGACCACCGCGATGGCGTCGACCACCCGCGGGTGCAGCACCGAGGTGGCCCAGCAGACCAGGCCGCCGTCGGCGTGCCCGATCAGGGTGGCCGAGGTGTGCCCGAGCGCCCGGATCAGGCCGGCGGTGTCCGCGGCCAGCGTCCAGCCGTCATAGCCGCGCGGCGGTTTGTCGCTGCCGCCGTATCCGCGCAGGTCGACGGCCACCACCCGGGCGCCGGCCAGCCCGCGCAGCTGATGGCGCCAGGACCACCAGAAGGTGCCGAATCCGTGCAGCAGGATGACCAGGGGTCGCGACGACGGCGCGACCGCCGCATCGGCGTCGGTGTGCGCCTCGGCCTCCACGACGTGGAAGCGGATGCCGTTGGCGTGAACGTCGAGGTGGCGCCACGGGCCGTCGATGCGGACTAGCGACGGGTCGGGCGGCGCCAAGCCGTCACCAACCGGACGGGTCGCGGGGGGCGAGCGCCTGGCCGGGCGCCGGCGAAACGCCGGGCCGCTGGTCCCCGCTGAACGCGGCGCGGGTTTCCTTGACGGTCTCGATGGTCTCCTGCGGCCCGCGGATCCGGCGTACCCGCAGCCAGCCCAGGAACGCCAGTGCGGCCGCGGCCACCACCATCAGTAGGAACACGATGCCGAACGCGGCCCACCGGTACAGCCAGCTGTCCAGCACCTCGGCGAGGGTGAAGAACAGGAAGAAGGTGGAGTACAGCAGGATCACGCCGGCCAGGATGAACAGCACGGATCCGGTCAGACCGCGTTTGAGGTCGCGGGTGATCTCCGAGCGGGCCAGCTCGACCTCGGCGCGCACCAGCGTCGACACCTGGGCGCTGGCCTCGCGGACCAGGTCGCCGATGGATGCGTCCGGCGTCAGCTGGTGCGGGTCGATCAGCGGGATCGACGCGACGGTCGCGGGCACGCCGCTGTTACGGTCAGGCTTGCTCACGTACGGTCCTCCCGGGGTGACGGTCGGTCTTCATGTTGCCATGCGGGACCCCGTGACACGACCCCGGGCGCGCCGGTAACGACTCGGCCCGCACCCGCGACAAACAGGGCATGCCGGAGGTCGCCGGTAGACTTGTTGGCTGGTGTGTTGCGGTCTGTCGTTGTTAGGGACCCGACCCAGAGGAATCGGGAGGATCCTGCTGTGCGGACCGTTGCTGTGCTCGGCCGGTTTGCGGCGGTCGTAGGCGCCGTGGCGTTGCTGGCCCCGACCGGGGTGGCGGAGGCCGACGGGCCCGTCGTCCTCGGCGGCGGGTCGGGAATCGTCATCGACAATGACGCCTACTGCACCCTGACCACCATCGGCACCGACAGCCGGGGCGACCTGATCGGGTTCACCTCCGCGCACTGCGGTGGGCCCGGCGCCACCGTCGCTGCCGAATCCGACCCGGCCGCCGGGGTCGTCGGCACCATGGTCGCCGGCAACGAGGCCCTGGACTACGCGGTGATCCGCTTCGACCCGGCCAAGGTCACCCCCACCAACAATGTGAACGGCTTCGTCATCAACGGGCTCGGGCCGGACCCGACGTTCGGCCAGGTGGCCTGCAAGCTGGGCCGCACCACCGGCCAGTCGTGCGGCGTGACCTGGGGACCGGGGCAGGACCCCGGCACCATCGTCAACCAGGTGTGCGGCGCGCCCGGCGATTCCGGTGCGCCGGTGACCGTCGACAACAAGCTGGTCGGCATGATCCACGGCGCCTACACCGACAATCTGCCGACCTGCGTCATGAAGTACATCCCGCTGCACACGCCGGCGGTGACCATGTCGTTCACCACCCAGTTGGCCGACATCACCGCCAAGGACCGGCCCGGTACCGGGTTCCGCCCCTACGGCACCTGAGGGGGTTACTTCGCCGCGCGGATGGCCTCGAAGACGCCGGGGTCCAGCAGGGTCGAGGTGTCGCCGAGCGGACGGCCCTCGGCGACGTCGCGGAGCAGCCGCCGCATGATCTTGCCGCTGCGGGTTTTGGGCAGCTCGGGGACGACGTGGATCTCCCGCGGCTTGGCGATCGGTGAGATCTCCCGGGCCACCTCGGCGCGCAGCTCCTCGATCATCTCCTCACGGGACCGCTCCCGGGCGTGTTCCTTGAGGATGACAAACGCGCAGATCGCCTGGCCGGTGTGTTCGTCGGTGGCGCCGACGACGGCGGCCTCCGCCACCCCGGCATGCCCGACCAGCGCCGATTCCACCTCGGCGGTGGAAATCCGGTGCCCGGACACGTTCATCACGTCGTCGATGCGCCCCAGCACCCAGATCTCGCCGTCGGCGCCGTAGCGGGCACCGTCACCGGCGAAGTACCAGCCCTGATCGGCGAACCGGGACCAGTAGGTCTCGACGAACCGCTCGGTGTCGCCCCAGATGCCGCGGGTCATCGCCGGCCACGGCTTGTCGAGGACCAGGTAGCCGGTGACCGGCTCGGAGTGCTCGGGCATCGGGGCGAGTTCGACGCCGTCGTCGTCGACGATCTTGGCGGAGATGCCGGGCAGTGTCCGCATCGCGGAGCCGGGTTTGCAGACGGTGACCCCGGGGATCGGGGAGATCATCGCCGCGCCGGTCTCGGTCTGCCACCAGGTGTCGACGACGGGCGTCTGGTCCTCGCCCATCACCAGCCGGTACCACCGCCAGGCCTCCGGGTTGATCGGCTCACCGACCGATCCGAGCAGCCGCAGGCTGGAAAGGTCGTGCACCAGGGGCAGCTCGCGGCCCCAGCGCATGAAGGTCCGGATGACCGTCGGGGCGGTGTAGTAGATGGTGACGCGGTACTTCTCGATGACCTGGAAGTGCCGGTGCTCATCGGGTGAGGCGGGGGTGCCCTCGTAGAGCACCTGGGTCGCGCCGTTGGCCAGCGGGCCGTAGACGATGTAGGTGTGCCCGGTGACCCAGCCGATGTCGGCCGTGCACCAGAACACGTCGGTCTCCGGCTTCAGGTCGAACACCTGGTGGTGGGTGTAGGCGGCCTGGGTGAGGTAGCCGCCCGAGGTGTGCACGATGCCTTTGGGCTTGCCGGTGGTGCCCGACGTGTACAGCAGGAACAGCGGCTGCTCGCTGGGGAACGCCTCGGGGGTGTGCTGGGTGGACGCCTTGGATACGGCCTCGTTCCACCACAGATCGCGCCCCGGGGTCATGTGGCAGTCGATGCCGGTGCGACGGACGACGAGGACGTGCTCGACGGGGCTGGCGTCGCCGAGACCGCCGAGGGCCTCGTCGACGTGCGCCTTCAGCGGCACCGCGGAGCCGCGGCGGAACTGCCCGTCGGCGGTGATGACCAGTTTTGCGCCGGCGTCCTCGATGCGCGCGCGCAGGGCCGCGGCGGAAAATCCGGCGAACACCACCGAGTGCATGACGCCCAGCCGGGCGCAGGCCAGCATCGCGATGACCGCCTCCGGGATCATCGGCATGTAGATGGCGGCCCGGTCGCCGGCCTTCAGCCCCAGTTCGGTCAGCGTGTTGGCGGCGCGGCAGACCTCGTCCTGCAATTGGGCGTAGGTGATGTCGCGATCGTCGCCGACGGGCTCGCCCTCCCAATGGATGGCCACCCGGTCCCCGTGGCCGGCCTCGACGTGGCGGTCCACGCAGTTGTAGGCGACGTTGAGGGTGCCGTCGGCGAACCACTTGGCGAACGGCGCCTCCGACCAGTCGAGTACCTCGGTGAACGGGGTGGCCCAGGACAGCCGGTTGGCCTGCTCGGCCCAGAACCCCAGCCGGTCCGCCTCGGCCCGGTCGTAGATCTCGGCGGTGGCATTGGCCGTTGCGGCGAACGCGGCCGACGGCGGGTAGTGAGTGGGGGCTTCGGTATGCGCCTCGGTCATGCGGGTGAGCTTAGTCACTGAGGGTTGCACGGGGGTTGCCTGTCATAGAATCGGCCGACGCCCGGCTGGTTTCGTTGCGGCCGAACCGGTTCCCGTAGCGTGACCGGGGTGAACCCCGACCCACTGGCCCCGCTCGCGGCGTTGCCCGGTGTCGCCGAGGCGGCCGAGGCCGCGCGCGACGAACTGGGCCGCGCGCATCGACATCGGGCGAACCTGCGGGGCTGGCCGGTCACCGCGGCGGAGGCGTCGCTGCGCGCGGCCCGGGCCTCCTCGGTGCTCGACGGCGGCGCGCCGGCCCTGGACGAGGATTCGGCGAGCGACCCGATCTTTGCCGGGGCGCTGCGGGTGACCCAGGCGCTGGAGGGCGGCGAGGGCTCCCTGATCGGCGTGTGGCGCCGGGCCCCCATGCAGGCGCTGGCCCGCCTGCACATGCTGGCCGCCGCCGACCTCGTCGACGACGACGAGCTGGGCCGGCCCCGACTCGACCCGCAGGTGTCGCCGCGGCTGGATCTGCTGTGCCGGCTGGTGACCGGCGGTTCGAGTGTCCCGGCGCCGATCCTCGCCGCCGTCGCGCACGGGGAGTTGCTGGCGCTAGCCCCGTTCGGCAGCGCCGACGGCGTGGTGGCGCGGGCGGTGAGCCGGTTGGTGACCATCGCCAGCGGGCTGGATCCGCACGGTCTGGGCGTTCCCGAGGTGTACTGGATGCGCCGGTCGGCCGACTACCGGGCGGCCGCGGCCGGATTCGCCGCCGGCACCGAGCAGGGGCTGACCGACTGGCTGGTGCTCAGTTGCCGGGCATTGCAGGAGGGTGCCCGCGAGGCTATCGCCATCGCGGATCTCAAGAAGTAGGCGACGAAAGCGGCTGTTTCCGTGTGGATTTCGCGCTGAGTCAGACGCTACGCCGGGAAAACGTCGATAGCCACCTGCGCCGGTTCTGAGTCGACGGGGAATGGCTAGCCGGACATGCGAAGCGGGCGACGACCCGAGTAACTCGGCTCGTCGCCCGCTAGCACGGAATTCCGGTTACCAGGCGTGCTAGGTGGGTTGCGCGGGGTGGCCTCGGCGTAGTTGCGACACGCTACGAATACGACCCCACCCCTGGGGTCCGGTGTACCGTCCGTATTTCGCAATTCCGCAGGCCCGCAACACTTCTGCCCTGTCAGCGGCTATGGCTCCGCGTGGGTGCCGGGGTCCGTGCTGGGTAGTCCGGTACGGGAGACCGACCCTTCTCTTTCGGATCGATCTTGGCCTTCCGGGCTGCCGTGCTTCCTTTGTACTACGTGATCGGGGTCACAGCAAGTATCAACGTGAACTTCGGCCCGAAAAGTTATCCGGCACGGCCGATTTGGGTGCACATGGCCCAGCCTGGTGGCTGTTTTTGTCTGCAGCCGGTCCCGCTCTCCCTGCGGGCCGGCGTCAGGTTCACTTCTCCGGATTGTTGCGGGCGGCGCGCAGCTCGGCGAACCGGCTGTGCTGTTTGCAGCCGGTCCCGCTCTCCCTGCGCGCCGCGTCAGGAGTCTTTGTTGCGTTTGGTCTGTTTGGCGCGCAGCTCGGCGAACCGGCTGAACGCCAGGTAGCCGATGGCACCGGAGGCCAGGGCTGTCAGGGCCACCGCAGCCGAGGTCGCAACGGCGGCGCGGGACGGTGCAGGCAGCCGGTCGCGCAGCGACACGGGTTTGGTGAACGTCAGCGTCGGCCAGCCGCGGGCGGCCGCCTCCTTGCGTAGCGCCCGATCCGGATTGACCACGGCCGGGTGCCCGACCTCGGACAGCATCGGTACATCGGTCACCGAATCGGAGTACGCATAGCAGTGCTCGAGCTGATAGGCCTCCCGCTCGGCCAGCTCACGCACTGCGGCGGCCTTCGCCTCGCCGTAGCAGTAGAACGCGATCTCGCCGGTGTACCGCCCGTCCTCAACCACCATCTGGCTGGCCATCGCGTGGGTGGCCCCCAGCGCCTTGGCGATCGGCGCCACCACCTCCTCACCGGATGCCGACACGATCACCACGTCGCGTCCGCAGAGCCGGTGCCCGGCGATCAGATCGGCGGCCTCGGCGAATACCAGCGGCGTCACCACTTCGTGCAGGGTCTCGTTGACCACCGATTTGACCTGCTCGACATCCCAGCCGGTGCACATGGCGGTGACGAACGAGCGCATCCGATCCATTTGGTCGTGGTCGGCGCCGGACATGAGAAAAAGAAACTGCGCATAGCTGGATTTCAGGACGGACCGGCGATTCAGCAGTCCCTGGTTGAAAAAGGGTTTGCTGAAGGCGAGAACGCTGGATCGGGCGATGACGGTTTTGTCGAGATCGAAGAACGCCGCCGCGCGGATCGGGCTGCTCTGCCCGGAGTCGGCTGCGGGATCGGCGGAGATTGCGGGCAGCGGTGCTGATGCGGAGTCGGGCACCGACCCAGGATAGGGCGCCTCGGCCGGCCGTTCCGGTATCGCACGCAAAATGGCAGCTCACGCCAAGTGAAAGCGACTCCACTCTTTGGCTCCGGTGTGACGTGGCACGCCGAATCGACACTTGTCACGATCCGGGGGATCGTGTGTATAGTGGTCATTACCCGGCTTATGCCGGGGCGTATCAGCCCGACCCCCCGGGGCTGATGCACGACGACCCTCGCCTCCTCCCCCCCTGGCGGGGGTCGTCTCCTTTCTCCCCCCAGATTCGCTGAGACTGTCGGTCTCGGATAATTCCGGGCCGCGCGCTGTGTCGTTTTTGCTGCACGCCACATTGCCGCACGGCGCAATTGTTCGCCCGCACACCCTGCGGCGAGATTTGCGCCGTCGGACCGGCGGTGCGCACCCGCTGCCGGCGACGGCATCCACAGTCGGCGATCCATCCACAGTTGCCCGCAATCGCCTCGCGCCGGCCGGTAAAACCCGCGCACAGTGAACCCATGAACTGCGGTGTGCTGGCGGTGGTCTCCGATCCCGGGCTGCGCGACGAGATCGACCGGATCGTCGCGGCCGCCGGCCTGCGGGTGATCCACCAGCCGGCGACGGATGCCGTCGACCGCAAGGCCTGGACGGCGGCGGCAGCGGTGATCGTCGATGCGCCCGCCGTCGCAGGGCTCACCGAACGCGCGCTGCCGCGCCGGGCCGGCACCTTCCTAGTGTGCGGCACCGAACCCGACGGTCCCGGGTACGCGGCTGCGGTCGCGGTCGGAGCGCAATTGCTGGTGCAACTCCCGGCCTCGGCCACCACACTGCTGCGCGCACTCGCCGACGCCGGCCGCACCCCCGCGACCTCGGAGGGCCGGGTGCTGACCGTGCTGTCCGCGCACGGCGGCGCGGGCGGTTCGGTGTTCGCAGCCGCGCTCGCACTGCGCAGCGGCGACGCCCTGCTGGTCGACCTCGACCCGTTCGGCGGCGGCATCGATCGCATGCTGGGCATCCGGAGCCCCGGGCCGCGGTGGGCCGACATCGCCGTCGCGCACGGCGGTCTGGACTTCCCGTCGCTGCGTCAGGTGCTGCCGCGGGTCGGCGGGGTCAGTGTGCTGGCATCCGGACCCGAAGCGCCCGGATCCGCTGCGGTGGAAGCGGTGCTCGACGCCGGGCGCCGGGGCGGTACCACCGTGGTGTGCGACGCGGTACGAACCCCGGGGCCCTCGGACATCGCGGTGGCCGGCGCGGACCTGGCGGTGCTGTGTGCGCAGGCCACCCTCCGGGGGGCGGCGGCCGGCGCGGTCACCGCCGGGCAACTGCGGCGCGCGAACCCGAACGCCGGGCTGGTGGTGCGCGGACCCGCACCCGGCGGACTGCGTGCCGCCGACATCGCCGGCGAAGTCGGCCTTCCGTTGCTCGGCGCCATGCGGCCGCAACCGCAACTGGCCGAACAACTCGAGCGCGGCGGACTGCAGCTGGCGGGGCGTAGCCCGCTGGCCCGCGGCGCCGACCGGGTACTGCGCACCCTGGCCCGCGCGGTGGCATCGGGGCGGGTGGCATGACCGCGCCGTTGATCGACCGCGTCCGGGAGCGGCTGGCCGCCGAGTCGACGCCGCTGCGGCCGGCCGTCGTCGCCGCGGCGATCCGGGCCGAAGCCGGCGGAGTCCTCGGCGACACCGAGGTGCTTGCCGGCCTGCGCATGCTGGCCACCGAACTCACCGGCGCCGGCCTGCTGGAACCGCTGCTGGCCGCGCCCGGTACCACCGACGTCCTGGTCACCGCGCCCGATTCGGTCTGGGTCGACGACGGCCACGGACTGCGTCGCGCCGATGTCCGATTCGCCGACGAGACCGCGGTCCGCCGACTGGCGCAACGCCTGGCGCTGGCCGCCGGACGCCGACTCGACGATGCCCAACCCTGGGTCGACGGACTGCTGGCCGGGTGCGGCGGCCGGTTCGACGTGCGGCTGCACGCCGTCCTCCCACCGGTCGCCGCGGCCGGGACCACGATCTCGCTGCGGGTGCTGCGGCCCAGTGACCAATCCCTGGACGCGTTGGCCGCCGCCAGGTCGATCGCCGAACCCGCCGTCGATCTACTGCGGGAGGTGGTGGCGGCCCGCCAGGCGTTTCTGGTCTGCGGCGGCACCGGCGCCGGCAAGACCACCCTGCTCGCCGCGCTGCTGGCCGAGGTGCCCGCGGCCGAGCGGATCATCGTGGTGGAGGACGCCGCCGAACTCGCCCCCGCCCACCCGCACCTGGTGAAACTGGTGGCCCGCGGCGCCAACGTGGAAGGCGCCGGCCTGATCACCGTCCGCCAGCTGGTCCGCCAGGCGCTGCGAATGCGCCCGGACCGCATCGTCGTCGGGGAGGTCCGCGGGCCCGAGGTCGTCGACCTGCTGGCCGCGCTGAACACCGGGCACGACGGCGGCGCGGGCACCGTGCACGCCAACAGCGCCGCCGAGGTGCCCGCGCGGTTGGAGGCGCTGGCCGCACCCGGCGGCCTGGACGCCGCGGCGCTGCACGCGCAGCTGGCCGCCGCCATCCGGGTGCTGGTCCACCTCGACCGGGACCGCGCCGGACACCGACGGGTCGGCGAGATCGCGGTACTGGCCGTCGATCCGGACCGGCGCTGTCGGGCGGTCACCGCCTGGAGCTCCGAACACGGCGCGGGCCCGGGCGAGACGATGCTGCGCACCCTGCTGAACCGGGGCCGGCCATGACCGGCGGGCAGCTGCTGGCACCGGTCCTGCTGGCCACCGCCGTCCTCGTCCTGCCGGGCCCGTCCTCGCTCCGCGGTCACGCCAGGCGAGGGTTCCGGCGGCTGCCTCGCGCCACCTGGCTGATCGCCGCGGTCACGGCCGCGACGGCCGGCCTGGCCGCCGGGGCAACCCCCGCGACCGCCGGGTGCGCACTGCTGCTCACCGCAGGGCTCGCGGTACGCCGGCGAGCGCGGACCCGCCGGCGCCGGGTAGCCGAGCACCGCGCCGCGCTGGCGGTGGTCCTGGAATCGATGGTCGCCGGCCTGCGCATCGGCGCGCACCCGGTACAGGCCCTGGAATCCGCTGCCGCCGAGCATGATTCGACATCCGCGGCTACCCTGGGCGCGGTGGCGGCCAGAGCCCGCCTGGGCGGAGACGTGCCGGCGGCGCTGACGGCGGTCGCCGACGGCTCACCTATCGCCGAGGAATGGCTGCGACTGGCATCGGTCTGGCGGATGGCAGCCGAACACGGCGTGGCGATCGCCGCGCTGCTGAGTTCCGCTCAGCACGACATCGACGAGCGGCACCGCCACGGCGCGGCCGTCGACGCCGAACTCGCTGGCGCCCGGGCCAGCACCGCGATCCTCGCCGGACTCCCGGCACTGGGCATACTCCTCGGCCACGGGCTCGGCGCCCGACCCCTGGCGTTCCTGACCGGATCCGGACTCGGCGGCTGGTGCCTGATCGCCGGCGGTGCGTTCCTGACGGCCGGGGTGTTGTGGGCCGGGGCGATCACCGACCGGGTCGCGCCATGATGCTGTCGGCCTGGGCATTGGCGGCCGCGCTGCTGCTGACCGCAACACCGGGCCGAACCCGCTCCCGGCGCGCGAAAGGACTCGGTCGCCCCGCGCGGCCGAAAAAGCCCGACCCGCTGGCGACGGCGGCAACCCTGGAACTTTTCGCGGTCTGCCTTACCGCCGGTCTGTCGGTGCCGGCCGCCGCGCATGCCGCGGCGAGCACGGCCCCGCCCGCGCTGGCGCGGGTACTGGTCCACGCCGCCGACCTGTTGGCGCTTGGATCCGATCCCGATACCGCCTGGGCGCTCCCGCGCGGAACCGATCCCGACGCGCACACCGCGGCACTGCTGCGGCTGGCGCGCCGGTCGGCCAGCTCGGGAACCGCACTGGCGCAATCGGTCTGCGAACTCGCCGACCGGGTCCGTGACGCCGCGCGCCACGACGCGGCGGCCGCCGCACAGCGGGCCGGGGTGCTGATCGCCGGGCCGTTGGGGCTGTGCTTCCTGCCGGCCTTCGTCTGCTTCGGCATCGTCCCGGTGCTCGCCGGGCTGGCCGGCCGGATCCTCGGATCGGAGATGTGGTGACCGGCGGACACGGCGCGCCGGCCGGCGCGGACCCGGCCGGTAATCGGAGTACGAATTCTACGAAAGGAAACCATCGTGAAAACCCGTTTATCCCAATGGATCCGGTCACTCGCAGTCGACGACGACGGGATGTCCACCGTGGAGTACGCGATCGGCACGGTCGCCGCGGCGGCGTTCGGGGCGATCCTCTACACGGTGGTGACCGGGGATTCGGTCGTCGGCGCGCTCACCAACATCATCGGCCGGGCACTGAGTACCCGGAACTGACCGATGCCACCCGTGACACCGGCAGCAGCACGGTGGAAGCCGCGCTGGCCATCGCCACCCTCACGGTGGTGGCCGTGCTGCTGCTGGCCGGGTTCTCGGCGCTGTCCGCGCAGGTGCGTTGCGTCGACGCCGCCCGCGAGGCCGCCCGCCTGGTCGCCCGCGGCGAACCCGCTGCCCGGGACGCCTCCGCCCTCGACGTCGCCCGGGGCATCGCGCCGCCCGGTGCCCGGATCCAGATCGTCAGGGCCCCAGGTGATCTCATCCGGGTACAGGTGGCGGTCCCGGCGCCGCTGCTGCCCGGGATCACGGTCACCGGCAACGCGGTCGCCGTCGCCGAACCGTGACAACGAGCCCGACCGGGACCGCACAGGCCAAGCCGGCGTGGCGACCGTACTGGCCGCGGTGATGATCGTCGCGCTGCTGTGCGTCGCGGTCCTGATCACGACGCTGGGCTCGGCCGTCGCGGCGCGGCACCGGGCGCAGACCGCGGCCGACCTGGGCGCGCTCGCCGGGGCCGAGGCACTACCCGCTGGCCCGGTGATCGCCTGCCAACGCGCCGTAGCCGCCGTCGCCGCCAACGGGGCCAGCGTCACCGACTGCCGCGTCGAGAACCTCGACGTCGTGCTGGGCGTGCAGACACCGGTGGGATTGGCGGTGGGAAACCTGACTACGGCTCGGGCGTCGGCTCGGGCGGGTCCGCCTCGTCGCACGGGGTCGCGTCACGCAGGGTGAGCAGCCCGGCGAAGATCCCGGGTTCGATCTCGATGCGATTCAGCGTGATGTGCACCGGAAGCCAGCCGCCGTCGTAGGTGGCCATGCGCAGCACCCGCGACGTGCCGCGCGGCCCGAACTCGTCGGCCAGGGCATACAGCGCCTCCTGGTCGTCGGGATGCACGGTGTGGGTGCGCCAGTCGTAACCCGGGAACGGCGGGTCGAGCCATTTGAGCAACGTCCCGGTGTGCAGGTCGATCAGCGCGCGGTGCTGGCCCGGCATCGCCAGGCCTTCCAGGATGCGCTCGGCGAGGGTCTCCGGCTCGTCGGTCACCGTGTCGGGATCGCTGCGCCAGTTCATGCCGCGCCCGATCAGCTGCATGGACCCGTCCTCGGCCTCCTCCTCGACCACCCGCGCGACGAACGCCACCGCGATGGACGCGCCGTAGCGGTCGACGAGATGCCAGTTTTCACACAGCGTTTCGCCAGGCGTGCGGGTCAGGATCAGCGCCAGCAGCCGGGTCTCGCCGGCGCGCGGGCTGCCGATCGGCAGGTCGTCGGCGAATGCGCGGGCGTGCACGGGCGCGGCGTCGGGATCCTCGCCCCGGTTTGCCAGCGCCGCCGGGCTGTCGATCGCCACGCCGGTGGTCAGGTTCCACAGCAGCGGCCCCGGGATGGGTCGCTCGGGCGGATCCTCGTCGAGAGCGCCCACCCACAGCTGCACGCCGTGCACCCGGCCGTCGCCCATCGCCGTCGGCTCGGTGCGGATCACCGCCTTCTGCTTGGGGGTGATGCTGGCCAGCGGGCTGCCGGTGGTGACCGTCTCGGCGATCGCCGTCTGCAGCGCCGAGAGGTGCGGGCTGCGCCGCAGGTAGGTGCTGACCGGAGTCGGTTCGGTGGGAACCTGGCCATCGGCGACGACCAGCGGCTCACTGCCCAGGGTCTCCAACAGCAACCAATTGTGTTGCATGGTTTTCGAGTTTAGCTGTGCCGGGCGGAATCCCGCTCACAACTGCGCGCCCGACGGGCCCGCCCGGCCGGTGCGCCGCAGGTGGGCGGGTGACCGCCGCAGCCGCGGGGTGTCGTCGCTCACCGCGGGGCTCGCGAGCGACCGACATCACACTGAAATCCGGCCCAGTACCAGGCGCAGCACCGCGACCGCCCCCGCCTTGTCCAGCGGGTCGTTGCCGTTGCCGCATTTGGGCGACTGCACGCACGACGGGCACCCGGCCGGACAGCCGCACGCCTCGATGGCCTCCGCGGTGGCGCGCAGCCAGTCGGCGGCCCGCTGGTAGCCGCGTTCGGCGAACCCCGCACCACCCGGGTAGCCGTCGTAGACGAACACCGTCGGCAACCCGTCCATCGGGCCGATCGCCGTCGACAACCCGCCGATGTCTCCGCGGTCGCAGCTGGCCAGCAGCGGCAGCAACCCGATCGCGGCGTGCTCGGCGGCGTGCAGCGACCCCGGGGTCCGCAGCGCGTCCAGACCGGCGCCGGCGAGCAGCTCGGGGTCGATCGTGTAGACGACGGCGAACGTCGGCAGCGTCTGGATCGGCATGTCCAGTTCGACGAAGTCGAGCACCTCACCGGCCGGGGTGCGCCGCAGGTAGCCGGTCACCCGGTGCGACACCGTCACCGGCACCAGGCCCAGGCACACGCCGTCGAACTCGCGGCGCTCCCCGAACCCGGTGACCTCGATGTCGGTGACTTCGCGGGCCGAGGTGTTGTAGCCGGGGTCCTCGGCGTGTACGAATGCGATGCCGTCCGCGAAATCCAGGTCGTCGACCAGATAGATCTCGCCCTGGTGCAAATAGACCGCACCCGGGTGCACCGTCGCCGGGGCGCGGTCGGCGCTGACGCTGCCGAGCAGCCGCCCGGTTCCGGTCTCCAGGATGGCGATCTGCCCGCCGGCCGACCCGCGGATGTCCACCCCCGGATGCGGGTCGGGACCCGGGGTGGGGAAGTAGCGCCCCGAGCGGTGCCGCAGCAACCCGTCGTCGACCAGTTCGTCGACGACGGCGTCGGCCGCCCACCCGCGCACCTCCGCCTCGGTCACCGGCAGCTCGGTCGCCGCGCACAACAGCTGCGGGCCGAGTACGTACGGGTTGGCCGGGTCGATCACCACCCGCTCGATCGGCTTGTCCAGCAGTGCGGCGGGATGGTGCACCAGGTAGGTGTCCAGCGGGTCGTCGCGGGCGACCAGCACGATCAGCGAACTCTGGCCGCGCCGCCCGCTGCGGCCGGCCTGCTGCCAGAACGATGTGACGGTGCCGGGAAAGCCGGCCAGCAGCACCGCGTCCAGCCCGGAGATGTCGACGCCGAGTTCCAGGGCGTTGGTGGTGGCCAGGCCGCGCAGGGTCCCGTCGGCCAGCCCGCGTTCCAGCTCTCGGCGGTCCTCGGCCAGGTAGCCGGCCCGGTAGGAGGCCACCGTGGGCACCAGCTCCGGCGCGATGTCGGCCAACCGGGTCCGGGTGGCCAGCGCGGTGAGCTCGGCGCCCCGCCGCGACCGGACGAAGGTCAGGGTGCGCGCACCCTCGGCGACCAGTTCGGCCATCATCGCCGCGGCCTCAGTGCCGGCCGGGCGTCGCAGCGGCGCCCCGTTCTCCCCGGTGATGTCGGTGCGCAGCGGCGGCTCCCACAGTGCGACGGTGCGCGCACCGTGCGGGGAGCCGTCGTCACCGACCTCCTCGACGTGCTCGCCGATCAGCTCGGCGGCGCTGCGGCCAGGTTCGGCGGTGGTGGCGCTGGCGAACACGACGGTCGGGGTGGCGCCGTAGCGGGCGGCCAGCCGCAGCAGCCGGCGCAGCACCATCGCCACGTTCGACCCGAAAACGCCGCGGTAGTAGTGACATTCGTCGACGACGAGATAGCGCAGCCCGCGCAGGAACACCGACCAGCGCGGGTGGTTGCGCAGCATGCCCAGGTGGATCATGTCCGGGTTGGTGAACACCCAGCGGGACCGCTCACGGGCGAACCGGCGGAGCTCGTCGGAGCAGTCGCCGTCGTAGGCGCTCGGTGCGGCGTCGGCCAGGTCTGGCACCGCCGCGCACAGCCGGTGCGCGGTGGCCAGCTGATCGTGGCCCAGTGCCTTGGTCGGTGCCAGGTACAGCGCGCGGGCGGTGGGGTCGGCGACCAGTGCGCTCATGATCGGCAGTTGGTAGGCCAGGGATTTGCCCGACGCGGTGCCGGTGGAGATCACTACGTGCCGGCCGTCATGCGCGAGGTCGGCGGCGCGGGCCTGATGCGACCAGGGGACGGCGATCCCGCGGTCGGTGAAGGCGTCCACCACCTGCGGCGGGGCCCACCACGGCCAGGCCGCGGTGCGCCCGGTGGCGGCGGGCAGCTGGGCGATGTGGCGGATCGGGTCCTCGCCATCGAGCTGCGCGGGAACGGCCGCGCCGGGAACGCCGCGGCGCAGGGTCGCGAGCAATTCGTCGCCGAAGTTCACCGTCACATCCGGAATTGTTCACCAGATTCACACAGGTGGGGTGTCGCGAAGCGTCAGATCGTGATTGGATAAGGACGGTCGCAGCTTCTGTGTGGTGTTAAAGCTTTCGCAGGATCGACGTTGCGATCGTTTTTCCTGCGAAGGATGGCGGTCACAACGGGCCACGGTGCTCCGAAGTGGTGTGCCGTACCCGAGAAGTACACGTAAGGAATGATCGAAAAATGCCACAGGGAACTGTGAAGTGGTTCAACGCCGAAAAGGGCTTCGGGTTCATTGCGCCTGAGGACGGCTCCGCCGACGTTTTCGTCCACTACACGGAGATCCAGGGGTCGGGCTTCCGCACCCTGGAAGAGAACCAGCGCGTCGAGTTTGAGGTCGGCCAGAGCCCCAAGGGCCCGCAGGCCACCGGCGTTCGCCCCCTCTGAACTTAGGTAGCCGAAATCCCCCCGCTCTCCGCCTAGGAGACGGGGGGATTTTGCATTCTCGGCCCCGCCGCCGCCCGATGGGCCCGCCGCTGACCTAGTGTCGAGGCGTGGAACAGCTGTCGTTCTTCTCGGCCGAGTCGGTGCCCCCTGCGGTCACCGACCTGTCCGGGCTGCTCGCGGCGGCCGGCCAGATCGTCATCAGCGGCGCGGGCGCGCGGCTGTCGGTGGTGGTCGACGCGCTGTGGCGCGCCGTCGGGATCGCCGAGATGATCACCGAGGCGGGGCTCATCGCCGAGATCACCCACACCGAGGAGGACACCCCGCTGGTGCGCACCGGCGTCGACGAGCGCCTGCTCCCGATGGCGGCGGCCTGGACCCGGGGTGCGGTCAAGACGGTGCCCTCGGCCTGGTTGCCGGGGTCGCGTGAGCTGCGGATCTGGGTGCTCGCCGCCGGTGACGCCGACGCCGACCGGTTCCTGCTCGGTCTGGACCCGCACGCCCCCGACACCCATTCCCCGCTGGCATCGGCGCTGATCCGAGTGGGTATCGCACCGACGCTGATCGGCACCCGCGGCGGTCACCCGGCGCTGCGGATCAGCGGTCGCCGGCGCCTGACGAGGCTGGTGGAAAACGTCGGAGAACCACCCGGTGACACCGAAGCGTTCGCGCATTGGCCGCGCGTGTGACACGGTGTGCGCGGGTGGTCGGTTTGCGTCCCCCGGTGCAGAATGCAAGATTGGCCGCATCGGGACCGTGCAGGCGGCCCAATATATAAGGCCTCTCACGGGCCGCGAATGAGGAGCGTAGGGGCAGTTGGCAGGCGAAAAAACCCGCACCGGCAACGGTAGGGTGCGGCGGCTGGTCATTGTGGAGTCGCCGACCAAGGCGCGCAAGATCGCCGGTTATCTGGGCTCGGATTACGTCGTCGAGTCCTCCCGCGGTCATATCCGTGACCTGCCGCGCAATGCCGCCGACGTGCCGGCCAAATACAAATCGGAGCCGTGGGCGCGCCTCGGGGTGAACGTCGACGCCGACTTCGAGCCGCTCTACGTCATCAGCCCGGATAAGAAGACCACGGTCGCCGAGCTCAAGGGCCTCCTGCGCGACGTCGACGAGCTCTATCTGGCCACCGACGGTGACCGCGAGGGTGAGGCCATCGCCTGGCACCTGCTGGAGATCCTCAAGCCGAAGGTCCCGGTGCATCGGATGGTCTTCCACGAGATCACCGAACCGGCCATCCGGGCGGCCGCCGAGAACCCCCGCGAGCTGGACATCGATCTGGTCGATGCCCAGGAGACCCGCCGCATCCTCGATCGGCTGTACGGCTACGAGGTGTCGCCGGTGCTGTGGAAGAAGGTCGCGCCGAAGCTGTCGGCGGGCCGGGTGCAGTCGGTGGCGACGCGCATCATCGTCAACCGTGAGCGCGAGCGGATGGCCTTCCGCAGCGCCGGCTACTGGGACATCGTCGCCGAGCTGGACGCCAGCGTGTCCGATCCGGGGGCGACCCCGCCGGTGTTCTCCGCGCGGCTGGTCAACGTCGACGGGCTGCGGGTGGCCACCGGCCGCGACTTCGACTCCCTTGGCGCGGTGCGCAAGCCCACCGAGGTGACGGTGCTGACCGAGGCCGACGCCCGGGCGCTGGTCGACGGGCTGTCCGGCGTGACGCTGTCGGTGGCCTCGGTCGACGACAAGCCCTACACCCGCCGGCCGTATGCCCCGTTCATGACCTCCACGCTGCAGCAGGAGGCCGGGCGCAAGCTGCGGTTCTCCTCCGAGCGGACGATGAGCATCGCGCAGCGGCTGTACGAAAACGGCTACATCACCTATATGCGTACCGATTCCACGACGCTGTCGGAGTCGGCGATCAACGCGGCGCGCAATCAGGCGCGCCAGCTCTACGGCGACGAGTACGTGAACCCGTCACCGCGCCAGTACAACCGCAAGGTCAAAAACGCCCAGGAGGCCCACGAGGCGATCCGGCCGGCCGGTGACGTGTTCGCCACCCCGGATGCGGTGCGCCGGGAGCTCGATTCCGACGAGTTCCGGCTCTACGAGCTGATCTGGCAGCGCACGGTGGCCTCGCAGATGGCCGATGCCCGCGGCACCACGCTGAGCCTGCGGATCTCCGGTTCGGCGGCCGACGGCCGGTCGGTGACGTTCGCCGCCAGCGGCCGCACCATCACCTTCGCCGGGTTCCTCAAGGCGTACGTGGAGACCGTCGATGAGCTGGCCGGCGGCGAGGCCGACGACGCCGAGAGCCGGCTGCCGCAGCTGCACCAGGGCCAGGCCGTCGCCGCGTCGTCGCTGACGCCCGACGGGCACTCGACCAACCCGCCGGCCCGGTTCACCGAGGCGTCGCTGATCAAGGCGCTGGAGGATCTGGGGATCGGCCGCCCGTCGACCTACTCGTCGATCATCAAGACCATTCAGGACCGCGGCTACGTCGTGAAGAAGGGCAGCGCGCTGGTGCCGTCCTGGGTGGCGTTCGCGGTGATCGGGCTGCTGGAGCAGCACTTCGGCCGGCTGGTGGACTACGACTTCACCGCGGCGATGGAAGACGAGCTCGACGCCATCGCCTCGGGCACCGAGCGGCGTACCAACTGGCTGCACAACTTCTATTTCGGTGGCGAGCACGGCGTGGAGGGCTCCATCTCCCGCGCCGGGGGCCTCAAGCAGCTGGTCGGCGGGAACCTGGAGGGCATCGACGCCCGCGAGGTCAACTCGATCTTCCTGTTCGACGACGCCCAGGGCATCCCGGTGTACGTGCGGGTCGGCCGCAACGGCCCGTACCTGGAGCGGATGGTGCTCGGCGAGGACGGCGAGCCGACCCCGCAGCGCGCCAACCTCAAGGACGCGCTGACACCCGACGAGCTGACCCCGGAACTGGCCGAGGAGCTGTTCGCCACCCCGCAGGAGGGCCGCAGCCTGGGCGTGGACCCGGTGAGCGGGCACGAGATCGTCGCGCGCGACGGCCGGTACGGCCCGTATGTCACCGAGGTGCTGCCCGCACCGCCGGAGGATCCCGAGGACGGGGTCGGGGCCAAGAAGTCCAAGAAGCCGACCGGGCCCAAGCCGCGGACCGGGTCGTTGCTGCGCAGCATGGACCTGCAGACGGTGACGCTGGAGGACGCGCTGCGGTTGCTGTCGTTGCCGCGGGTGGTCGGCGTCGACCCGGCCAGCGGTGAGGAGATCACCGCGCAGAACGGCCGATACGGGCCGTATCTCAAGCGCGGCACCGATTCCCGGTCGCTGGCCACCGAGGAGCAGATGTTCGACATCACCCTCGACGAGGCGCTGAAGATCTACGCCGAGCCGAAACGCCGGGGCCGCCAGGGTGCGGCCACCCCGCCGCTGCGAGAGCTGGGCACCGACCCGGTGTCGGGCAAGCCGATGGTCATCAAAGACGGCCGTTTCGGTCCGTACGTGACCGACGGCGAGACCAACGCCAGCCTGCGCAAGGGCGACGAGGTGGCCGCCATCACCGACGAGCGGGCTTCGGAGTTGTTGGCCGACCGCCGGGCCCGCGGGCCGGTGAAGAAGAAGGCACCGGCCAAGAAGGCTGCGGCCAAGAAGGTTCCGGCCCGCAAGACGGCGGCCAAGAAGGCGCCGGCGAAGAAGACCGCCAAGAAGGCGTAGCCGGGGACCGCCTGCGCCCGTCAGCCCTCCGCGTGATCGCTTACCCGATCACCCGCGGGGTGCAGGGTGGCGAGCTTGACGGGGTGGGCCAGCTGGGTGGGCTCGGTGCGTCCGCGCAGCTGCACGATGCCCCCGACGGTCCAGGCGAAGGCCTCGGTGTCGCTGGCGTCGCTGACCGCTGTCGCCGACGCCAGCACCCGGCCCGGGTCCAGTTTCGCCAGCTCGGTCAGCCGGGCGGCCTCGTTCACCGGATCACCGATGACGGTGTACTCGAACCGGGCCTGTGCGCCGATGTGCCCGGCGATAGCCCGCCCGGATGACACCCCGATCCCGAACTCGTCGCCCAGGATGGGAAGCAGATGGTCGTGCATCTCGCGGGCGGCGGCCAGCGCGGCACCGGCGGCGTCGGGATGTTCGATCGGCGCACCGAAGATGCACAGCGCCGCGTCACCCTGGAACTTGTTGACGAACCCGCCGTGCCGGTCGGCGATGTCGACGACCACCCGGAAGAACTCGTTGAGCAGGATCACCACTTCGCTGGGCGGTCGGGTGGCGGCCAGGTGCGTCGAGCCGACGAGGTCGACGAACAGCACCGCGACGTGGCGTTCCTGACCGCCCAGCTCGGTGCCGCGCTCCAGGGCCCGTCGGGCGACGTCCTCGCCGACGTAGCGGCCGAACAGGTCGCGCAGTCGCTGCCGCTCGGCCAGGTCGCGCACCATGTCGTTGAACCCGGCCTGCAGCAGGCCGAGCTCGCTGGCGTCGTAGATCTGCATGTGGGCGTTGTAGTTGCCGCGCTGCACCTCGCCGAGGGCCCAGCGCAACTGGCGCAGTGGGTCGGCGATCGACATGGCGGCCAGCACCGTTCCGGCCAGGCCCACCACCAGCGCGGTGATGGCCAGCATCAGGATCGGGGTGTTCATCTGGTCGGCGCTGGCCTGCAGGATGGATGTCTTCGACGCGACGACGGCCAGCACGATCGCCAGCAGCGGCACCCCGGTGGACAGCACCCAGGTCAGGACCAGGCGCTGCATGACGCCGGCGGCGTGGAAGTTCTCCGGCACCCCGCCGCGCAGCGCGGCCACCGCCACCGGGCGCAGTACCCGCTCGGACTGTAGGTAGCCGATGATGGCCGTCGCGGTGGCGCCCAGCGCGGTGGCCACCACGAGCACCGGGATCGCGCCGTGGGCGGCCGGGGCGGCGGCGGTGATGAACACGATGCCGCCGGTCATCCAGTTCGCCGAGCTGATCATGGTGCGGTAGATCGGCATCCGCAGGGCCCGGGTGCGGGCCAGGTCGGTGGCCGCCGGGTCGGGGTCGACCAACAGCCCGTCGCGGCGCTGCCAGCGGAACACCGGCGCCAGCAGCCACAGGCTCAGCGCCGCGCCGACGGTGAACGCCACGAACAGATAGATCAGGAAGATCGTCAGGTTGCGGGTCGGCAGGTCCTGGAGCTGGACGCGGTCCTCCGACGGCAGCCCGAAGCGCAGGAACCCCAGCACGAACAGCGCACCGATGATGTCGGCCTGCAGCATGCCGAGGGTGAACACCGGCCAGGGGGTGCGGACCACCCAGCGGACGAATGCCTTGATTCGCCCAGGGTTGGTCCACGCGGGTGTCACGGGTAAACCGTATCGGTCGGGGTTGGGCAATTTGCATAGGTTGATCGACCTGGCCGTCGGTGCTGGGCGCTACTGTGGGCCGGTGTCCGGGGTTTTTGCGCGGTTGGTCGGCCAGGATGCCGTCGAGGCGGAGTTGACGGCCGCCGCGACGGCGGCCCGCGGTGACACATCTCACAGTGGTTCGCCGTCGAGTGTGAGCGCCGGGATGACCCACGCCTGGCTGATCACCGGCCCTCCCGGCTCGGGACGCTCGGTGGCCGCCCTGTGTTTCGCCGCCGCTCTACAGTGCGAATCGGAGTCCCCGGGGTGTGGCCACTGCCGCGCCTGCACGACGACGATGGCCGGCACGCACGCCGATGTCCGCCGGGTGGTTCCCGAGGGGCTGTCCATCGGTGTCGACGAGATGCGGGCCATCGTGGCGTCGGCGTCGCGGCGGCCCACCACCGGGCGCTGGCAGGTCGTCGTCGTCGAGGACGCCGACCGGCTCACCGAGGGGGCCGCCAACGCCCTGCTGAAAGTGGTGGAGGAACCACCGGCGCAGACGGTGTTCGTGCTGTGCGCGCCGTCGGTGGATCCCGAGGACATCGCCGTCACGCTGCGGTCGCGCTGCCGGCACGTCGCGCTGACCACGCCGACCGTCGAGTCGATCGCCGAGGTGCTCATCGACGGCGACGGCCTGGACCCCGAGACCGCGCACTGGGCGGCGTCGGTCAGCGGCGGGCACGTCGGGCGGGCCCGGCGGCTGGCCACCGATGACCAGGCCCGGGCCCGACGGACCCGCGCGCTGGGTCTGGCACGGGACGCCGCCACCCCGTCGCGCGCCTATGCCGCGGCCGAGGAGCTGGTGAAGGCCGCCGAGGAGGAGGCCAAGGCGCTGACCACCGACCGTGACGAGGTGGAGACCGAGGAGCTGCGCACCGCGCTGGGCGCCGGGGGCACCGGCAAGGGTGCGGTCGGTGCGCTGCGCGGATCCGCCGGCGCGCTCAAAGAACTGGAACGACGGCAGAAGTCGCGGGCCACTCGGGCCGGGCGCGACGCGCTGGACCGGGCGTTGATGGACCTGGCCGGCCACTTCCGCGACGCGCTGATGGTGTCCAGTGGGGCGGGCTCGGTGACGGCCAACCATCCCGACATGGAGGACCGGGCCGCGGCGCTGGCCGCCCACGCCGGTCCGGACCGGCTGCTGCGCTGCATCGAGGCGGTGCTGATCTGCCGCGATGCGCTGGCGGCGAACGTGAAGCCGAAGTTCGCCGTCGACGCGATGATCGCGACCGTCGGGCAGGCTTTGCAGTCCGACCGGTCGCGCTGAGCTTGGCGTCGACCACTTCGGTCAGGGCCTTGAGCAGGCCAAGCGGCCGTTTTCTGGTGGCCGTTCGGGCCCTGTAGACTCCACTGCGCCCGGTCCGCCGGGCACGCCGCCTTAGCTCAGTCGGTAGAGCGTCTCACTCGTAATGAGAAGGTCGGGGGTCCGATTCCCCCAGGCGGCTCCATTTTCTCGCGGATCTCCCCGCCACGGCAGCCTCGCCCGTTGATCGTCCGGTCGGTATCTGCGTTCCGTTCTTCGGGACGGACGTTGGCCCACGTTCCGGTCGCCGAGTTCACTTGCGGCATCAACGCCCAAGGGGGATGACCGCAATGACTTCCAAGACCGCTATTGGCATCGCCGCCGCCGTGCTGGCAATGACGTCCCTGGCGCCGTCCGCGCAGGCCGCGACGCTGCCCATCACCGAGGACTTCACCGTCGACTGCGCGACGGGGCCGGACCAGTCGCAGACCTGTTGGTTGGGCCATTGGACCTTCTTCAGCGACCCGCCCGAGGTGGTGCACGCCCGGTTCACCGCCAGCCCGGAGCACTGCTCGGGTATCAGGGCGCACATCTTCTACGAGAACCAGCAGGAGAAGACGATGGTGCTCAAACCGGGTGCGAGCACCGGGGTACTGGTCTTTCACCGCAACCACTACCCCGGGGACAAGGACTACCCGAGCGACCAGGGCGTCTTCATCACGGCAGACGGAATCAAGGGCGGCTGCAACACCGGGACGCTGCAGTCGTTCGGCGGCAAGGTCGAGGTCTGGTAGCGACGGCCCGCCCGGCTATTCGATCCCTCCCAGGAACTCGACGCCCTTGTACAGCAGCTGGACACCGTCGGCCATGTCGAGCACCGGGTAGACCTGGTACTCGGCGATGAAGGAGAACTTGGCGGTGACTTCGGCGATGTCTTCCGGGTTGTCGGTTTCCACCACGGCGAAGCCGCCGCCGCCGTCGACGCGGCTGAGGAACTGGTGGTAGATGGTGGAGTCCGGCTGCTGCCACTGGGCGAACGCCGCCAGGCCGCGCCGGAAGCTCTGCTCGTTCTGCTCCGCGGTTCCGTTGGCCCGGTAGGTCCAGGCGACGAGGTACTTCATGGCAGCCTCCGACTTCGGTGGGCCGACGGGATTGTCAACCCGACGGCTCACCCTAGGAGCGGGAGCGGGGCCGGCGCCTCATCCGAACGGCTTATCTTCCGGACCGGAATTTCCGTCCCTGGGTTGCCGCCGACGGCGGTAGCGTGGCCGGTGACACTGCCACGACGTGGAACGGATACCCCCATGCGTACTGCGCCCCTGCTGATCGTCCCGCTGGCCGCCGCCGGAGTGCTGCTGTCGGGATGTTCCAAGGACGACAACACCGGTGCGTATCTGTCGAGCGTGAGGTCCGCGGGGATCGGCTTCTCCAGTGACTCCGAGGCGATCGCCCAGGGCCGCAAGGCCTGCGACTCGCTGGCGTCGGGAACGTCGTACATGACGGTGGTGGACAACGTCTCCGGGGCCGGCGACAAGGCCAAGCAGGCCATGGTGGTCGGCTTTGCGATCGGCACGCTGTGCCCGGACCAGAGGTCGAAGCTCACGGCGGGCTGAGCACGGCTCAGACGACGGCGACGGGACCGATCCGGTACCCCCAGGCCAGCTCCGCGGCGCGGCGCATGTCGTCGGGATCGCCGGTGGTCAGGAAGGTGCGCGACCCGGCTCCGGTGCGTTCGTCGGCCAGTGCGGCCGCGGCGTGCACGGCCGGGTCGATCAGTAGGGTGCCAGGCAGCGCGGCGGCGAACTCATCGGTGGCCGCCGGATAGTGCGTGCACGCCAGGATCAGAGCCTCGGCCCCGCGGATCGGTGCGACGATGCGGTGCAGGTCTTCGCGGAACCGCGGCGAGGATGCCCGGCCGGCCTCGATGTGACCGGAAAGTGGTTGGGCCACTCGGGAAATCACGGAGATACCGCGCGCCGCCAACGCCCGCCGGTAGCACCCGGAGCCGATGGTGCGCCGACCGCCCACCACGCCGACCGGCCCCGTGAGGTTTTCGGGCACGGCAGCCAGCGCGTGGTCGATGATGCCGACCACCGGAATCGGGGTGTCGGCCAGTCGCGGTGCGACGGTGCTCGCCGAGTGGCACGCCAGCATCACCTCGGTGGCGCCGCGGGCGGCGAGATCGGTGACGACTGCGAGCAGCCGGCGGGCCAGCTCGTCGGTGCGCAGCCGACCGTAGGGCACCGCGCCGGTGTCGGAGAAGTAGATGACGTCGCGCCCGGGTGCGGTCTCGTCGAGCAGCCGCAGCAACCCGATTCCGCCGATGCCCCAGTCGATGAGCCCCAGGGTCACGGATAGCTCATCGGTACCGTCGCCGCAGTGGTGACCGGCCCGGAGTCCAGGGCGACGACGCGGTTGTGCGGCGCGACGGTCAGGGTTTCCAGCCGCGCCCCGGGAAACCGGCTTTCCAGATACCAGCGGTACTCGTGTTCGGCGCGAATCGGGTTGTGGCGCAGCACCTCCTGCCAGTCCGGATGCTCGACGAGAGCCCGGAGGTCGTGAGCGAACCGCGGATGCCGATGCGGGGTGCGCCGATGTGCGAGCACTGCGCGGGCCAGCGCGGGAAGGTCGGCGGTGGTGGCCCGTCGTTCCACCATGTCGACCACCAGCAGCCGCCCGCCGGGTCGAAGCACCCGGTGGATCTCGGCCAGCACCGGGTCCCAGTCCAGGTAGCGGAACGACAGAAAGGACACGACGACGTCCACGCTGTGCGCGGGCAGCGGGAGCGCGGGGGAGTCGATCAGGGTGAAGTCGATGCATGGATCGTCCACCCGGGCCCGCGCGGTGTCGAGCATGGCGGCGGAAACATCCGCGCCGATACCGGATTCCATCACCCCCAGGTCGCCGATCGCGGATAGCAGTGCGCCGTTGCCGCAGCCGATGTCCAGGATCCGCAGCCGACGGCCGGTCTCCCGGTGGACGGTGGTGAGTCGTTCGGAGAGCCAGTGCCATTCGGCTTCGCGAACCCGAATGTTGGCGTAGGCCCGGTCGTAGAGAGTGGCCACGGCGTCGTAGCCGCGGGCCGCGGGTGCCGGTTCGGGGTGCGCGCAGGTCATCGGGATCGCCGGTGCCCCCGAGTATTTGCGCAGCGAACCGGTCAGGCCGTGGGTTTTCCGGCCGACGGTCTCGATCAGGTATAGCTGCCCCGGGTGGCTGAGGGCGGCCCAGGAGAACCGGTCCGGGCGGGCCGAGACGGTGGTGTAGCCGTGATGGCCCCAGGTGGGCACACCGAAGGTCTCGGCGAAAAACGGTGCGAACCAGCGTGCCGAGCGGCAGGTGTGGAAGTACGCCTGGGCGCCCGGGGTGAATGGGATGTGCATGTCGCGCCACTCGTGCGGCGAAAACTGTTCGGGCCAGGCGGTGGTGGCGAACATCGGTCCGTACATCCCGGCGTGGCCGAGGAAGTGCAGCTCGGTGATCCGGTCGCCGGCCGCCGTGATGTCGGCCATGGCCGCGGTGAAGTCGGCCTTGCCGTCCAGTGCGGCGACCACCACCGCGGCATCGGGATGGGTGGCGGCGAGTTCCCGGGCCATGGTGTGCGCGGCGATGCCGAATTCGGTGGAGCCGCCGCGGTACCGGGTGGTGTGGGCGATCCAGATCAGATCGGCCACGATCGCGCTCCGGTGAGTTCGAACGGGATGCGAGGATGGTGCCCGTCGGGAATCCAGGCACCGAAATCGCCGACCAAATCCAGGATTTCCCGCCGCTTTAGGTCATAGACATTCATCCGCTGCGGCGCGGGGGAGTAGACGTGCAGGGTGACGCCACCGGTCGGGCCCGCGACCATGGCGTGGATCACCCGGGGACCGAAACCGCGAACGTCACCGGCGTCGCGCGGAAATGATTGGGCCGCAACCACGTCCGTGCCCGACCATTGGTAGTGCGTTTCGGTAAACGTACCCTCGAGTGCCACGACGAAACCCGATGACCCGCCATGGTCGTGCGGCGCGCAGGACGCCCGGGGCGCCCAGCGGGCGACCATGACCTCCACCGTGTTCTCGCAGTGCAGGGTGGTGCGGGAGTACGGATGACCGGGCGGCGGCGGGACCGCCCGCTCGGTGATGTTGGGCAGTGTGGCAAGCAGGTACTCGACCAGCGCGGGATCCGGGTCGCACCCGGATCCCGCGGCCGCGGCGAGCTCGGACAGCAGCCGTCGGGGTAGCAGCATTGTCGTAGCCATGTGTGCCCCTCCCGCGGATGCACCCCTCGCCGTCTGGCGCCCGGTATTCAGTCTAGGAGCGACCCGAGTGGGCGAGGTCCGCTATTTTCCGCCCGGCGGGACTGGAGAATGCGCGGGCGAGGCCCGCGGGCGGCCGGATCGTGGCACGGTGGACGTGCCTGCGAGGAAGGGACGACTGTGGGATCCGAGATCGAACTGTCCGAGGGTGCCGTGCTGACGACGCTGCCCGACGGGACGGCATTGGTCACCGTCACCACCACGACCTGGCGGGGTCGCCGGCGGGTGGTCGGGGTGTACACCGTGGCCGACGGCCGGGCGACCTGGGTTCCGGCGGTCGACGGGCATCTGATGGCGTTGATCGGGACGTCGACGGGCTTCGTCGCGGCGCTGCTGGGCACCCTCGCTGTGCTGCGCCGCCCGCCCTGGCCGCACCTGGACAAGTGATGACACGGCCGCAGACGTCGGACGTGTCCGGATAATTTTTCGCGGCGAGCGAGGCCGTGGCGAACGCGCGGCCCGGGGTTCTGGTTCCTCAGGTATCGGCGGTACCGCCGTAAGCGGCGTTACTGTTGGCTTGCAAGGGTTCTGGCGGACGCCTGCCGACGGCTGCAAGGCCAGTAGCTGCGTGTTTAGTGGCTTCGGCGGTTGTGCGCGAGCAAATCTCAAGTACTTGCAATCAAAACTAGTTTGCAAAATTCCGCCGGTACCTGAGATCAAGGTAAGAACGACCTGATAAGTTCTGCGATGTAAGCAAGCTCACATCTGGATGAGAAGGTCGGTTCATGTCACAGCCCACCCCGCCCTCGCTGCTCAAGGCCAAGCTCCAGACCATCGGCATGGCCGGCGCTGCCGTCGCCGTCACCGCCGGTCTGACCATGGCGGTCACCTCGGCTCCCGAGGTCATCGCCGCCAGCGACCACGCCATCGCCGTCAAGCAGATGCAGGAAGACGTCAACCTCGCGGCGTCCATTGGCATCTACCCCGTGGGCCCGGGTGCGCAGATCATGCGGGCGCTGGGCATGGGCTCTCCAAGCAGCGCTCTGAGCACGCTCAGTACGATCGCTGGCTTCATCCCGGGTGGTGAATCGATTTCGGGAACCCTTCAGCAGATCAGTGACCTGCTTGTCACGCTGCAGGACGGGATCGATATCCCTGGGGTGGGGAATATCGCGTTCCCGGAGATCGGCGTGCCCGAACTCGGTCCGGCTGGAACCTACGACGCGATTGCCGGACTGGACACAAGCGTCGTCAACACATTGGCGATTTATGCGCTGCTCAAGCCGCTACTGTTGCCGGCCGGAGGCGCCCTGCTCGATGTCAGGGACACGGACGGGAACCTTACTTCTTTGCCCCTGAATACCGCGAAGCTCGATGCTGCAATTGGTGATGCGCTGGAGCCCAGTCACATTGCGAGCGTTCTCGCGGATGCCGCTGCGGCCGCTGCGGCCGCAGCACTAGAACATCCTTTCGATCCTACTGCGGGGCCGAGGGCATTCGCTGAGGTTGTCAACAACTACTTCGGCGAGTATCAATCCTCAATTGCGGTCCCTATCAGCTGGGGATTCGGCGGCACCAATACCGCGCTGGCTCTCAATCAGATCAACAAGGACACCACCGGGGCGTTCGATCACACAGTGATCCTGGAGATCGCGCTGCGTAACGCGTCGCGCACTGGCGGCGGCATCGCGTCGCTGCTGACCCCGGTCACGGATCTGGTCGGCATCAACATGTCCAACCCCAATAACGTTGACGCCAACGGAAACGTGGTCACCAATACGACGGTGTGGGACATCACGGCTGCCTACGACATCATGTCGGATGCGCCGTCGACCATCCTCAATCCGGTGGCCTGGGCGAACTCTGCCGCTGGTGCTGTGGCGCCGACCTACTTGATTCCGAAGGACGCCGCGGGGATTGCCAATTTTGTAGAGGGTTTGACCCAGGGGAACGTCGACCTCGAGGAGCTCCTCAACGCCGTCATGGGTCTGACAAATACGCTTCACTCTCACGTCGGCGAGGACGGCAACCTTTACATCACGTACGACTCCGGCAACCTCCCGTTGCTGCAGCCGTTCCAGGCCGCGCCACAGCTGCTCAGCCTGATACCCGGCTTCAAGATCACGACACCGGTCAGTTCGTCGCTCGACAACGTGCTGCGGCAGATGGTGGCCATGGGCTACCAGGATGTCGATCTCAAGACGGTCAACGGTGAGCCGGTGTTCGAGCGCGGCTTTGACGAGGCCGGAACTCAGGCCAAGTTCTGGACCAGTCCGGTCAGCTTTGTAGATGGCCTTCAGGCGCCGCAGGCGCTGTTCGATGCCGTGATCGGCAACGGTACGACCACCGGTATCACCGGAAATCTGCTCAGCCCGGACAAACAAAAGCTGGAGCTGTTCGGCAACAGCGCGCTGGGTGATGCCCTCTACGGCAACGGCCTGACCACCGCCGTCGCCGGTGCACTGAAGCAGGTGCTGCTGTCGATCAAGACACAGCTGAACCCGATCTTCGACGCGGTCGACAGCAACTCGGTCGTCAAGCAGATCGCACAGGGGCTCGATCAGGCGACCGCGCAGGTAAACGGGCTCATCGACCAGGGCGGCGGCGCCATCAAGGGACTCAACATCGACCTGGCCACCCCGCTGATGGACGGCAACCGGGCGTTCAACAAGCTGACGAACCAGATCGGCGACGCGATCTCCGGTGCCACTCAGTCGTCCGGCACGAGCGGACTGATCAACAACCTCAACGCAACAGGGACAACGAGCCCGAACACCCTGACCGGCAGCGCGAACCGCGGCGTCCAGCCGCAGTCGATCGTGGCGGCGTCGGCGGAACAGGATCAGATCGGTTCCGGCACCCCGACCACCAAGCTCACCGGCAAGGACTTCCTGAGCAACCTGGGCACCGGCAACAACGCCCGGGCGATTGCTCAGGCACTCAAGGGCGGTTCGGGCTCCGGTACGACCTCGGGTCTGCAGCGTCAGCTGACGAAGTCTCAGAACAGTCTCACCGGCGCTCAGGAGCGGACCAAAGCGGTAACGGACAAGCTGGGACAGGGCGACCTCAAGGGCGCTGTCCAGGAGGTTGGCAAGAACATCGAGAACCGGGCTAAGAGGGCCGAACAGGACGTCAACAACGGCCTGGCCAAGGTGGGTATCAAGCCGAACAAGAAGGGCTCGGACGATTCCCCCTCGAAGGTCGCTCCCAAGAAGGAGACCAAGACGGAGCACAAGACCGACCACGCCGCCTGACCCCGGCCGTCGTTACTCCTCTTTAGAGCCAGCCCCGCCCTGCGAGCGTGCAAACGCCCGCAGGGCGGTGGCTTTTGCGGTGTTGGCGGCCGGGAATCCCGCATACCCGGTTGCGTGATACACGACCTCGGCCAGCTCGTCCTCAGTCAGCCCGTTGCGCCCGGTGATCGCGAAGCGCGACGTCATCTCGCCCGGTGTGCGCCTTCTGGATGCTTCGGAGCCGGTTTTCATCGCCGTTGAATGTGGGGTAGCCCGGTATTCTTTGGATATGTCGGAGATGGCTGTGACGCCCGAGACGCGCGCCCTGCGCGCGCTCATCGACGCGCGTCGCGGCGAGTTCCAGGCTTTGCTGGACAAGTACGCTGCGACGCGCCCGCAGCTGTTCGGCTCCGTCGCGCGCGGCACTGCGAATGAAGGCAGTGACATCGACATTCTCGTCGAGATGGACCCCGCTGACGGGAACATCCTGATGCGGGCATCCGGGCTCATGGAGGAGACCCGGGCCTTGTTCGGCCGCGACGACATTGATGTGTTCCCGATACAGCTGCTCAAGCGAGAGGTCTCGCAGTCCGTCATCGAGGACGCGGTCGCGCTGTGAGTCGCGGCACCGACCAGCGGATCGGCGACATTCTGGAGGCGATCGACCGGTGCCAGCGCTACGCCGGTGTGCTTGAGAACGGCGCTGACCCGGATCTGGTCGACATGGCAGAGGATGCTGTGGAGCGGAACCTGCAGATCATCGGTGAGGCTGCGAATCACCTGCCGGCGGAGATCACCGATGCGCACCCGGAGATCGCCTGGCCACAGATCCGCGGTTTCCGGAACATCCTTGTCCATCGCTACTTCGGGGTTGACGTTGATGTCGTCCGCGACGTGATCTCGGCCCATCTCCCGCAGCTGGCCGACGCGTTGCGCCCAGATGCCACGGCGGACGAACCGGAGTCGTGATCATCGCCCGAGTCGGAGCGTGCGCGGGGCGCCTTTAAAATCGACTCTCAACAGCCTCACTCCTCAGCTGAGCGATTCCGGGTGGGACGTGCAAACGCCCGCAGGGCGGCGGCTTTTGCGGTGTTGGCGGCGGGGAACCCGGCGTACCCGGATGCGTGATAGACGACCTCGGCCAGCTCGTCCTCGGTCAGCCCGTTGCGCCGCGCGATCGCGAAGTGCGACTCCAGCTCATGCTCGGAACCTAAAGCGATGAGGATGCCGAGGGTCAGCAGGGAGCGGTCGCGCCGGGCCAGGCCGGGTCGGCTCCACAGCCGGCCGAAGATGGACTCCACGCCGATGTCCATCAGTTCCGAGGCGAACCCGGAGCCCCAGTTGACGTCGTCGTCGGAGTCGGGCAGCACACCCGGGACCATCTCGCGGAACACCGCCAGGCCCTTTTCGCGGTAGTCAGACATGGGGGCAGTCTGTCACGGTGCGGTGAGCGGCCAACGGCTAAGTCCGCTATGTGGCACACAGTGCTACCGTGTGCTACATGGGTGCTCCGCGGGAGGTCAGCCAGCGCGATCTGCGCATGCGGTCGAAGGAGATCATGGATGCCGTCGAGCACGGTGATTCCTTTACCGTCACCCGGGACGGCACCAAGATCGCCGAGCTAGTTCCGCTGCGCCGGCGCCGCCGTTTCGTCTCACGCGCCGAATTTGCCCGGACATCTCGACTCGCGCCACTGATCGACGCCGAGGCGTTCCGTGCAGACCAGGATGCCGTCGCCGACCAGGAACTACGTGATCCGTATGCCCGATGACCCGAAACTCGGGCTGCTCGACACGAACATCTTGATCCTGCGCCGGGCTATCGACCCCGACGAGCTTCCCGACCAGATGGCGATCAGTGCGGTCACGTTGGCCGAACTCTCGGCGGGTGTCCACCTCGCGGCCGGCGACAACGCCGAGGCCGTCGAAGAGCGCGCTCGGCGCGCCGATGTACTGCAGCGTGCCGAGAACGAATTCGATCCAATCCCGTTCGAGACAGAGGCGGCTCGGGCATACGGACGTATCAGCGCCGCAGTGCTGGCTCGTGGTCGGAGTCCCCGTCGCCGGGTAGCCGACCTCATGATCGCCGCCGTAGCAGCAGCCGCGGGGTTACCGCTCTACACAACCAATCCCGATGATTTCGACGGTTTGGAAGGCATCGTTCGTGTGGTCCCGGTGAGCCGTCCGTTGTAACGGTCTCGGGCCGACGCGACCCATCGGCCCCAACGGCGCGGTCCCTACACCGGGGCCAGGAACCCCAGCGGCCCGGAGGCCACACACACCGACAGCGCGGCGGTATCGGCAGTGACGGTGATGGACTGACCGGCGCCGGGCAGCCGGACGAACACCCGATTCAGGCCCGGCTGCACGGGCACCTTGGCGGGGATGCCCTCCTCCAGCGTCATGGTCAGCGAGCCGGGGGAGTTGGCCAGGTAGTTGATCTCGGTGGTCCAGTCGGCCGGCAGCAGCGGGCCGTCGAGCGGCAGCCGGACCGGCGCGTCGGTCTGCACCAGGTATCCGCAGCCGGGCACCGGCCCCGCCACGATGGTCCGCACCCAGGTCACCTTGGCATCCAGCAGCCGGCCCTTCGCGTCGAACATCCGCAGCCGGGTGGTCGCCGGGGCGAAGGCGGGCCGCTCGGGCAGCAGCGCGAACAGGTGACTGGCCAGGTTCGAGGGCCACATGATCCGCTGCAGGATCAGCGGGTCGACCTCCTGGTCGAGCAGCGGCGCTTCCGATTCCGCGGCGGCCGCCGCCAGCGACGCCCGCGCGTTCCTCAGGTACTCCCGTGTCGGGTTGTCGCACCAGCTGACCAGGAACGTCGCCGTCGAATAGCCGCTGCTGACCAGGAACGCCACCAGCGCTGTGGCCGTCGCCGCCTTCCCCGGCACCCAGCTCCTAGTCCCCCATTTGTCGGCGAGCGTGCGTGTTCCCGGTTCCGGCGCGCCGTCGTCCTCGGTGGGTGTCCGTATCGCCCGACCTGTCGTGGCCCGCGTCGGCGCGCAGAATCCCACGGCCGCCAGCAGCGCCAGCACCACCACCAGATCGGGGAAGTACCGCAGGGTCTGCGCCAGCTCCAGGGCGGTGAACTTCGACGAGCGCATCAGATAGATCGGGATCTGGCAGGCCACCGCGTACCCCAGCGCCACCAGCCACACCGGGCCCAGCCGCTGCTTGCGGGCCAGACTCAGCGCGACCGCCGCGACGAGTGCCACCCAGCCGGCCACCATCACCGCGACCGACGGCACCCCCCACGGCGACGCCGGCGCCCACCGCTGCCATTCCCACGGGCCGCCGACCAGGCCCGGCACGATGCCGTGGGTGAACGAGCGGGCCAGCAGCCGCCCTGTCATCGGCAGGTCGGTGCTCCACCGCCGCTGGTCGACCACGTTGACGTACAGCACGATCCACGCCGCGGTGATCGCCGCGATCGCCAGCCACAGCGGCCGGGCCCGGCCCCAGGTGGCTGCCAGCGTCGAGCGCCAACCGTCCGTCGTCGTCACGTACAGGTACAGGGCGACGACGGCAAACGCCACGAACCCGATCACCGCGGACTTCTCGAAGAACAGCAACCCGCCGAGCAGCGCCAGCGACCCGGTCACCGCGTAGCGGCGGTTCCCGGTGCGCACCAGCAGGATCGCGTCGGCGCACACCCAGGCCAGTGCCGCCTGCATCGGCAGCGCGTTCAGCCCGGCCGCCCACCACGCGAATGACGGGATGCCCAGTGGCGTGAACAGCGCGAACAGTAGCGGCACCAGCAGTACCGGCCGCCAGCCCAGGATGGTGTGCAGCGCCCGCAGCAGCGCACCGGAGGCCAGCACCTGCAGCACCACCAGGCTGGCCGCCGCCGGCCACCAGACCAGCGGCGCGGCGTGGGTGATCAGTCCGCCGAGCAGGAACCCGCCCGGCATCAGGTGCCCGTCGTGGTCGTCGAACAGGTACGACGCCGAGGCCAGCGGTTCGGTGCCGGCCTTGGCGACCAGGATCAGGTCGTCCCAGTAGAAGTAACCGCCGAACGCCAGCAACGCGCGGACCACCAGCTGCACCGCGACGGCGGTGACGGCGAGGGTGGCGACACGACGGGGGGACACCTGTATTTCATACCCGCTCATCCGGGCTCGGTAGTGTGGGGCCGATGCGCGCACTGGTCACCGGGGCTGCCGGGTTCATCGGATCGACGCTGGTCGACCGCCTGCTCGACGACGGTCACTCCGTCGTCGGACTGGACAATTTCGCCACCGGGCGGGCCACCAATCTGGAGCATCTCTCCGACAACCCGGAGTTCTTCTTCGTCGAGGCCGACATCGTCGAGGCCGACCTGACCGGCATCTTCGGCCAGTTCAGCCCCGAGGTGGTGTTCCACCTGGCCGCCCAGATCGACGTTCGCCATTCGGTGGCCAACCCGCAGTTCGACTCGACGGTCAACGTCACCGGAACCGTGCGCGTGGCCGACGCCGCGCGCCAGACCGGGGTGCGCAAGGTGGTGCACACCAGCTCCGGCGGCTCCATCTACGGCGTCCCGTCGGAGTTCCCGACGCCCGAGACCGTACCCACCGACCCGCATTCGCCGTATGCCGCGGGCAAGGTGTGCGGCGAGATTTACCTGCAGACCTTCGGGCACCTCTACGGGCTGGAGTGCTCGCACATCGCTCCGGCCAATGTCTACGGGCCGCGCCAGGATCCGCACGGCGAGGCCGGTGTGGTGGCGATCTTCGCCCAGGCGCTGCTGGAGGGCCGCCCGACCAAGGTGTTCGGCGACGGCTCCAACACCCGCGACTACGTGTTCGTCGACGACGTGGTGGACGCGTTCGTCAAGGCCGGCAGCACCGCCGGCAACGGGCTGCGGTTCAACGTCGGCACCGGCATCGAGACCTCGGACCGGGCGCTGCACACCGCGGTGGCGCTGGCCGCCGGGGCGCCCGACGACCCGGAGTTCCACCCGGCCCGACTGGGGGACCTGCGGCGCTCCTGCCTGGACATCTCCCGCGCCGAGCAGGTGCTGGGCTGGCGCCCCCAGGTTTCGCTCGCCGACGGCATCGCCCGGACCGTCGAGTTCTTCCGGGGGGCTCGGTAGGGGGCTCAGGCTGCTGGATCCTCGGCCGGCGGCCGGGCGTTCTGCAGGGCCACCGCGCGGGCCAACCGGGCGTAGCGGAGCTCCAGGTCCTTGAACCGGATGTAGGTGCTGATGGTGGTGAAGATGAAGGCGATCACCAGGCCGTAGGTGAGCAGGTCGGCGCCGCGGGAGACCCCCAGCCAGTGCGCGACGACGGTGGTGTCGTTGGGGCGCAGGATCGCGTACACCGCGGCGATCACGAACAGGACGTAGCCGACCTTCACCCAGGCCTTGGTCTTGGCGCTGCGCCGCGAGCTGAGCAGGTAGACCAGCAGCGCGAGGATGGCGCCGATCAGCAGCGGCTGGATACCGGTGATCACCGGATGCATCGGATCACCTCGGCAACCGGTTGCGCAGGAACCCGTCGAACACGATGTTGACGCCGTTGAGCAGCGGCTGCCCCTTGGACATCGAGTACTCGGTGTACAGGATTTCGACGGGCTCTTCGGTTGCCCGCCAGCCGTTTTCGACGATCATGGCGATGATCTCGCTGGCATGGCTCATGCCGTTCATGGTGATGTTCAGCGATTCGGCGACCGTGCGGTTGAACACCCGTAGGCCGTTGTGCGCATCGGTCAGGCCCAGCCGCCGGCTGCTCGGGCTGAGTGCGGCTGCGGTCTTGAGGATGATGCGCTTGAGGATCGGCACACCCTTCGGCGGTCCGGCGGCGAACCGGGTGCCCACGACGATGTCGACGTCCTCGCGGGAGAGCCGGTCCAGCATGGCCACCACGTCGGCGACCCTGTGCTGGCCGTCGGCGTCGAAAGTGGCGAACGCCTCGGAGCCGGGGCGACGGCGGGCGTACTCGACGCCGGTCTGGATGGCCGCGCCCTGGCCGAGGTTCACCGGGTGGGTGACGACGTGCGCGCCGGCGGCGTATGCGCGGGCCGAGGTTTCGTCGCGGCTGCCGTCGTCGACCAGGACCACGTTGTCGAAGGTGGCCCGCAACTCGGTGATGACGTCACCGATGACGCTCGCCTCGTTGAAGGCGGGCACGATGATCCACACGTTTTGGTAACCCATAGCTGTATGCCCCAGGGTACGTGGTTGCCCGCGGAGTGCGCGGATTGACCGCTCCGGGATTCTTTTGCCGGGTGACTGGCGGATTTCGATTGCGGCGATACGATTTGACGATGGCGACGGTGCCGCCGGCCCTCGGGGGTCGGGCGCCGACGGTCGGGGGGTCCGGGCCGTCGCGGTGGCTGACGTGGTCGGCGCTCCTGATGGCGCTAATGGCCTGCATTCTGGCGGTGATCGGCTGGTTCCGGCCGGTGTCTGCGCCGACGGCCGAGCCCACGGTGGTGAGTTACAGCGACGACGAGGTGGCCGCGGCAAAGAGCAAGGCGTGTGCCGCGATTGATCTGGTGAGTGCGACGGTTACTCGTACTTCGCATCTCGAAGGAGGCGACGATGTTGCGCTCAAGCAGGCGTTGGCAACGAATGGGCGGCTCGCGCTGGTTACGGGCCAGGCGTATCTGATCGATCAGACCGACGCGGCAACGCCGTCCCCGCTGGTGAAAGAAATCCATCGCTATTCGTCACTGCTCTTGCAGGTGTCGATGAACTACTTGGCGGGGAAGGACAATGACGACCCAGGCCAGGGGCGGGCGATCGGTGACCTGAAGGACAGTTCCGGCCGACTCGTTGAGATTTGTAACCAGTCGACTCGTTGAGTGCAGACCGCGGAGGCGCCCATGACCGATCTGCCCGATGGCGAATGGTCGCCGGTGCTGGTCGGTCACCAGTGGCCGGCGGGTAGTTCGGTCGCCGCGCTGGGCGCGGCCGCCACCAGCCGGGGAGCGATTGAGGCCGGCTACCGGGCCTTCGGTGACAGACTGCAGACCGCCATCGACGGACCGCTGGTCGAGCAGGAGGGCGTCACCGCCGACGACATACGGGCGGCCTTCCGCCGCGGCCGCGACGATGCGCAGCGGATCGCCGAATCCAACCGGGTGAAGAGGGAGGCCTACGGGACCGCCCGGGACGCACTGACCGCACTGCGAGGCCAGCTCACCGAGTATGCCGGCAGCGGCAATCGGGAGATCGAAGCCATTCGGCGGGCCAAGGGCAACAACTCCGACAAGGTACCCAAGATCGTCGCCGTCATCGCGAAGTACCAGGCCCAGGCCGACCACGCGGCAGGCGCCCACGCACAGACCATCATGAGTGCGGCGCAGCGTGTCGTCGAGGAGGATGGCGCCCCGGCGCTGCGGGATCTGGCGAATGCCAATGGGATTGAGCTCGGACGATCCCAGAAGCCGGAGGGTGAGCATCTCGAACAAATCGTGCAGTCAACGCTCAAAGAGGACGCTGTCCAGCCGGAGCATGCACCGGAGGGTGGCCTCGGTGGGGGCATGTCTGACGCTGTACGGAGCCCTGCTTCTCCAAATGATCGTGGGACAAGCCACACCGTAGACATGGGAAGAGCGGATTCCAGCCCGGGTGAAATCAAACCCGAGCCTACGAGCCCCCGGGGGCGGGTAGATCTCGGCCATGCTCCCCGGCCAACCGCTCCCGAGCCCCCCGTCCCCGCCGCCGCCCACGCCATCATCGAGACTCACCCGAACGCCCCGAACACCGTCGGTCCCACACCCCAGGCGCCCGTCGCCCCTGGAGCCCCGGCAACTCCTGTCCCGGGAACCCCAGGCCCGGCGGCACCGACGGCAGTCCCGTCGACGTCAGCTGGTCCCGGACTGCCGCAGTCTCCGGCAACCTCGTTGCCGCAGACGCCGACCGCACCGACCGCGTCGAGTGCGCCCGTGCATGCCACCGCAGGGCCCGACCTGCCGGTGCATTCCGGTGCGCCGATGCCGATGAGCAACTCAGAATCCGTTTTGCCTGCCATGCCGGCGCACCAATCGCCGGTCGCCCCGGCCCAAGTGGCTACGCCACCGCCGGTGCTCGCCACTCACACCCTGGTCGAGCACGCGCTGGCCGCCGAACCTCAGTACCAGCCGGTCGGCGTGGCTGCCCCGCCGCAGGCTGCGCCGCCGGTGGCTGCAACGGCCCCACCCGTGCCGTCCGCGCCGCCGGTGTCCGCGCTGCCGGGATACGGGGCCGACCTGCGCCCGGCGGCCGTCGTTCCTTCCGCCGCGGCGGCGCCCGTGCTCGCCGCCCCGAGTGTCAGCCCCGCGGGACCGGGGCATGCAGGTCTCGGGCAACCCGCCGTCGTACGTACCTCGCCGCCCTCCCCGGCAACCACGCCGGCCACCTATGCCGCAACCACCGCGACCGCGGCGGTCGGGGGCGCGGAGATCGGCCGCCGAGTAGACCGGCATCGGCTGCGCCGACTGGCCAACGCGATGGCCCTCCAACAGTCCCGGCTGTGCTGGGCGGTCGGGGACAAGGCCGACGGCACCACCCTGGTGGTCACCGACCTCGCCGACGGTTGGCTGCCCCCGGGCATCGAGATCCCAGCCACCGCAACGGTACTGACGCCGCAGGTCCGCCGCGTCGGTATCGACGACCTGCTCGGCGCGGTCGTCGACGCCGCAGTGACCACACCCTCAACGCGTCTACCGGAACCGGATCCCGAGGCGGTGAACCTCTCGACCCGGCCGCTGCGGGCACCCGAGGTCGCCGAACTCGGCTGGGAGATCTGCCGGGCCACCCAGTGGCGCGACGGCCTGCCCCGGCTCGCGCACACCCTGGCCCGAGCGGCCGTGTCCGGTACCGGCGTGCCGGACAACGAAATCACCCTGCTGCGTGAGTGTCTGGCCGCGATCGCGGAAAAGGTCCTCGCGGCCTACCCGCGGGCAGACCGCGAGGACATCGCCAACTGGCAACTCCTGGCCGCCATCGAAGCGCTGGTCGACGGCCACCGCTCCCTCGCCAACTACCACCTGGCTTGGTTCCTGGCTCCGCCCAGACCGGATGGCCCCGCCTAGTTCTCTTCGCGCAGTCGGGCCAGCGATTCAAACGCAGCGGCAGTCGTGGCATCGGCGGGAAAGAGCAACTCGATGGCCAGCTCGGAGACCGTCACCTCGAACGGCATGTCGAAAGTGCCGAACATGCCGAAGAACGACCACTCACCGCCGCCGGGTGCTCGGACTCTGACCGGACCGAGATTCTGTGCGAAATCAGATTCACTTTCTTCGCCCGGGTTTTCGCGTGCCAGGTAGTTTTCGAACTCTGCCAGGAGCTGCGCAAGCTGGACGTCGGCGGTGGCGGTGAGCTGACGCTGAAGCCGATCGCGGAAGTACATCATGACCTCGTAGACGTTGACGATCTGTGGCATCAGTGCCAGCCCGACGCGCAGAACGTTGACGGGCGGAGTCAGCAGAGCGGGATCGATTGTCGCGATGAGCGGTTGTATCGCCGCGTTCGCCGCCACCAGATTCCAGTGTCGGTCGAAGACGACCGCTGGATAGGGCTCGTGACTCTTCAGAATTCGGTCTAGCGCATCGCGGACCGGAGCGAGCTCCGGTCCGCCGAACGGGTGCTCGGGGAACGCCGGAGCGTACCCGGCGGCGAGCAGTATCCGGTTACGGTCGCGAAAGGGGATCTGCAGCCGATCACCGAGACGCAGCAGCATTTCTCGCCCGGGCTTGGAGCGGCCGGTCTCGACGAAACTCAGGTGCCGCGCCGATACACCTGCATCAATCGCGAGCTCCAACTGGGTCAATCGGCGCCGTTGCCGCCACTCCCGCAGCAGCGGTCCGACGGAGTCTGACCCGGCAGAACTGTTGGTTGCCATTTGCACCGACTGTAGCCAGATCGGGATCACCATTCCATTACCTGTAGGTAATCGACAGCACGACCTGCGACCGCGACGATCACCGGTATCACCGTGAGGAGGACGAAATGACTGTATTGCTTCGACGGCTGGTCTGCGCCGCCGGCGGCGCCCTGATGGTCGTCGCACTCTTTCTGCCGTGGGCACAGGGACAGGACGCTGATCGCATCGCATGGGGGTTGTGGAAGGTCACTCTTCCGCTCTGCGTGGCGGTAGCTGGGTGTGCGTTGACCACGGCGATCACCGGCGGACGGTTCGGCCTGAACCGGCCCGATGTTTCGATTGTCGGCGCAACCGATGCCCTCGGCGTCATCACCACGATCACGTTGGCCTGGCTGTTGTTTCACGAGTTCCCCGCGAACGCCACCCCGCAGCCAGCCCTCGTCCTGGCGCTGTTAGCGGCAGCCGCAGCAGCTTTTGCCGCGGCGGACTACCGCCCGCTGCGCGGAGCGCCGTGGTTTCCGCGACTAGTAGACGAGCACGGCGATCCCGATCATCAGTATCGCGATATCAGAAGTGATGAGGTTCGCCGGTGACGTGGTGGTCGGCGTAGTTGAGGCCTTCCCGGACGAGCCTGCTCAGGTGGCCATCGACCAGCCGGTAGATAACGTGGCGCCCCTCTCGGCGGGTGGCGACCAGCCCGGCGAACCGTAGCTTTGCCAAGTGCTGGCTGATCGAGGTGCGTGAGCTCCCAGTCGTGGCTGTCAACGCGGCGACGTCGGACTCGCCCTGCGCCAGCAACCACAACAGATGCAGCCGGGTCGAGTCCGCGAGCATTCGGAACAGGTCGCTGGCGGTGTCCAGACGTTGCTGATCCGGTTCGGCGTCATGGCGGAGACTGGCGGTCGGCAACTCGGCCGGCGCCGGATCACCTGATCCTGATCGCGGCATCCGGACCACCTTCCCGCTACCTGTTCGCCGCCCCGACCGGCCGCCAGAGCGCAAAAGCTGTTCCCGCGGCGAGTGTAGCGACCACAGCGAGCACCGTGGCGGCGGCGGGCTGGCCGAACAACGCGCCGATCCATCCAGCGATCGGATACGTCAGCAGGAAGCAGGCATGCGACAACGAGAACTGCGCGGTGAATACCGCGGTGCGATTGTCGAGGGTCGAGTTGCGGCGTAACAGCCGTGCCGACGGAGTGTTGATCATGGAGGTGGCCGCACCCAACACCACCCACAGTCCGCCCAGCTCAATCCAGCCAACCACCGGGCCTTGATGCGCGACCAGGAACACCGCGGTGGCACCCAACGCAATAGCTGACAGCACGGCGCCGCTCAGCATCACGGTCCGGTCATCGATGGTGCGCAGCAGTCGCGGCACACTCAGCGCGATGGCCATCGACCCGCCGCCATAGCAGGCCAGGGCGATCGCCAAACCGGACTGCGGCGCGCCGAGCAGGTCTCGCACGTAGATCACAGTGTTGACGACGACCAACCCCGTCGCCGCAGCCACGGCCAGGTTCAAAGCCAAAAGCGCGCGCAACTCGCAACGGCGGCCCATCGCTCGCACGCCGGCCAGAATCCGGTTGAGCAGCGGCTCGCGGCCCTCCGGCATCGGTAACGTCGGCAGGTGGCTGGTCAGCACCAAGACCGCCGAGGCGGCAAACCCGGCGACCGTGCCCAAAAACATTGAGTGATAAGACATCACAGTCAACAATGCGGCAGCCAGCATAGGGCTCAACAACGATTCCAGGTCGTAGGCCAACCGCGACATCGACAGCGCCTGGGTGTACTCGTCCTCATCGGGCAGCACCGACGGTATGACTGACTGGAACGCCGGGGTGAACGTGGCGGAGGCCGCCTGCAGTACGAACACCAGCACGTAGATCTGCCAAACCGCGTCGACGAACGGCAACAACAAGGCCACACCACCGCGCACGACGTCGGCGCCCACCAGCAAAAGCCGGCGCGGAATCCGATCGGTCACCGCGGCCATCAGCGGGGCCACCGCCACATAGGCCACCATCTTGATCGCCAACGCGGTCCCCAACACGCCGCCGGCCTGACCGCCGGCCAAGTCATACGCCAGCAGACCCAGCGCGACCGTCAACAAGCCGGTACCCACCAACGCGACAACTTGGGCGGCGAACAATCGCCGAAACACAGCATCTTTCAGCGCGCCGGGCATCAGCCCAACCCGAATCGGACGATTCGTCACGCACCCCATTATCACCTACATATACGCACATGCGCACATATGGGTTGTTTGTTTTTGCCGTCCAGCCCGAGTTGGGCCGATCACTCCGCGCGATCAACGCCCTAAGCGGTTTGACCCAACTCGGGAGCCGTGGACAGCCTGTTTGCAGACCCCTAGGGGCGGAGGCATCCGCCCTCACGCATTCGTCGACTGTACGTCATTGACTCATAGTCAATCGGTTCGTAGCATGAGCCTGGAAGTTATAGCACCAAGATCGACACGCCACGTGCGCGGATGGTGGCGAGACAGCGAGGGTGAATCGTATGACCGAGCGACATCAGCGATGGTCGGTGTGGCTGGGATTAGGGTTCTTGCCGCTCTTCTTCCTCGGATTCGCCGTAGCCGGCTGGGTCCCCCCACCCGGGCCCAATATGTCGATGTCCGAAGTTCAACAGATGTTCGTCGGAGGTGGCACGTCAATTGGCATCGGCTTGCTGATCTTGACCAGTGGGGCATCACTCTTGGCGTTCCTGGGAGCAGCCATCACACATCAAATCCGGCGTTGCGTCGGCTTCCAATCCCCGCTGGGAACCGCGCAAAGCCTGGCGGCAGCTTGCTTGATTCTGGAATTCATAGTGCCGCAAATGATTTGGCAGGCTGCTCGCTACCGGCCCGAGCGTAACCCCGAACTGATTCAGTTGTGTTTCGACCTCGGATGGCTCATGTTCATCGGGGTGGTGAGTACTGCGATGGTGCAGATGCTGCTGCTGGCCGTGGCTGTTTTGCAGGATCCACGCCGCCAGCCCCTGGTGCCGCGATGGGTTGCGTACCTGAGCATTTGGGCAGCAATCAGCGTCGCGGCTGGAGGGTTCTGCGTCTTCGTCCAGACCGGCCCGTTGACCTGGAACGGGGTGATCGGCTTTTGGCTTCTCGCAACCGCGTTCTTTGTCTGGATCGTCGCCATCTCATGGGCTATGTTGAAGGCCACCAAACGTTCCGACGATGTCGACCAGGCACTGCCAGGCTGGGCGCAGAACGTTGCGCCCAAAGAAGCCATTCTGGTGAGTGCTGGTCTTTCGTCGCGCTAGATCGAATGCAGCTGTTTTCGTTCAGACCCAACTGCCCTCGAACTACTCGCGGAACACAAATCATGCCGCATGAGGTCCGACGTGTGGGACCTCGCGCCGTCAGTGCCTTAGCAATGGAGGGGCCTTGTTGACCGAAGAATCGAAAGACTCTTTTGATACCGTGATTGTCGGTGCAGGTGCGGGCGGGGTTGCTGCGGCAGCACTACTGCACCACAAAGGCTATCGAACTCTCTTGGTCGAAGCCGAACCGCAAGTGGGCGGACGCGCTTCAACAATCAGAGTCGACGGGTACGGGATCAACACCGGGGCGCAAATATTCGAACTTGGCGGCGCTAACGCGGAGCTGTTCGAAGATGTAGGTGTCCAGATCCGCGCCCGCAAGCAGGCCATACCGCTAGTGCTGCGGCTTGGACGGCGGGATATCCAGGTGATGAGTGGCTTCTCCGGGATGCTGGTTAATAAGGTAGTCATACCAACCATCGGCGGTTTGGCTCGCCGATTCGGCTGGTTCCGCCCCTCCGCGGATCTAACGCTAGCTGAGTGGCTGATCCAGCTGCGTGTCTCCGAGTCCGTACGCAGGTTGGTGCGCAATCTCTCGAGTGCCATGTTCGCTGCTGAACCCTGCGATGTCTCAGCCCAGGTCTTCTTCGACTACCTCACAAAGAAGGGGGGAATGAACCCCTACGGAGCCCATCCCGACGGGTCGATCGGGCCTTGGCAGGACCTTGTCGACCACTATCAGCGGTCCGGAGGAAATTTGCTGCTGAAAACCAGAGTCGTCGGGATCGACGTCGGGTCGTCGGGACTCGTTGATGGGCTACGCCTAGAGGATAACGAGGGGCTGGTGACCACAGTCCACACCAAGTCCGTCGTCAGCAACGTCGGCCCTGTGGCCACAGGAAATTTAATCGACGAAAACTGCTGGCCCTCTGGCTATCTCGCGTCCCTGCTGGAAAAGGACTACCCGGGCACGCTGATTACGCTCAACTTCTCGACGTCCAAACCGATTCCAAACCTGAAGACCCTCACCTTCTTTGGATTGACCAGGCGGATGGCCTACGCGGCCTATGTCAGCGGTCCGTCCCCGCGACTCGCCCCTCCGGGAAAGCATCTCTACTGTGTGTCCAGTACCCCGCACCCGGCCAGTTCTGGATTCGATACCGACACCGAGGTTCAGTTGCTTAAAGAGGAGGCTGCGGCAGCATTTCCCGGCTTCTCCGACGCGCATATCATCTCCGTTGCGGTGTGTACGGGCGACTGGCCTGGTCAACGGGCAATTCCAGGTAGGGATTGGCCGAACGAGACTCCGATTCCAAATCTGTGGAACGTGGGTGACGGCGCCAGACCTCCACTCGGAGCGGGGCTCAGCGGCTGCGTCGAGTCTGCCCGTCTTGTGGTCACCGCTGTCGACCTATACCACCGCAAGGGAAGATGATGGCACCCCTGCATATGGCGAGCTCAAGGCCGCAAGCTGACGAAGAACGACGGCAACACATCCCGGGTGAGCCCGGCCTGTGGGTCCTACTCTTCGCGGATCTCACGGTTTTCGGAGCGCTTTTCATCGTTTATCTCGTCAAAAGAGGCCAGGAGCCGGAACTGTTTGCCGAGTCCCAGGCGCTGCTCAACCGTAACTCCGGCGCGATCAACACCTTGATCTTGTTGACGAGCTCAGTCCTGATCGTTTTCGCGTTTCAAACGCTTCAGTCCAGAGGTCCCGGTGCGTTGGCGAGTCGACTGCTGTTCTCGGGAATTCTGATTGGCGCGTGCTTCGTGGTGGTCAAGGCGATTGAATACCAGGAGAAGTTCGCTGCAGGAATCACCTGGAACACCAACAACTTCTTCATGTATTACTTCGTTCTCACCGGCTTGCATCTCGCGCACGTTCTCGTCGGGCTTGGCGTGCTGATGGCTCTTTTGCCGATCACACGCGGTCCCAGCGTGACGTCGCAGCAAGTGGCGTTCTTCGAAGGAAGTGGCTGCTTCTGGCATATGGTCGACCTACTCTGGATCGTCATTTTCCCTCTAGTCTTCTTAGTGCGGTGAAATGATGGCACTGGTATTGCGCAGTCGCACAACGCTTGCGTGGCTGATTCTGATAGTTCTGACGCTCGTGTCATGGGTTTTGGGCACGCAGACAGGCGCAGTCGATTCGGCACATTTCGCAGCGAGCCTGTTCATTTTCCTCGTCGCAATCTTCAAGGTCCGCATCATCGGGCTGTACTTCATGGACTTACGCGAAGCGCCTGTCGGACTCAGGCAACTCTTCGATGTGTACTGTGCCGTGCTTTTGGTTGCGTTGTCTGGTGTATATCTGTTCGGCTGACCGACCGGACGCCATGAGGTGGGTCGCACACCGACGATGCTCGATTTCAGGCGCTGACCGAGCCGCAACTGATACTGCGAACGCCTGCTCGCAATGCTGGAAGCTGCACTGTCCCACTGCGGCAGGACGCGCCGCCGCGCGAATCCTGGAATTGCGCGACGACGGCGAAACCTGTGTCGTGGTGACGATCGACCTGAGATTCCTGTCCGGCTTAATGCCCAGTTATGGGACTAGTCGGGGTCGGTAGGCTCGACGGGTGGTGTGGATTCGGCGGGCCCGTTCCTGCGCACCCTCACACTCCTGCGCAACGCGACCATCGACATCGACGGCGTCATCGCCGCTACCGCCGGCCCGATACCGCGAGCGCTGCCACGTGCACGGCGATCCCGATCAGCGGGCCGCACAGCAGCGCCACGATCGTCCGGTGCTCCAACTCCATCGGCAGCATCAACAGCCCGGCGGCGGCCACCGTCGCGCCCACCCAGCCCAGCGAGTACGCCCGATGCAGGGCGGCGGCCACCGTCGCGGCCCCGGTCACCGTCAGCACCGCGATCGCCACCGCGCCCGCGGTGAGCCAACCGAGTAGTGCCCCGGAGGTCACGTAGTCCTCGCCGAAGCCGACCCGCAGCAGCCACGGCCCGAGCAGGTACGCCAGCGTCACCCCGACCGCGCCGACACCGGCCACCAGCACCACCGGCGACACCAGGGCCCGCAGGCGGTGCCCGCGCTCGTCGACGAAGTGCGCAATCAGGTTGCCCTGCATGGCCGTCAGCGGCACCAGCAGCGGCGCCCGGGTCAGTGTCACCGCCAGAATCACCACACCGCCTGCAGCACCCAGCTCACCGGAGGTCGCCTGCAGCAGCACCGGGAACCCCATCACCAGAATCGCACTGGCCCCGGCCGCGGCCACCGCGTGCGAGGCACCCCGCAGGAACGACGAAGGCCGCTCGTGCGCCGTCAGACGCGCCGCCGAGCGCGCCGCGGGGGAGGTGATCAGCAGCAACAGCCAGGCCACCGACCCGGCCACCGTCGCCCACAGGAAACCGCCCAGCCCCCAACCGGCCAGCACCGTCGCGACGGCGACGGCCACCCGGATCCCCGCGTCGGTCACCATCAGCGCGCCGTACTGGGTCCAGCGGTTGTCGCCCGCCAGCACACCCAGCAGCGTTGCGTGCAGGCAGAAACACGCCAGGCCAACAGCCAGCAGCAGCACCGACAACACAGTGTGCTCGACGAACACGTGCCGGGCCCAGCCCACCGCCGTCCCGGCGATCAGCAGACCCGACACCAGCCCAACCCCGGCGGCCACCCGCATCGGGTGCGTGGTCGAGTCCGGCCCGGCGCCGATGTTCGCGGCCGAGCGCGCCGCACGATCCTCACCCGACAAAAGCGCCAGCCGGATCTCCCGGGTGGTCTGCTGCAACAGCCCGTTGGCCGCCCCGGTCACCAGACCGAAGGCGCCCCAGAACACCCCGAAGATCGAGAAGCCGGCCGGTTCCAGGAACCGCGCCGCCAGATACAGGACCAGATACCCGCAGATCGCCGTCACCACCGTCGCCGCGCCCACCCGCGTCATGCTTCCGCGGCTGATCGCGCCGCCGGTGGTCACGGCCCGAATTCCAGTTCCGGAACCGGGCGGGAGAACAGCCAGGCATCCCACAGCCAGTGCAGCGACGCGCTGGAGTACTTGGCGGCCAGGCCGGTGAAATCATCGGTCACGGCCGTCGAATGTCGATACCGGGTGGTCCAATCCTGCAGCAGCGCAAAGAACTTCTCGTCGCCGATGGTGTTGCGCAGCACGTGCAGGGTCAGCGCCCCCCGCTTGTACACCCGGTCGTCGAACATGTCCTTGGGCCCGGGATCGGCCAGCAGCAGATCCGCCGGGGCGTCGGAGAGCTTGCGGTAGTAGCGCCGCGCCAGGTCCGCCGCGGACAGCCCGCCGCCGTGCTCGGACCACAACCACTCGGCGTAGCAGGCGAACCCCTCGTGCAGCCAGATGTCGCGCCAGTGCCGCACCGTCACGCTGTTGCCGAACCACTGGTGCGCCAGCTCGTGGGCGATGAGTCGCTCCGAATCCTGGCTGCCGTCACAGTGATTGGCGCCGAAGATGGAAATGCCCTGCGCCTCCAGCGGAATTTCCAGGGTGTCATCGGTGATGACGACGGTGTACCCCGAGGACAGCGGGTAGGGCCCGAACAGCTTGGTGAACAGCTTCATCATCTGCGGCTGCCTGCCGAAGTCGACGTCGAGGTTGCGCCGCAACCGTGCCGGCAGTACCGCCTGCATGGGCACCGGGGATTTCGACATCCGGACCAGCTCGTACATGCCGATCTGCAGGGTCACCAGATACGTCGACGTCGGCTCGTGCAGCTCGTAGGTCCAGGTGGTCTGCCCGGCGCGCACCCGCTTGGACACCAGTTCGCCGTTGGCCAGCACCAGGTACGGGCTTTCGACGCTGATCTGGATCCGGTAGGACGCCTTGGCGCTGGGGTGGTCGTCGCACGGGAACCACGAGGAGGCGCCGTTGGGCTGCCCGGCGACCAGCACGCCCTCGGTCAGTTCCTCGAAACCGACCTCGCCCCACAGGGTTTTCAGCGGCTTCGGCGACCCGGAATAGCGGATCACCACCGTCATCGCCGCCCCCGGCGGCAGCGCGGCGGGCAGGGTGACGTTCAGCTTGTCCGCGGTGTGCCGAAACCCGGCGGGCCGCTTGCCGTTGACGGTGACCCGGGAAACCGTCAGTGCCGCAGACAGATCCAGGCTGAAGGACTTCAGCGAGGCCAGGGTCACCGCGGTCAGCGTCGCGGTCCCGGCCAGCCGGTTGATCGCGACCTTGTAGTCCAGCTCCAGTTCGTAGCGTGACACCCGGTAGCCGAAGTTGCCGACGCCGGGCAGATACGGGTCGATCACCGGCGGACCGGCCTTGGCCCGCTTGTCCTTGCCCGAGTTCCGTTCTCCGCTCGACGCACTGGCCTTCCTCATGAGCGGTTCTTCTTCTTGGTCGTCCACGGCGCAATCGGATTACCCTGCCATCGGGTTGACGGCGGCACCTCGTCGCCGCGCATCACCAGCGAGGCCGGCCCGATGGTCGCGCCCCAGCCGATCCGGGCCGCCGGCAGCGCCACGCAGTGGGTACCGAGCGTGGCGCCGGCCTCCAGCACCACGGTGTCCATCCGCATGATCCGGTCGTGGAACAGGTGCGTCTGCACCACACAACCCCGGTTGACCGTCGCGCCGTCACCGAGGGTCACCAGGTCGGCCTCGGGCAGCCAGTAGGTTTCGCACCACACGCCGCGGCCGATCCTGGCGCCGAGACCGCGCAGCCACATGTTCATGATCGGCGTCCCGGAGGCCGCCCGGGCGAACCACACCGCCGCGACGGTCTCGACGAAGGTGTCCGACACCTCGTTGCGCCACACGAACGACGACCACAGCGGATGCTCGACGGCGCGGATGCGGCCCACCACGGCCCATTTCGCCAGCACCGCGATCATCCCGGCGACCACCCCGGCCGTCAGCAGCACCAGCCCGGAGCCCAGGGCCGCCCACAGCGGCCCGAACGCGACGGCGAGGCACTGCAACCCGGCCAGCACCCCGACGCCGATGCCGAAGGTGAGGATCACCGGGATGATCCGGCAGGTCTCGGTCAGCGACCGCGCGATCTTCAGCCGCAGCGACGGGTTGAAGGTTAGCTCGACGTCGGCATCGGTCGGTTTGCGGCGCAACCGGATCGGCGGACTGCCCAGCCACGAAGATCCGCGTTTGGCCTTGTGCGGGGTGGCCGACAGCACCGCGACCAGGCCATCCTCGGGTACCCGTCGGCCCGGCTGGGTGATGCCGGAGTTGCCCAGGAAGGCGCGTCGGCCCACCGTCGCGGTGGCCACGTGGATCCAGCCGCCACCGAGTTCGTAGGAGGCGACCGAGGTGTCGTCGGCCAGGAACGCGCCGTCCTCGACGACGGTGAACTTCGGCACAACCAGTGCGGTGGAAATCTCGGTGCCCCGGCCGATCTTGGCGCCCAGCAGTCGCAGCCACACCGGGGTGAGCAGGCTCGCGTAGATCGGGAACAGGTAGTGCCGGGCGGCGTCCATCAGCCGCTCGGTGGCCCACAGCTGCCACCCGGAGCGACTGCGCACCGGGTGATAGCCCTCGCGCAGACCCAGCGACATCAGCCGCACCCCGATCACCGTCAGGACCGCGTAGCCCCCGAACGCGGCCAGTGCGGCCACCGGAATCCACGGCAGGGCAGCCAGAATCGCCTCGCCCACCGTCGCGGTGTCGCGGACCGCGAAGCCGACGATCGCCAACCCGATGCCGAGTGCGACCAGCGGCAGGCCGGCCAGCAGGATGGACGTCAGCCCGTACACCGGCAACCACCACGGTCGCAGTGCCGGGCGGTGATCGGGCCACGGGTGATGCGCCTTGCCGGACTTGACCGCCGGTGAGCCCTTCCAATACTGGTTGTTCTTCACCTTGCCGACCACCCCGGAACCCGGTGCGACGTCGGCGTTCTTGCCCACCACCGCGCCGGGCAGCAGGGTGGTGCGGGTACCGACGGTGGCGTCGTTGCCGACGGTGACCGGCCCGACGTGGAAGAAGTCCCCGTCGATCCAGTGACCGGACAGGTCGACCTCGGGCTCGATCGAGCAGCGATCCCCGAGTGAGGCCATGCCGGTGACCGGGGGAGCCGAATGCAGGTCGATGCCCTTGCCGACCTTATTGCCCAGCGCCCGGGCGTAATACACCAACCACGGTGCACCGGACTGGTTTTCGGCACCGGAGGCCTCGGCCAGCCGCTCGGCGATCCACACGCTCAGGTGCTCGGGACCGCCGCGCCGGTAGGTGCCCGGCTCCAGGTTCGCCAGCAGCGCGCGGGCGCCGAGCGCGGCTATGCCCATCCTGCCGACCGGGGTGACGAACAGCACGAACGCGACGCCGACCGCCCACCAGCTCACCGGGGTCAGCCACGGCAGCGGATGCCAGTGCGCGGCAAGGTTGTTGGCGATGGCCAGCCAGGTCACCCACTGCATGCCGGACAGGATCGACAACGGCACCGCGGCCAGCACCTGGGCGGCCTGCGCCAGCCGGGGGGTGGGGGTGACGTGCCGCGGGTCGACCGCGGCGGCGGGTTTGAGTTCGTCGAGGAACCCGGCCAGCGAGCCGAGGCGGGGATGGTCGTAGAGCTGCGCGACGGTCACCTCGGGGTGGCGCTGGCGCAGCGCGGCCACCAACTGTGCCGCCGCCAGCGATCCGCCGCCGAGGGCGAAGAAATCGGCCTCGGGCCCGTCGACCGAGGCGCCGAGGATGTCGCGCCACAGGTCGGCCAGCCAGCCCATGGTGCCGTCCAGTTCGGGCCCGTCGTCGGCGCCGCCGGGCGGGGGCCACGGCAGCGCATTGCGGTCGACCTTGCCCGAGGTGCGGGTGGGCAGCTCGTCGATCAGCACCAGCCGCGGTACCAGCGCCGACGGCAGCGCCTCGACGAGCGCGACGCGGGCGGCGGCGAGGTCGAAATTCGGGTCGGCACTGGCGATGTAGCCGACCAGCAGGGGAGTGCCGCTGGCGGTGCGCCGCACCGCAGCCGCCCCGCCGGACACCCCGGGCAGGTGCACCAGGGCGTTGTCCACCTCGCCGAGTTCGATGCGCCGCCCGCCGACTTTCACCTGGTCGTCGGCGCGCCCCTGGAAGTACAGGCCTTCGGGTTCCAGGCGGACCAGGTCGCCGCTGCGGTAGGCCCGGTCCCAGCCGAGCGTCGGCATCGGCGCGTACTTTTCGGTGTCTTTCTCCGGGTCCAGGTAGCGGGCCAGCCCGACGCCGCCGATCACCAGCTCGCCGACCTGCCCGTAGGCCACCGGCAGTCCCTCGGCGTCGACGACGGCCAGGTCCCAGCCCGGCAGCGGCAGCCCGATGCTCACCGGGCTCTCGCCGTCTAGCCGCGCCGCGCAGGCCACCACGGTCGCCTCGGTCGGCCCGTAGGTGTTCCACACCTCGCGGTTGTCTTCACCGGCGGCGAGCCGCTCGGCCAGCTCCGGCGGGCAGGCCTCGCCGCCGAAGATCAGCAGCCGCACCTGCTCGAGGGCCTCGGCCGGCCACAGCGCGGCCAGCGTCGGGACGGTGGAGACGACGGTGATGTCGCGGGACACCAGCCAGGGGCCCAGGTCCATGCCGGAACGCACCAGCGACCGCGGGGCCGGCACCAGGCAGGCGCCGTGCCGCCAGGCCAGCCACATTTCCTCGCAGGAGGCGTCGAAGGCGACCGACAGTCCGGCCAGTACCCGGTCGTCGGGACCGATCGGGTTGTCGGCCAAAAACATCTGCGCCTCGGCGTCGACGAACGCCGCGGCGCTGCGGTGGGTCACCGCCACACCCTTGGGGGTGCCGGTGGAACCGGAGGTGAAGATGATCCAGGCGTCGTCGCGCAGCGTCGGCGCACCCGCGCGCCAGCCGCGCGAGGATCCCGGTCCGCGCACCAGCCCGGCGTCGGTGATGATCGCCACCACCTGCGCCTCGCCGAACACCAGCTCGGCGCGCTCGGCCGGGTCGTCGGCGTCGACCGGCACGTACGCCGCCCCGGCGGCCAGCGTGGACAGGATCGCGACGTAGAGCGCGTAGCTGCCCGAGGGCATCCGGATGCCGATCCGGTCACCGCGCCCGATGCCCCGGTCGGCCAGCCACGCGACGCTGGCCTCGACGTCGGCGATCAGCTCGGCGTAGGTCAGCACCACGGTGCCGTCGTCGATGGCGGCGGCGTCGGGGTAGCGCTGCGCGGTCTCGTGCAGGATGTCGATGAGGGTCCGCGGCGGTGCGGCCTGTCCGGACAATAGGTACTGGGCGGGGATCTGCTGAGTCTCCTGCGCCGTCACAGTCGCAAATACTAGGCGGTGCCGGTGTCGCCCGATTTTCCTGAAACGCCCGAAGCTGCCAGACTGTGACGTGAGGGGAGTATTCCTTCGCGGCGGTGTCGTCACCACGTCGGCTGTTGTTGGCCGACCGGCATCGCGGGTCCGGTTTCATCGACATCACCGGGCGGAAGAGACCTCGGCCGTATTCTCACGACCGGAGGCCCCTCGATGCAGGTAACCACCCTGGAATGGACGATCACTCTCGGCGTGACCATCGCCGTTCTGCTGTTCGACGTGTTCGTCATCGCCCGTCGTCCGCACGAACCGACGATGCGCGAGTGCGGTATTGCGCTGATCGCCTACATCGGACTGGCGCTGGCCTTCGGGGTGTTCGTCTGGAATTTCCACGGCCGCCAGTACGGCCTGGAGTTCTACGCCGGCTGGCTCACCGAGTACAGCCTGTCGGTGGACAATCTGTTTGTCTTCATCATCATCATGGCCAGCTTCCGGGTGCCGCGGAAATACCAGCAGGAGGCGTTGCTGGTCGGCATCATCCTGGCGCTGATCTTCCGCGGCGTGTTCATCGCGGCCGGCGCGGTGGTGATCGAGCGGTATTCCTGGGTGTTCTACATCTTCGGCGCGTTCCTGCTGTACACCGCGGTCAAGGTGGTGCGCGACACCGACCACAGTGACGACACCGAGAACGCCGTCGTCCGCTTCGCCCGTCGGCGCCTGAGCTTCACCGACACCTGGGACGGGCTCAAGCTGTGGGTGCACGAGAACGGCAAGCGGCTGATGACGCCGATGTTCCTGGTCATCGTCGCGCTGGGCACCACCGACCTGATGTTCGCGCTGGACTCCATTCCCGCGATCTACGGGCTCACCCAGCAGCCGTACCTGGTGTTCACCGCCAACCTGTTCGCGCTGATGGGGCTGCGGCAGCTGTACTTCCTGCTCGGCGACCTGCTGGACCGGCTGGTGTTCCTGCCGCAGGGCCTGGCGATCATCCTCGGCTTCATCGGGGTGAAGCTGGTGCTGCACGCGCTGCACGAGAACACCCTGAGCTTCATCAACAACGGTGAAGGCCTGGCGGTGCCCGACATCCCGACGCTGTGGAGCCTCGGGGTGATCATCCTGACGCTGTTCCTGACGATGATCGCCAGCCTGATCAAGACCCGGGCCCAGCGCAGCTGAAATTGGTGACTTGGGGTCCTTCGGAGGCCGCTTAGCCTTTTTCACATGTCGGAAAAGTCGAAGCGCGGGTGGGTTCTGCCCGTGGTCGCGGGCATCGGGCTGCTGCTCGTCGTCGCCCTGGCGATCGGACTCGGCCAGTACCTGTCCCGTCCGGACAGCGTCGCGCAGACCGTGCAACCGGTGTCGACCAAGGAGGCGCCGGCCGGTCTGCAGCCCGCCGACATCTCCTCCGACGACGGGTTGGCCCAGCCGGTGCGGATCAGTGCCACCGTCGACGGAACGCCGGTGGACCTGACCGGCGCCGTCTCCTACTGCGACAAGCGCGGCGAAGTGGTCGATATCCAGGCCACGGGGCCGCTGGGCGGTGGGAGCCGGGGCGGGGCGGTCATCGTGCGGATCGCCGGCGACACGACGACGACAACGGTGCTCGGCATGTCCGACGGCGAACTGGATACCAAGGTGGCACCGACCGTCGTGCAGAACGGGTCGGACTACGAAATCTCCGGCGAGCTCTACCGGCTGTCGCAGAAGGGCTGGGGCGACGAGGCGCACTCGTTCACCGTGACGGCGTCCTGCACGACGGCCGAGCCCGTGCGCACCACTACGCTCGCCCAGCCGGTCGCGATGGCCGCCACGCTCGACGAGACTCCGGTCGACCTGAGCAACACCGTGCCGTACTGCTCCGGGTCGAAGGACGACGACTGGTTCTCCATCGTGGCCAGCCGCACCCAGAGCGCCCCGGCGGACCACCCCAGCCTCTACGCGGTGATCAATCGGACGACGCTGCAGGTGTCCCACGGTGGCCTCCGAGGAGCCTCGGGGAAGCGTTCCTTCCGCGGTGACGGGCCGGCGACCGGCGAGAACTGGACGATGAACGTCACCAAGGACGGCACGGTCTACCGGGTCACCGGCACCGATGCGGTCTCCGGCGGGTCGGTCGAGATCGTCGCCGACTGCGCGGGCATCTGAACGGGCGTCAGTAGTGGTCGGCGACCGCGCGGGCCACCAGCATGGTTCGGGCGGTGTCCTCGTCGACGTCGGATACCTCGACCGCGGGTAGCAACGCCCTGGCCCCGACGGTGAACTGCGGCCCGACGACGACTGCAACTTGGCCAGCGGCCGGATCGCCGAGTAGCTGGTGGCCGCCGAGGTCCGGATTGTCGCGGGTGGACGGGTGGTCGGCGGGCTCGTGGGCCAGTGACACCGACATCGGGTGGTCGTCGAGGGTGAAATAGCAGCTGGTAACGGTTGTCCCCGAGGACCAGTCGACGCGGTGCCCGGTTTCCAGGGATCGCACGGGTGCGCACGGATCTGTGCCTGTCAGCGTGGTCGTGGGGAATTTCGACGAGGCCCAGCCGGGTCGTTTCGGGTATTCGGCGATGGCGGTCGTCACCACGGCTTCGGCGATCGCGCAACCGTCTGCGGCGGGGGGAAAGGACGCGAGGACCATCAGTGCGGCCCCGTCGGGATAGCGCGCGATGAATTGGCAGGACGCGGAGACGACCTGATCGCGCGGCGGAAGATTCGGTTGATCCCACAATGACGCGGAGGTGACCTCGACACCGTCGATCACCCGGTGCTTGACCCAGGACTCCTCGGCGGGCGTGGGTTCCTGCGGCGAACGCCAGGCCAGAGCGATGTTGACGTCGACGGTGCCGGCCGGATCGGTGACGGTGGCCGTGCAGCTGCCGAACTTCACCGGCCCGGTCACCGTCAAGGACCGGTTCCCGACGGACGTGGCCGCACCGAACAACGCGCACGGGTCGATGCCGCGCAGTTCTTGCAACGACGACGGTGTGCCGGACCGCGCGGCGGTTTCCGCCGCCGGATCGTCGTGATGGCAGGCCGTCAGCAATGCAGCCGCAGTCGCAAGGACCGCCGTCGTCCGGATTGCCATGTACAGAGGCTAACGAAGGTTCGACGCCGCGCCGCGCGGTGATTCGGGCCGCCCGTTACCACCAGTTCGAATAGCCGCCCTCGGGGCCGAGCATGCGCTCCATCCGCGACCGGATGATCTTGGCCAGCTCGTTGCGCAGCACCTTGCGCTCGGTTTCCAGGTCGTGGTGCATCCGGTCGGCGATGGCGGCGCCGATCACCGCGGCCGATTGCCCGTCGACGTAGCAGAGGAACTCGAATCCGAAGTTGGTGGCGTAGCCCCGGGCCGCGGTCCGCACCTGTGCCATCACCTGGGGGTCGTCGTCGACCAGCGCGCACGGTTCGCAGTGCGAGCGGGTGCTGCCCGGGCGTGCCCCGATCCGCGGCTGTGCCTCCAGGATCTGGTCGACGGCCGGTTCGGGCAGCTCGAACAGCAGCGCGTCGGCGCGCCGGAACAGCGAGTTGCGGTCAGTGTAGGGCCGCTCGGTGGCCAGGTCACCGGCCAGTATCACGCAGTTGCAGCATTCGAACAGCGCGTGCACGGCCCGCCGGTGCGGCAGCGCGTTGAATGCCTCGAGTCCGATCCCCTGATGTAGCAACACCCTGAGAATCATCGAAGACGCGCGGTACGCCGGGGTTACCTCGTGTTACGGCCGAGAAAAATCTCCCCGGCCGGGCAATTTTTGCCCTGCTTCCCACCGCTCGCAGCCCCGGGCCACCCAACGCCCTGGGCGGCGAAACTCTCAGTGCCCGGAGGTCTTGAACCGCTCGATGGAGCGCTCGATCTCGGCCTCGGCCTCGGCGCGGCCCACCCAGTCGGCGGCCTTGACGAACTTGCCCGGCTCCAGATCCTTGTAGTGCACGAAGAAGTGCTTGATGGCATCCAGCTCGAACGCCGACACGTCGGAGATGTCCTGGATGTGGTCCCAGCGCTGGTCGCCGGCCGGCACGCACAGCACCTTGGCGTCGCCGCCGGCCTCGTCGACCATGTTGAACATGCCGACCGGCCGGGCCTCGACGATCACGCCGGGGAACACCGACTGCGGCAGCAGCACCATCGCGTCCAGCGGATCGCCGTCCTCGCCGAGGGTGTCCTCGATGAAGCCGTAGTCGGCCGGGTAGGCCATCGGGGTGTAGAGGTGGCGGTCCAGCCGCACCCGGCCGGTCTTGTGATCCACCTCGTACTTGTTGCGCTGACCCTTGGGGATCTCGATGGTCACGTCGAATTCCACGCCGCACGGCTCCTTCGGCTCGATAGTGCAAAAGCTTCGTGTCGAACCCTAGCGCGAGCAGCTCACCCGGAGTTCAGCGATACCCTGCACTACATGCACCCCGACCGTTGGCGCCGAGGCACCTACGTCGCATTCGGTTCCGCTGTGGTGGTGGCCGTGGTGACCCTGGTGGTCGCCGCCGCGCTGTGGACCGACCAGCACGGCCACGCCGCCAAGCCGATCGGCCCGCCCGCCCCCGCGGCGGTGACCGTCGCACCCGGGGTGGTTCCGGTCTCCGCCGACGCCCCGGTCCCGACGGCCGCCGGCCTGGCCAACGCGCTCGCCGGGCCGCTGGCCGACACCAACCTCGGGGCACTGACCGGCCGGATCGCCGACGCGATGACGGGCACGCAACTGTGGCAGCAGGGTGCCGACGTGCCCATGCAACCGGCCTCGGTGAACAAGACGCTGACCGTCGCGGCGGCGTTGCTGGCACTTGACCGCGAGGACCGGCTGACCACCCGCGTGGTGGCCGCCGACCAGAACGCCCAGCCCGGGGTGATCGTGCTGGTCGGCGGTGGCGACACCACACTGTCCACCGCCGCGCCCGACGAACCGACCTGGTACCGCGGCGCCGCCCGGCTGTCCGATCTGGTTAATCAGGTGCGCCGCAGCGGAATCAAGCCCACCGCCGTGCAGGTCGACACGTCGCTCTACAGCGGGCCGAAGATGGCTCCCGGCTGGGACCCCGACGACATCGAGGGCGGCGACGTCGCGCCGATGGAGCCGGTGATGCTCGACGGCGGCCGGGTCCAGCCCACCAGCGTCGAATCGAAACGTTCGCTGACGCCCGCCCTGGACGCCGGCCGGGCGCTGGCCGCCGCGCTCGGGGTGGACCCGAACTCGGTGACCACCGCCCCCGGACCGGCCAACGGCGCCGAACTCGGCTCGGTGCAGTCGGCCCCGCTGATGTCCCGGCTGAGTGAGCTGATGAACGCCTCGGACAACGTGATGGCCGAATCTGTCGCCCGCGAGGTCGCCGTCAAACTACACAAGCCGGCCAGCTTCTCCGGCGGCGTCGACGCCGTCACCTCGGTGCTCGCCGACGCGGGCGTGGACCTCAAGGGCGTCAGCCTGCGGGACAGCAGCGGCCTGTCCGTCGACGACCGGCTGACCGCCACCACCCTCGATGACCTGATGGTCGTCGCCTCCGGCACCGAGCACCCGAAGCTGCGTCCGCTGCTGGACCTGCTGCCGATCGCCGGCGGCAGCGGCACCCTGTCCGACCGGTTCATCGACACCGGCACCCGGGCCTCGGCGGGCTGGCTGCGCGCCAAGACCGGTTCGTTGACCGGCACCAACACGCTGGCCGGCGTTGTGACCGACCGGTCCGGGCGGGTGCTGACCTTCGCGTTCCTGTCCAACGGCGGCGGACCGACCGGCCGGGTGGCGCTGGACAACCTGGCCGCCGTGCTGCGGACCTGCGGTTGCGGCGGATGACCGAAGACCTCGGAGCCGGTCCTCCGGTGGACTGGGACGTCGCCGCCGGCCTCGGGGGTCGGTTGGCCCGGCCCGGCCCGGCGATGTCGGACTACACCCGCGACCAGGCGATCGCCGAGCTGGCCGAGGCGTCCCGGCGCGCCGAACCGCCGGTGCGGGAGGTGACCGGCCTGATCACCGACGATGCGGTGCCCGACGCGATGATCGTCGACCGCCCGCGGTGGATCGCCTCGGCCGCGGACTCCATGCGCGCGATGCTCACCGCGGCCCGCGGCCCGGACCCCGAGAAAACCGAACCCAAGGGCCGGCTGGCCGAGCTGACCGCGGGCCTGGCCGCCCGCGCCGCCGGCGCGCAGTCCGGTGCGGTGCTGGCGTTCGTGTCCTCGGGCATCCTCGGCCAGTACGACCCGTTCGGCTCCCACGACGACGGGCGCCTCGGCCGACTGCTGCTGGTCTACCCGAATATCGTTGCGGTGGAACGACAATTGCAGGTCCGCCCGTCGGACTTCCGGCTCTGGGTGTGCCTGCACGAGGTCACCCACCGGGTGCAGTTCACCGCCAACCCGTGGCTGGCCGGCTACATGTCCGACACCCTCGGCGTGCTGACCCGCGACACCGGCGAGGACGTCCTGGCCATGGTGTCGCGGATGGCTTCCTTCGTCCGCGAGCACAGCGGTGAAGAGCCCAGCGGCATCGTCGGCCTGATGCGCGCCGCCCAGGCCGAACCGCAGCGCGAGGCGCTGGACAGACTGCTGGTGCTGGGCACCCTGCTGGAGGGCCACGCCGACCACGTGATGGACGCCGTCGGGCCGGCCGTCGTCCCCGCCGTCGAGACCATCCGCGACCGGTTCGAACAACGCCGCCACCGCCACCAGCCGCCGCTGCAACGACTGCTGCGCGCCCTGCTGGGCATGGACGCCAAACTCGCCCAGTACACCCGCGGCAAGAAGTTCGTCGATGCCGTCGTCGAGCAGGTCGGCACCGCGCGCTTCAACGCCGTGTGGACCGGCCCGGAAACCCTGCCGCTGCCTGCCGAGATCGACCACCCGCAGCGATGGATCGACCGGGTGCTGTAGTCGGCCGGGCCGTCGCCGCCTTCGCCGACCGATACCTGCCCGGCGGGGCCGGCAGTGAAATGTCTTGGTGCGTGGCGCTGTCCGGCGGCGCGGACTCCCTGGCGCTGACCGCCGCGGCCGCGCACCTGCGCCCGACCACCGCGCTGATCGTCGACCATCGGCTGCAACCCGGATCCGCCGACATCGCCGCGCGCGCCGCCGAGACGGCCCGCGCCCTCGGCTGCGTCGACGTCCGGATCCTGCCCGTCGATGTCGGCACCGACGGCGGGCCGGAGGCCGCCGCCCGCACCGCCCGCTACGCCGCGCTGGACTCCGCCCGGCAGGGGCTGCCGGTGCTGATCGGGCACACCCTCGACGACCAGGCCGAAACCGTGCTGCTGGGCCTGGGACGCGGCTCGGGGCCGCGGTCGATCGCCGGGATGGTGCCCCACGACCCACCGTGGTGTCGTCCGCTCCTCGGGGTGCGCCGCGCCGAAACCCTCACCGCCTGCGCCGACGCCGGGCTTACCCCGTGGGCCGACCCGCACAACGACGACCCCCGCTACACCCGGGTGCGGCTGCGCACCGAGGTGCTGCCGCTGCTGGAGGACGTGCTCGGCGGCGGCGTCGCGGAATCCCTGGCTCGCACCGCCATCGCGCTGCAGGAGGACAACGCCGTGCTCGACGCGCAGGCCACCGCACTGCTGCCGGTCGCCATGACCGACGACGGCCTCGACGTCGGTGTGCTGGGGACGACGGCGCCCGCGGTGCGCCGCCGGGTGCTGCGGCTGTGGCTGCTGAACGCGGGATCGGCCGGGCTCACCGACACGGCGTTGCGCGCGGTGGACGCGCTGATCGGCGACTGGCACGGCCAGGGTGGCGTCGCCGTCGCCGGCACCCGGGCCCGGCACCGGATGATGGTCGAACGCCGCGACGGCGCGCTGCGGCTGCGGCACCGGCCGGTTTGATCCAACCCCGCGGATGCGCCCGTCGTGCCCGGCATGGCACGCTGTGCAACGTGCCCGCACACCCCGAGCTGTACTCCGGTGATATCAAGTCGGTGCTGTTCTCCGAGCAGGACATTGCGACCCGGACGGCCGAGCTGGCCGCAGCCATCGCGGCCGACCACACCGAGAACGGGGGCGAACAGGACCTGCTGTTGGTCACCGTGCTCAAGGGTGCGGTCATGTTCGTCACCGACCTGGCCCGGGCGCTGCCGGTACCGACCCAGCTGGAGTTCATGGCGGTCAGCTCCTACGGGTCGGCCACCTCGTCGTCGGGGGTGGTGCGCATCCTCAAGGACCTGGACCGTGACATCCACGACCGGGACGTGCTGATCGTTGAAGACATCGTCGACTCCGGACTGACGCTGACCTGGCTGATGCGCAACCTGGCCACCCGGCACCCGCGCTCACTGCGGGTCTGCACGCTGCTGCGCAAGCCCGACGCTGTGCGCACCGACGTCGACATCTCCTACGTCGGCTTCGACATCCCCAACGAGTTCGTGGTCGGCTACGGGCTGGACTACGCCGAGCGCTACCGCGACCTGCCCTACATCGGAACCTTGGAACCGCACGTCTACTCCGGCTAACGCACCTTCACGCCCGGCGCCCGGCGCCCGGTGATCCGGGCGAGCGGCGTGTGGGTCAGCTGAGTTCCCAGACCACCGTCACCGAGAAGCCGACGGTCTGCTGGCCGGGTTCCATCGGCACCGCGGCGGCCATCGCCCTCGGCACCGGGGTCGGGGTGGTTCCCTCGGCGGTCTCGGAGATCGAGATGATCTTGCCCAGCGACATCCCGGACAGATCGGCGAACTGCTGCGCGCGTTCCTTGGCGTCGCTGAACGCCCGGGTGCGGGCATCGCGCACCAGCTGCGAATCGTCGTTGATGGAGTAGCTCACCGAGGTGATCCGCAACGCCTCACCGCCGTTGAAGGTCATCAGGGCCAGGATGTTCGACGCCGTGCTGATGTCGCGCACGGTCACCTCGATGGCGTTGGTGGCCTGGTAGCCGGTGACCACGTTGCCGTCGGGACCGTACTGCGGTGACACCGTGACGTTGGTGGTGGCGATGTCCGAGCTGGACACGTTCTTGGCCTTCAGCGCACCGAGCACCGCGTTCATCTTGTCGCTGGACTGGTTGATCGCCGCCGTCGGGTCGGCGCCGACCGCGCTGGTCGCCGCGTTGATGGTCAAGGTGTCCGGGACGCCCTGCACCTGGCCCTTGCCGGTGACGGTGACCTGGCGGGCGGTGGCGGCGGCTTCGGTCGTCGTTCCGGTTTTCTGGGAGTCGCAGCCGGCCAGCGTCACCAGCGTCGCGGCGATGGCCGCGGAAGCTCCGAGTCGGGCGAGGATGCGGGATTTGGCGGCACGCGGCATGCCCGCCACCCTAACGCTTCACCCGGTCCCGCAGCTGCGGCCAGGACAGAAAATCCAGCAGCACCGCGGTGACCTCGGCGGGCCGCTCCTGGGCCAGCCAGTGCCCGGCACCATCGATGACCAGCTCGCCGTAGCGCCCGACGGCGACCTGGCGGGCCCGGTCAGTGCGCAGGAATCGCGCCGTCGGGTCCGCGCCGCCGACGATGAACAGCCCCGGGGTGTCGAAGGTGGCACCGGCCAGCTCGGGGGTGGTGGCCCAGTTGCGGTCAAAGTTGCGATACCAGTTCAGCCCGCCGGTGTAGCCGGTCCGGGTGAACTCCCGCACGTACTCGTCGAACACCTCGGGTTCTAGCCAGCCGGGCCGTCCGCCGAACATCATCGCGACGGTGGCGGCCGGGTCGGCGGCCAGCTCGGCGTCGGCCACCCCGGGCCGCTGGAAATGCAGGATGTAGAAGTCCGGGCCGAACTTCGCGAACGCCTCGGTGGGCGCGACCAGAGCCCGCGGCACCGGCGGCACGCTGAGCCCGACGGTGCCGGCCACCCGGTCCGGGTACAGCAGCGTCAGGCTCCACACCACCGTCGCGCCCCAGTCGTGCCCGACGAACACCGCCCGCTCGGCATCGGTCAGCTCGTCGACGAGCCCCACCAGGTCGGCGGTCAGCGCGTGGATGTCGTAGGCCGACACCTCCGCCGGGCACGACGACCCGCCGTAGCCACGCTGATCGGGGGCCAGCACGTGGTAGCCGGCCGCGGCCAGCGCCGCGATCTGATGCCGCCAGCCCAGCGCCAGGTCGGGAAAACCGTGCGCGAGCACCACTGGCGGATCACCGCGCCGACCGGCCTCGACGACCCGCAACCGGACCCCATCGCGCGTCACGAATCGTTCGGTGAACCCGGCCACCGCGCCAGCCAAACACATCCCGCCGGAAAACTGCACCAGGTGGGAACCGGCGCACGTTTATATGGCGGTAGCCTGAAGATTCCCTGAAGTGCACGCGGAAGGACCCGGCCGGCACCCGTCGGCCCACAGCACACGATGAACCGAAAAATTGCCATCCGTACGTTGACGGTGCTCCTCGCGCTGATCGGTGCCGGTCTGCTGATCTTCTACCTCAGCGACGACACCCGCGGCTACAAGGCGGTCCCGACGTCGGTGGCGACCACCCAGATCCGCAACGACAACGTCGCCAAGGCCCAGATCGACGACCGCGAGCAGCAGCTGCGGCTGGATCTGCGCGGCAGCGCGACCGGCACCGAGGGCTCCGACAAGATCATCACCAAGTACCCCACCGGGTACGGCGCGACGCTGTTCGACGAGCTCAACGCCAGCGGCGCGGAGATCACCACCACCGTCAACGAGGGCAGCGTGTTCGGCACGCTACTGGTCTATCTGCTGCCGTTGCTGCTGCTCATCGGCCTGTTCGTGATGTTCTCCCGGATGCAGGGCGGCGGCCGGATGGGCTTCGGCTTCGGCAAGTCCCGCGCCAAGTTGCTGAGCAAGGACATGCCCAAGACCACCTTCGCCGACGTCGCCGGCGCCGACGAGGCGGTCGAGGAGCTCTACGAGATCAAGGACTTCCTGCAGAACCCGTCGCGCTATCAGGCGCTGGGCGCCAAGATCCCCAAGGGCGTGCTGCTCTACGGCCCGCCCGGTACCGGCAAGACGCTGCTGGCCCGCGCGGTCGCCGGTGAGGCCGGCGTCCCGTTCTTCACCATCTCCGGCTCCGACTTCGTCGAGATGTTCGTCGGCGTCGGCGCATCCCGGGTGCGCGACCTGTTCGAACAGGCCAAGCAGAACAGTCCCTGCATCATCTTCGTCGACGAGATCGACGCCGTCGGCCGCCAGCGCGGCGCCGGCCTGGGCGGCGGCCACGACGAACGCGAGCAGACACTCAATCAGCTGCTGGTGGAGATGGACGGCTTCGGCGACCGCCAGGGCGTCATCCTGATCGCGGCCACCAACCGGCCCGACATTCTCGACCCGGCGCTGCTGCGCCCGGGCCGCTTCGACCGGCAGATCCCGGTGTCCAACCCGGACCTGGCCGGCCGGCGCGCGGTGCTCAAGGTGCACGCCCAGGGCAAACCGATCGACGCCGGCGCCGACCTCGACGGGCTGGCCAAGCGCACCGTCGGGATGTCCGGCGCGGACCTCGCCAACGTCATCAACGAGGCCGCGCTGCTCACCGCCCGCGAGGACGGCGACATCATCACCGGCGCGGCGCTGGAAGAGGCCGTCGACCGGGTGGTCGGCGGGCCGAGGCGCAAGAGCCGCATCATCAGCGAGCACGAGAAGAAGATCACCGCCTACCACGAGAGCGGCCACACCCTCGCCGCCTGGGCGATGCCCGACATCGAACCGATCTACAAGGTCACCATCCTGGCCCGCGGGCGCACCGGCGGACACGCCGTCGCCGTCCCCGAGGACGACAAGGGCCTGATGACCCGCTCGGAGATGATCGCCCGGCTGGTGTTCGCCATGGGCGGGCGCGCCGCCGAGGAACTGGTGTTCCGCGAGCCGACCACCGGCGCCTCCTCCGACATCGACCAGGCCACCAAGATCGCCCGCGCGATGGTCACCGAATACGGCATGAGCGCCAAGCTCGGTGCGGTGAAATACGGTACCGAGCACGGCGATCCGTTCCTGGGCCGCACCATGGGCACCGCCCCGGACTACAGCCACGAGGTGGCCCGGGAGATCGACGAGGAAGTCCGCAAGCTCATCGAGGCCGCGCACACCGAGGCGTGGGAGGTACTCACCGAATACCGCGACGTGCTCGACGCGCTGGCCGGGGAGCTACTGGAGAAGGAAACCCTGCACCGCGCCGAGCTGGACCGCATCCTGATGTCGGTGACCAAGCGCCCACGGATCACTGCCTTCGACGATTTCGGCGGCCGCATCCCGTCGGACATACCGCCCATCAAGACTCCCGGCGAGCTGGCCATCGAGCGGGGCGAGCCGTGGCCGCCGCCCGCGGTGGAGCCGCCGTTCACCGTGAACATCCCGCGGGAAGAAACCACCGGCAACAACGGTCATTCCGACTCCGATGACGCGGCGGAGACCAACGGCAAGGGACCGACGCAACCGGACTACGGTGCCCCGGCGGGCTGGCATGCACCGGGCTGGCCGCCCAAGGACGGAGACAATTAGATGACAACGCAGGAGGTCGCCGTCGCCCCGGGCGTTTTCGACCAGGCTCGGGCCGAGGCCGCCGTGCGCGAGTTGCTGCTGGCCGTCGGCGAGGATCCCGACCGCCCCGGTCTGCTGGAGACCCCGGCGCGGGTGGCTCGGTCCTACCGGGAGATCTTCGCCGGGCTCTACACCGACCCGGATGCTGTGCTGGACACCACCTTTGACGAGGATCACGACGAGCTGGTGCTGGTGAAGTCGATCCCGATGTACTCCACCTGCGAGCATCACCTGGTCTCCTTCCACGGCGTCGCGCACGTGGGCTACATCCCCGGGGCCGACGGCCGGGTGACCGGGCTGTCGAAGATCGCCCGGGTGGTCGACCTGTACGCCAAGCGGCCGCAGGTGCAGGAGCGGCTGACCTGCCAGATCGCCGACGCCGTTATGCGCAAGCTGGATCCGCGCGGGGTGATCGTGGTGATCGAGGCCGAGCACCTGTGCATGGCGATGCGGGGCGTCCGCAAACCCGGCGCGATCACCACCACCTCGGCGGTGCGCGGGCAGTTCAAGACCGACAAGGCTTCGCGGGCCGAGGCGCTGGAACTCATTCTGCGGAAATGATTCCGTTGTCGAAGGTGGCGGTGATGGGGGTCGTCAACGTCACCGCCGACTCCTTCTCCGACGGCGGCCGGTACCTGGACGTCGACCGGGCGGTGGCCCACGGCCTGCACCTGGTGGCCGACGGCGCAGACATCGTCGACGTGGGCGGAGAATCCAGCCGCCCCGGCGCGATACGCGTCGATGCCGCAACGGAATTGGACCGCATCGTGCCGGTGATCGCGGCGCTGGCGGCCGAGGGGGTGACGGTCAGCGTCGACACCATGCGTGCCGAGGTCGCCTCGGCCGCACTGGAATCCGGCGCCGGGCTGGTCAACGACGTCTCCGGGGGCCGGGCCGATCCGGCGATGGCGCCGCTGCTGGCGTCAGCGCAGGTGCCGTGGATCCTCATGCACTGGCGCGCGGTGTCGGCCGTCGAGCCGCACCGGGTGCCGCACTACGACGACGTCGTCGCCGATGTGCGCACCGAGTTGCTAGCCGCCGTCGAGGACGCGGTGGCCGCCGGGGTGTCGCCGGAGCGGTTGATCATCGACCCGGGATTGGGTTTCGCCAAAGCTGCACAGCATAATTGGGCGTTGCTGCGGGCGCTGCCGCGGCTGGTGGACACCGGGCTTCCGGTGCTGGTGGGGGCCTCGCGCAAGCGGTTCCTGGGGTCTCTGCTGGCCGGTGACGACGGCACCCCGCGGTCGCCCGACGGCCGGGAGGTCGCCACCGCGACGATCTCGGCGCTGGCCGCGGAGCACGGAGTGTGGGGGGTGCGGGTACACGACGTGCGCGCCTCGGCCGATGCGCTGGCGGTCGCTGCGGCCTGGGCCGGAGAACTGGGAGAAGGCGATGTCTGATCGAATCGAGTTGCGCGGCTTGGTGGTTCGCGGCAACCACGGGGTGTTCGAGCATGAGCGACGGGAGGGGCAGGACTTCGTCGTCGACGTGACCGTGTGGATGGACCTGTCGTCCGCCGCGGCGTCGGACAACCTGGCCGACACCTTCGACTACGGGGCACTGGCCGCCCGGGCCGAGGAGATCGTCGGCGGGCCCGCGCGCAATCTGATCGAGACGGTGTCCGCCGAGATTGCCGACGCGGTAATGACCGACGAGCGGGTGGCCGCCGTCGAGGTCACCGTCCACAAGCCCGAGGCCCCGATCCCGCTGAACTTCGCTGACGTCGCCGTGGTGGCCCGGCGATCGCGGGAGCCGTGAGCACCCGCAGTCGAGTGTCCGTAAGGAGCGCAGCGAGGACCGGAGCGGCAGGAGACAAGGTATGAGTACAGCGGTGCTGTCCATCGGCAGCAATCTCGGCGACCGGCTGGCGCTGCTGCAGTCTGTGGTCGAAGATCTGGGCTCGCGGGTGACGGCGGTGTCGCCGGTATACGAGACCGAGCCGTGGGGCGGCGTCGAGCAGAGGCCGTTCCTCAACGCCGTCGTCATCGCCTCCGACGATGTGGACCCGATCGATTGGCTGGATCTGGGCCAGGCGCTGGAGAACGCCGCGGGCCGGGTCCGCACGCAGCACTGGGGCCCGCGCACGCTTGACGTGGACATCGTCACCGTCGCCGATCCGGCCCCGGTGCAGTGCGCCACCGAGCGGCTCACCTTGCCCCACCCGCTGGCGCACGAACGGGCTTTCGTACTGGTGCCGTGGCTGGCCGCCGACCCGTCGGCGACCCTGACGGTCGACGGCGTGCAACGTCCGGTGGCCGGACTGGTGGCCGCGCTGGACCCGGCCGAGCGAGCTGGAGTGCGGCGCACCGACCTGGAGTTGTCGTGCGGGTGATCCGGATCCGGGAGCTGGTGACCCTGGCGCTGATCGGGGCCGTCGGCGGCTGGCTGGCGGTGTACCTGGGCTATCACTGGTTTCCGCCGCTGACCCTGTGGAGTGGGGTGTGGCTGGGGCTGCTCGGGCTGGCCGAGGCCGGATTCGGGTTCTACGTGCGCTCCAAGATCGGCGCCGGGGAGATCGGCGTGGGCGGCGGGCGGCTGGATCCGCTGCTGGTGGCACGCGGGGTGGCCGTCGCCCAGGCCTCGGCGTGGCTGGGTGCGCTGCTGCTCGGCGGGTGGCTCGGCATCCTGGTTTTCCTGCTGGAGCGACGGGGTCAGCTGCCGGTGGCCGACGCCGACACCCCGGGTGCGGCCGTCGCCGCCGGTTGCGCGCTGATCCTGGTGGCCGCCGCCATGTGGCTGCAGCACTGCTGCAAGTCCCCCGGCGGCACCGACGACCCGGAAGCCCCCGGTTAGACGCAAGCCCGTGTTTGCAACGTCGTCGCCCGTCGGAAGCTAGAGTTCGGGGCACAACTCCCGGGGTGGGCGGGTCAGGTATGGGCGACGTGCGGGCCAACTCACCCTGAAATGCGGAAACGCCGAAGAGCGTCACCGGGTTCGGGCGGCCCCCGCAGGTAAGGTCGGCCCCATGACGGTTGGGTCTCGCGGCGCCCGGGCGCGGCGCGGCGTCCGCACGCCGGGCTGGGTGCTCCTGACGGTGTTGCTGGTGCTGGCCATCGTGGCCAGTTCCGCCCTGGTGTTCACCAATCGCGTGGAGTTGCTCAAGCTCGCCGTCATCGCGGCGCTGTGGGCCGCGGTCGTCGGCTCCTTCGTCTCGGTCATCTACCGGCGCCAGGCCGACGCCGACGCGGCAAAGGTCCGCGACCTCAAATTCGTCTACGACCTGCAGCTTGATCGGGAGATCTCGGCGCGGCGCGAATACGAACTGAGCGTCGAGAGCCATCTGCGCCGCGAGATCTCCGCGGAACTGCGCGCGGCCACCAACGACGAGGTCGCCGCCCTGCGCGCCGAACTGGCCGCGCTGCGCACCAACCTGGAGATCCTCTTCGATGCCGACCTGAGCCACCGCCCGGCCCTCGGACACGAGACGCGCGCGGCCATCGGCTCCGACCGGCCGTACGGCGAGCCCACCGACGGCTACATGGCGCCGGATCGGGTGCCCAGCAGCCGGGTGACCAGCGACCGCGTCCCGTTTGCCGACGACGACGAGCCCCCGACGGCGCAGACCCCCATCATCGACGTGCACGAGGCCCCGCTGGAACCCCCGCCGTCGACCCCGCAGCATGCGGCGCCCCCGGTGGTGATGCCCGCCGCCGACGAGCCCTACCGCGGGTCGCATCGACGACACGCCGGTGCCGAACCGGTGTCCGCGCCCGAACCGATCCCCACGCCGGCCCCGGAACCGGTCCGCCCGCCCGAGCCGATGCCGGCGGCCGAACCCATGCGCGCCCCGGAGCCCGAGCCGTTTCCGGAGGAACCCGCCGCCGGCCTCCGCGAGCCGCAGGCCGAGCCGGCCATGCGGCCCGGGTATGCCGCAGCGCCGGGCCCGGCGCCGTTCCAACCGCCGATCGGCCACGCCCGACCGGCCATGACCCCGCCCAGCCGCCACGCGGGCGTGAGTGATTTCGAGCACCGGCCGGCCGCCCATCGCCGCCCTGACTCGCGGCCCGAACCCATCGGTTTGATCGGCGACAACCCGCACGCCCACGCCGCGCCGGCCGAACCCGGTTGGGCCGCCCACGCAGCGCCTGCCCAACCCGACTGGGCCGCCCAGGCAGCGCCCGCCGAACCCGGTGAGAAGCGGCGCGGCGGACGGCGACGTGCTCGCGAAACGACCCCACCCGAGGAGCCGAGCTGGACGGCCGAGGCCGAACCCGCACCGCTGGCCGGGCGCCACCGGGGCGCAAACACCGCTGAGCCCGAAGAACTCGAAGAACACCCCGGGAGACACCGCAGCGGGGAAACCGTCGAGTCGGCGGCCGAGCTGCTCGCCCGGCTCAACCAGAACCCGGGCGGCGGGGGGCGTCGCCGGCGCCGGGAGGATTAGCAGCCCCACCACCCCGGCGACTACCATCTGCGGTGACCGTCCGGTACCCGCAGCGCGGGACTGGAACGAACCAACAAGAACGGGTGGCTGCAATGCAGCAGCTTGATGGGCTGCGCCCGGCCCGGCTCAAGGTCGGAATCATCTCCGCGGGCCGGGTGGGCAGCGCGATCGGCGCGGCGCTGGAACGCGTCGACCACGTCGTCGTCGCCGCGACCGCGCGCTCCGAGACCTCCCGCCGCTTCGCCGCCGACCGCCTGCCCGACACCCTGATCCGCTCGCCCGAGCAGGTGGCCGCCGACTCCGAACTGCTCATCCTGGCCGTCCCGGACACCGAGCTCGCCGGTGTCGTGGCCGACCTGGTGCACAGCGACGCGGTGGCACCGGCGACCATCGTCGTGCACACCAGCGGCGCCGCCGGCATCGGAGTCCTGGCGCCGCTGGCCGCGCGCGGTGCCACCCCGCTGGCGATCCACCCCGCGATGACGTTCACCGGCTCCGACGACGATATCGCCCGGCTGACCGGCTGCTGCTTCGGCATCACCGCCGCCGACGAGATCGGCTACGCGGTGGCCGCCGCGCTGGTGTGGGAGCTCGGCGGGGAACCGATGCGGGTCGCCGACGACGCCCGACCGCTCTATCACGCGGCACTGGCCCAGGCCAGCAACCACCTGGTGACGGTGATCGCCGACGCCATGGACATGCTGACCGCCGCCCTGGGCGGTCCCGCACCCGAGGGCGTGCCGGTCTCCCGGCTGGTCGCCCCGCTGGCCCGCGCCGCCCTGGAAAATGCCCTGACCAGAGGCGACGGGGCACTGACCGGGCCGGTCGCGCGCGGCGACGCCGACGCCGTGGCCGCCCACCTGAGGGCGCTCGACGGCGCCTCACCGGAACTGATGCAGGCTTACCGCGACCTGTCCCGGCGAACCGCCACCCGCGTCCACGCCCGACCCGAGATATTCGAGGTGCTCGACCGATGACCCAACCCAAGTACCGCGCCGGCGAACTCAACGTCTACTCCGATCCGGCGCAGATGCACGCCGTCAGCCGCGCACTGCGCCGCACCGGGCGACCCGTCATGCTGGTGCCCACCATGGGTGCACTGCACGACGGGCACCTGAGTTTGGTGCGCGCCGCCAAGCGGGTGCCGGGCGCGGTGGTCGCGGTGTCGATCTTCGTCAACCCGCTGCAGTTCGGGCCGAACGAGGATCTCGACGCCTACCCGCGCACCCTCGACGCCGATCTGGAACTGCTGCGCGGCGAGGGCGTGCACATCGCCTTCACCCCGACCGCCGCCCACATGTACCCCGACGGCCCCCGCACCACCGTGGTCCCCGGCCCGCTCGGCGACGACCTGGAGGGCGCCTCCCGACCCGGGCACTTCGCCGGGATGCTGACGGTCGTGCTCAAACTGCTCAACATCGTGGCCCCGGACCGGGCGTTCTTCGGCGAGAAGGACTACCAGCAGCTGGTGCTGATCCGGCAGATGGCCGCCGACCTCAACCTCGACGTCCGGATCGTCGGCGTACCGATCGTGCGGGAGAGCGACGGTCTGGCCATGTCGTCGCGTAACCGCTATCTGGACGAGCGGCAGCGGGAGGCGGCCACCGGGCTGTCGGCCGCGCTGCTGGCCGGCACCCGGGCCGCGGGCCAGGGTGCGGAGGCCGCCGTCGCCGCCGCCCGCGCGGTGCTCGACGCGGTCCCGGAGATCGACGTCGACTACCTGGAGGCCCGCGGCGTCTGGCTGGGCCCGGCGCCGACGGTCGGTCCGGCCCGGCTGCTGGTCACCGCCCGCGTCGGGCAGACCCGACTGCTCGACAATGCCGCCATCAACATCGCAGCGTCCGCCGGCACCGAACACGGGCCGGACGGCGGCAACCTCGCCCTGTGATCAACCCCGAAGAGGAGTAACCCCATGCAGCGCACCATGCTGAAGTCGAAGATCCACCGCGCCACCGTCACCCACGCCGACCTGCACTACATCGGATCGGTGACCATCGACGCCGACCTGATGGCCGCCGCGGATCTGCTGGAAGGCGAGCAGGTCACCATCGTCGACATCGACAATGGCAACCGGCTGGTCACCTACGCCATCACCGGGGAACCGGGTAGCGGCATCATCGGGATCAACGGAGCCGCGGCGCACCTGGTACACCCGGGCGACATGGTCATCCTGATCGCCTACGCCGTCCTCGACGACGCCGAGGCCCGCAGCTATCAGCCGAGGGTGGTGTTCGTCGACGCCGACAACCGGCCGATCGACCTGGGCGCCGACGCGGCGTTCGTGCCGGACCTGCCGGAAGCAGCCGGCCTGGTCTCCCCGCGGGGGCTGCGCTAGTGCTGCTGGCCCTCGACGTCCGCAACACCCACACCGTCGTCGGGTTGGTGTCCGGATCGGGCGAGCACGCAAAGGTGGTGCAGCACTGGAGGATTAGGACCGAACCCGAGGTTACCGCCGACGAACTCGCCCTCACCCTCGACGGACTGATCGGTGACGACGGGGAACGGCTGACCGGCGCGGTCGGGCTGTCCACGGTGCCGTCGGTGCTGCACGAGGTGCGCGTCATGCTCGGCCAGTACTGGGCGGGCGTGCCGACGGTGCTGATCGAACCGGGCGTGCGGACCGGGATCCCGCTGCTGGTCGACAACCCCAAGGAGATCGGCGCCGACCGGATCGTCAATTGCCTTGCCGCCTACCAGAACTACGGCGGACCGGCGATCGTCGTGGACTTCGGTTCCTCGATCGTGGTCGACGTCGTCTCGGCCAAGGGTGAATTCCTCGGCGGGGCAATCGCTCCGGGCGTCCAGGTGTCCTCGGACGCCGCCGCGGCCCGGTCGGCGGCACTGCGCCGGGTGGAGCTGTCCCGGCCGCGCTCGGTGATCGGCAAGAACACCGTCGAATGCATGCAGGCCGGCGCGGTGTTCGGCTTCGCCGCCCTGGTCGACGGGCTCATCCGGCGAATCCGCGAGGACGTCGATGGATTCGACGGCACCGACGTCACCGTCGTCGCCACCGGCTACACCGCGCCGCTGTTGCTCGACGAGCTGCGCACCCCGGCCCGCTTCGACCCGGATCTCACTTTGCAGGGCCTGCGGATGGTCTATGAACGCAACCGGGAGAACGGCCGGATCCGGCACAAAAACCCAGGTGGAACGACCGTTGACTAGCTGGCTCGATCCCTTAAAATTTGCGCCTCTGCCTTGTACTGTGCGGTGTTAGCGTCTTTTTGTGACGCCGGAACGGTCCCATCGTCCCTCACAAGAAAAGGCAGAAAATTGAGCGAAATCACCCGCGGCAACAAGCGTCTCCACGCCGGTGTTGCCACCGCCCTGGCGACCGGACTGATCGGTGCGACGCTGGCCGGCTGCCATTCCGACTCTGACAAGTCCGAGGCGACGAGTTCGGCCAGCAGCAGCGTGGCGAGCACGGCGTCCTCGCAGAACCCGGCCAACGCCCCGGATCCGGCGAAGGTACTCCAGGAGAGTGCGCGCACCACCGCCACCCTGCAGTCGCTGCACCTGGATCTGGTCACCGAAAACCTCGGCAACTTCCCGCTGGCCAGCGTCAGTGCCAGCGTGACCAACCAGCCGCAGGGCGCGGGCAGCGCGGTCGGGCACGCGAAGTTCCGCAGGGACAAGGACGCCGACTTCGAGGAAGGCGACTTCCTGGTGACCGACAAGACCTTCTACACCAAGAACGACGACGGCACCTGGAAGAAGGTCGGGGACTCCGAGAAGATCTACGACCCGGGTGTGCTGCTGGACAAGGACCGCGGCCTGGCGCACGTGCTGGAGTCGATCAGCGACCCCAAGTCCGGTGACGCCGAGACCATCGACGGCATCAAGACCGTTCAGATCAAGGGCGAGATCCCCGCCGACGTCATCGACACCATCGTCCCGACCCTGGGCCTGGGTGGCGGCAGCCTGCCGATCACCGTGTGGATCGCCGACGTCGGCACCGGAACCCAGCCGGGCGCCGGGGATCCCAGCCCGTCGGAGCAGCCGTCGTCGGGCAAGGGCCCGAACGTCGTGCGGATCAAGATCGAAAAAGATAAGGGGTCGGTGACGACCACCTTCTCGAAGTGGGCCGAACCGGTCGAGATTCCCAACCCCAAGGGGTAGGACCGTGACCGACCAGATCTCGGAGGTGGCCGAACGCCCGCTTCCGCCGTCACGTCCACCCGGCGGGCCGTCGCTGCCCGACGTGTGGGTGTACAACGGCCGGGCCTACGACCTGACCGAGTGGATCGCCAAACATCCGGGCGGACCGTTCTTCATCGGCCGCTCGAAAAACCGGGACATCACGTCGCTGGTCAACGCCAGCCACGTGGCCCCGGAGAAGATCGAAAGACTGTTGGAGCGCTACGCCCTTGACCGCCCCGCGGTTCCCGAGGACGTGCACCCGAAGAACAACGCCCCGGCGTTCCTGTTCACCCCGGACTTCAACAGCTGGCGAGACACCCCGAGATACCGGTTCTCCGACCGTGAGGACCTGCTGCACCGGCTCAAGGCCCGGCTCAAGGAGCCGGCGCTGGCGGCGCGGGTGCGGCGGGCCGATCGGGTGTTCAACCTGGTGGCGGCCCTGGTCCTGCTCGGCTACTTCGCCGTGCAGGGCCTGTGGCTGGCCCGCCCCGGCTGGCTGGCGGCCGCGGGCTGGTATGCGCTGCCGGTGTTCGTGCTGGCCATGGTGGCGCTCCGCTCTGCGCTGGCCGGCTACGGCCACTACGCCATCCACCGCGCGCAACGCGGCCCGACCCGACTGCTGGCCAACGCCTTTGACATGAACTACGTGGCGCTGACGCTGGTCACCATCGACGGGCACATCATGTTGCACCACCCGCACACCCAGAGTGAGGTGGACATCAAGCGCAACGTGTTCACCATGATGATGGGCCTGCCGCGGCTACTGCGGATCCCGGTGCACACGCTGCACAAGTTCGGGCACCTGATCGTCGGCATGCCGCTGCGGATCGTCGACGTCGCTTGGATCACCCGCAAGGTCGGGGTGGACGAGGCCTACGGCGGAACCCGGAACGCGATGGCACACTTCGCCGGATCGGCACTGGTGCGGATCCTGCTGATCGGCGAACTGGTGATCTTCGTGGCCACCGGCAACTGGCTGGCCTGGACACTGCAGTTCGTTGTGACGCTGTGGGTGAGCACCTTCCTGATCGTCGCCAGCCACGATTTCGACGAGGACGTCGACATCGCCCCGGAGAAGCCCAGCGGCCCCGAACAGGGACCCGGCCTGTGCGACGGGGAATGGGCCGCGCACCAGATCGAGAAGTCCTACGACCTCAAGGTGATCGGCAACCGCTACGTCGACTGCTTCCTGTCGGCTGGGCTGAGCTCGCACCGGGTGCACCACGCACTCCCGTTCCAGCGCAGCGGTTACGCCAACATCGCCTGCGAGGACATGGTCCGCGAGGAGGCGGCCAAGTCCGGCATCGAATGGCTACCGGCCAAGAGCTTCCTGACCGACCGGCTGCCGAAACTGGCCCGCGGATACCTGACCACACCGTCGCGCCAGGCGCAGGACCGGGGTTGGGGCGTGCTGCGCGAGCACGTGTCACCGTCGGCCTGGAAGAACGGATTCGACTACGCCAAAGCCGGTTTCGGCATCGGCACGGTATAGGCGGCCGAGATGATTCGCGGACAGGAGTACCCCATGCAGCAGACCGAGGCTCCGCTCGCCGAACGCGTTGCACCACTAGTCGGCGCACTGCCCCCGGCCCCGCCGAGCAGCATCGCGGTGATCGAGAGCATCGCCACCGGCGCCCCGGCCCGAGTGGTCGACCAGAACGACGCCGCGGTGCGCACCGCCGCGCTGTTCGCCGACCCCACCCAGCGTGAGCGCGTCACCCGGATCCACCGCAACACCATGGTCAACACCCGGCATCTGGCCGTCGACCCGATCGACGACGAATTCACCGGCGTCCGAACGACTCCGGCCAATATCCGCGAGCGGATGAACCTGTTCTACGCCCACGCCGCCCCGCTGGCCGTCGACGTCGCCGGCCGGGCGGTGGCCGCGGTCCCCGGCGCGGCCGCCGACATCGGGCTGCTGGTGTTCGTCACCAGCACCGGCTTCATCGCACCCGGCGTCGACGTCGCCGTCATCCGGGGTCTGGGCCTGAGCCCGACGGTATCGCGGCTGGTGGTCAACTTCATGGGCTGCGCGGCGGCGATGAACGGCATCCGCACCGCATCCGACTACGTCCGTGCGCACCCGGACCGCAAGGCCCTGCTGGTGTGCCTGGAGATGTCGTCGGTCAACGCGGCGTTCGCCGACGACGTCAACGACATCATCACCCACTCGCTGTTCGGTGACGGCGCCGCCGCGGTGGTGATCGGCGCCGGCGCTGTGCAGCACCCGCTGAGCCCGGGCAAGGTGGTCATCCGGGACACCTTCACTCATCTGTTCGACGACGCGGCCGACGGAATCGTGCTGGGCGTCAACCACAACGGGATCACCTGCGAGCTGTCGCCGGACCTGCCCGACTACATCCTGGCCGGGGTGCGCCCGGCGGTGACGGCCGCGCTGGCGCCGCACGACCTGGGTATCGCCGACATCGACGCGTGGGCCATCCATCCGGGCGGCCCGAAGATCATCTCCGAGTCGGTGCGCTCACTCGGCGTGGCCCCCGAGGTTGCCGCCGCCAGCTGGGACGTGCTTGCCGGTTACGGCAACCTGCTCAGCGTCGCGCTGCTTTTCGTCCTGGAACACCTTGTCGCCCAGGAGGATGCGGACTCGACCATCTCCACCGGGGTGGCGTTCTCCTTCGGGCCCGGGGTGGCCCTGGAGGGCATGCTATTCGACATCATCCGCCGCTGAAATCACCGAAGCGCCCAGAACCGAATAGCGCCCAGAACCGAGAGGAGGTGCCGCGATGAAGACGATCAGATTCCTGTTCAGGATTTCCTCGTCCCGCATCCTGGTGGTCATGCTGGCCGGCCTGGTCAGCGGGATCGCCAACACCTATCTGCTGTCGCTGATCAGCGGCGTACTGGCGCCCGACGGGGCGCCCACCAAACCAGCCTGGTTCGCGGTGACCGCGGCCATCGCGCTGGCCGGCAGCGTCGTCTCACAGATCCTGCTGATCCGGCTCACCCAGCGGGCCATCTTCGCCATGCGGGCCCAGCTCAGCTCCGGGGTCCTCGCGGCACCCCTGGAACACCTGGAACGGCTCGGCTCGCACCGGCTGATCGCGACGCTGACCGAGGACATCCGCACCCTGTCCGGGGCGGTCAGCGCCATCCCGAGCGTCTGCGTCGATCTGGTGACCATCGCCGGCTGCCTGGTGTTCCTGGCGATCCTGTCCGGACCCATCTTCGCGGTGATGGTCGGCGGCACGCTGGCCGGCATCTTCGGCGTCGAACTGGCGCTGCGCCGGATCCGGCGCACCTACCAGCGGGCCCGCGAACACGAGGACTCGCTGCTGCGGGCGTTCCAGTCGATGACCGTCGGCATCAAGGAACTCAAGCTGCACCGCGGCCGCCGCGCCGACTTCCTGGACCGCCACCTGCTGGGCGCGGCCGCCGACCTGCGTGAGGCAAACGTCTCGGCGGAGAGCGGTTTCGCCATCGCCCACGGCTACGGGCGGGTTCTGCAGCTGGTGACCATGGCGACGGTGCTGTTCGTGCTGGCCACCGCGCTGAGCCTGCCGCGGCCGGTGATGGTCGGCTACGTGCTGATCACCATGTACCTGGCGATGCCGATGCAGAACTTCATGCAGCGCATCCCCGACCTGCTGCGCGGCGACGTGGCGCTGGCCAAGATCAACGCGCTGAACTTGTCCATCGCCAACCCGCCCGAGGGCCGCGAGGTCGACGTCGACGGCGTGCCGCAGTTGGAGCTGGCCCGGCTGGAACTGACCGGGGTGGGCTACACCTATCACGGCGAGGCACCGCTGCCGGGCATGCCACCGCCACCGCCGGGAGCCCACCACGGCCCCCCGCCCGCCGGCTTCGGCCCGCCCCCCGGCGCTCCCGCCGGACCGCCCGGCCCGGCGGGAGCACCCGGCGCCCCGGGGATGCCGGGAATGCCGCCGCCGGGCCCGCCGCCGGCCGGATTCCACCTCGGCCCGCTGGACCTGGTGTTCGAACCCGGCCAGATCACCTTCGTCGTCGGCGGCAACGGCAGCGGCAAATCCACCCTCGCCAAGCTGATCACCGGCCTCTACACCCCGGCCGCCGGCCAGATCGCCGTCAACGGCGTCCCGGTCACCGGCGGCAACGTCGAGCTGCTGCGGCAGAACTGCGCGGCGGTGTTCACCGACTTCTTCCTGTTCGAGGACTACCTGGGCATGGACCGGCCCGGGCTGGACCAGGAGGTCCGGGACCTGCTGGAGCGGCTGCAGATCGCGCACAAGGTCACCGTCGCCGACGGCCGGCTGTCCACCGTGGACCTGTCCCAGGGACAGCGCAAACGGCTGGCGCTGCTGACCGCGCTGCTGGAGGATCGGGCGGTGTACGTGTTCGACGAGTGGGCCGCCGACCAGGAACCGAGATTCCGCGACGTCTTCTACACCGAGATCGTCCCGGACCTGGCCCGGCGCGGGAAGACCGTCGTCGTCATCACCCACGACGACCGGTACTTCCGCTGCGCCGACCGGATCGTCAAGCTCGACTTCGGCCAGGTGGTCGATCCGGTCGCCGACGGCGCCGGGCGCGCGAACACCGGCGAGCGCCCCTTCGTGTTCTCCTGACCGCACCCCGATAGGCTCCCAGGACGTGAGCGCCGCTGATATCGACGACGACCTGCCCGAGCAGTACCGCATCCGGCAGGCCAAGCGGGAGCGGCTGCTGGCAGAGGGCGTCGACCCGTACCCGGTCACGGTGCCGCGCACCCACACCTTGGCCCAGGTCCGCGCCGCCCATCCCGTCCTGGCGGCCGACACCGCCACCGGCGAGCAGGTCGGCGTCGCCGGCCGGGTGGTGTTCGCCCGCAACTCCGGGAAACTGTGCTTCGCCACCCTGCAGGACGGTGACGGCACCCAGCTGCAGGCGATGATCAGCCTGGCCGGGGTGGGCGAGGACGCGCTGGCCGCCTGGAAGGCCGACGTCGACCTCGGCGACATCGTGTTCGTGCACGGCGAGGTGATCAGCTCGCGGCGCGGGGAACTGTCGGTGCTGGCCGACTCGTGGCAGATGGCGGCCAAGGCGCTGCGCCCCCTGCCCGTCGCGCACAAGGAGATGAACGAGGAATCCCGGGTCCGGCAGCGCTACGTCGACCTCATCGTGCGCCCCGCCGCCCGCGACACCGCCCGCACCCGAATCAAGGTGGTCCGTGCCCTGCGCAACGCGCTGGAGCGCCGGGACTTCCTCGAGGTGGAGACGCCGATGCTGCAGATCCAGCCCGGCGGCGCGGCGGCCCGACCGTTCGTCACCCATTCCAACGCGCTGGACACCGATCTCTACCTGCGGATCGCCCCGGAGCTGTTCCTCAAGCGCTGCGTCGTCGGCGGCCTGGACCGGGTATTCGAACTGAATCGCAACTTCCGCAACGAGGGTGCCGATTCCACCCATTCTCCGGAATTCGCCATGCTGGAGACTTATCAGGCCTACGGCGATTACAACGACTCCGCGATCACCACCCGCGAGGTAATTCAGGAGGTCGCCGACGAGGCACTGGGCACCCGGTCGGTGCTGTTGCCCGACGGCAGTCACTACGATCTTGATGGGGAATGGAAGGTCCTGGAAATGTACCCGTCGCTGTCGGCGGCGCTCGGTGAGGAAATCACCCCGGATACTTCCGCGGAGCATCTGTGGTCCATCGCGGATCGGCTCGGTGTGGAAATCCCGCGCGACCGCGGCTACGGGCACGGGAAATTGGTGGAAGAACTGTGGGAGCACGCCGTTGGCGACACGTTGAGTGCGCCGACGTTCGTCCGCGACTTCCCGGTGGAGACCACCCCGCTGGTCCGCCAGCACCGCAGTATCCCCGGGGTGACCGAGAAGTGGGACCTCTACGTCCGCGGATTCGAATTGGCCACCGGCTATTCGGAGTTGATCGATCCGATCGTGCAGCGTGAGCGGTTCGTCGCCCAGGCCCGGGCGGCTGCGGCCGGTGACGACGAGGCAATGGTGCTCGACGAGGATTTCCTGGCCGCCCTCGAATACGCGATGCCGCCGACCACCGGCACCGGAATGGGACTCGATCGTCTGTTGATGGCACTGACCGGGCTGTCAATTCGGGAAACCGTTTTGTTTCCGATTGTCCGACGCCACGTGTGAGGAATGTCGCAATTACCGCCGAGTAGCAATAGCGGTGTACATTGACGGGAAATTCACCCCCGTTGAAAGGTTGTCCCCTATTATGGCGAAAAAGGTCACCGTCACGCTGGTCGACGATTTCGATGGCGGCGCGGATGCCGACGAAACCGTCGAATTCGCGTTGGATGGCGTCAACTACGAGATCGACCTGTCGGCCAAGAATGCCGCGAAATTGCGCAGCGACCTGAAGAAGTGGGTGGACGCCGGGCGTCGCACCGGTGGACGCCGGCGCGGCCGCGGCGGCCCGGGCGGAGCTCCGACCTCGGGCGGACGGGGCCGCGCCAGCATCGACCGTGAGCAGAGCGCCGCGATCCGCGAATGGGCCCGCAAGAACGGCCACAACGTCTCCAGCCGCGGGCGCATCTCCGCCGAGATCGTCGAGGCCTACCACGCCTCGGTGTAGCCGCACCCACCTCTCCGGCGGTTGGGGAGTTTCGCCTGTGGCGAAGCAACCCGGCCGCCGGAAGCATCTGACGGGGTCCCGACGTTGCCAAATGCAAGCGGGGTACCCCTGTGCGGGTAGCCCAAGGTAAGGCAGCTCGGGAGGCGGCCCACTAGAGTGGGATCAAGAGGTCGCCCGAGTCGAGGAGAGCAGGTAACCGCTGATGTTCGAAAGATTCACCGACCGCGCCCGTCGTGTTGTCGTCCTGGCCCAGGAAGAGGCCCGGATGCTCAACCACAACTACATCGGCACCGAGCACATCCTGCTGGGCCTGATCCACGAGGGCGAGGGTGTCGCCGCCAAGTCGCTGGAATCGCTCGGCATCTCGCTGGAGGGCGTGCGCAGCCAGGTCGAGGAGATCATCGGCCAGGGCCAGCAGGCACCGTCCGGGCACATCCCGTTCACCCCGCGCGCCAAAAAGGTGCTGGAGCTCAGCCTGCGTGAGGCGCTGCAGCTCGGCCACAACTACATCGGCACCGAGCACATTCTGCTCGGCCTGATCCGTGAGGGCGAGGGCGTCGCCGCCCAGGTGCTGGTCAAGCTCGGCGCCGAACTGACCCGGGTGCGCCAGCAGGTAATCCAGCTGCTGAGTGGCTACCAGGGTAAGGAGACCGCCGAGGCCGGTACCGGTGGCCGCGGCGGCGAGGCAGGCACCCCGTCGACCTCGCTGGTCCTCGACCAGTTCGGCCGCAACCTGACCGCCGCCGCCATGGAGGGCAAGCTCGACCCGGTGATCGGCCGGGAGAAGGAAATCGAGCGGGTCATGCAGGTGCTGAGCCGTCGCACCAAGAACAACCCGGTGCTCATCGGCGAGCCGGGCGTCGGCAAGACCGCCGTCGTCGAGGGCCTGGCGCAGGCCATCGTCAACGGCGAGGTGCCCGAGACGCTCAAGGACAAGCAGCTCTACACCCTGGACCTGGGGTCCCTGGTGGCCGGCAGCCGCTACCGCGGTGACTTCGAGGAGCGCCTGAAGAAGGTTCTCAAGGAGATCAACACCCGCGGCGACATCATCCTGTTCATCGACGAGCTGCACACCCTGGTCGGTGCCGGCGCGGCCGAGGGCGCCATCGACGCCGCTTCGATCCTGAAGCCGAAGCTGGCCCGCGGCGAACTGCAGACCATCGGCGCCACCACCCTCGACGAGTACCGCAAGTACATCGAGAAGGACGCCGCCCTGGAGCGCCGGTTCCAGCCGGTGCAGGTGGGCGAGCCGACCGTCGAGCACACCATCGAGATCCTCAAGGGCCTGCGCGACCGGTACGAGGCGCACCACCGGGTCTCCATCACCGACGGTGCGCTGGTCGCCGCCGCGACCCTGGCCGACCGCTACATCAACGACCGGTTTTTGCCGGACAAGGCGATAGACCTGATCGACGAGGCCGGCGCCCGGATGCGCATCCGCCGGATGACCGCGCCGCCGGACCTGCGCGAGTTCGACGAGAAGATCGCCGACGCCCGCCGGGAGAAGGAATCGGCGATCGACGCCCAGGACTTCGAGAAGGCCGCGAGCCTGCGCGACAAGGAGAAGCAGCTGGTCACCCAGCGCGCCGAGCGGGAAAAGCAGTGGCGCTCCGGTGATCTCGACGTGGTCGCCGAAGTCGACGACGAGCAGATCGCCGAGGTGCTCGGCAACTGGACCGGCATCCCGGTGTTCAAGCTGACCGAGGCCGAGACCAGCCGCCTGCTGCGGATGGAAGACGAACTGCACAAGCGGATCATCGGCCAGGAGGACGCCGTCAAGGCCGTCTCCAAGGCCATCCGCCGCACCCGCGCCGGCCTCAAGGACCCCAAGCGCCCGTCGGGCTCGTTCATCTTCGCCGGCCCGTCCGGCGTCGGGAAGACCGAGCTCTCCAAGGCGCTGGCGGAATTCCTGTTCGGCGACGACGACGCGCTCATCCAGATCGACATGGGCGAGTTCCACGACCGGTTCACCGCCTCCCGGCTCTTCGGTGCCCCTCCGGGGTACGTCGGCTACGAGGAGGGCGGCCAGCTCACCGAGAAGGTGCGCCGCAAGCCGTTCTCGGTGGTGCTGTTCGATGAGATCGAGAAGGCACACCCGGAGATCTACAACACCCTGCTGCAGGTGCTCGAAGACGGGCGCCTGACCGACGGCCAGGGCCGCACGGTCGACTTCAAGAACACCGTGCTGATCTTCACCTCCAACCTGGGCACCTCCGACATCTCCAAGGCGGTCGGGTTGGGCTTCACCTCCGGTGGCGGTGAGAACAACTACGAGCGGATGAAGCTCAAGGTCAACGACGAGCTCAAGAAGCACTTCCGCCCCGAATTCCTCAACCGGATCGACGACATCATCGTCTTCCACCAGCTGACCCAGGACGAGATCATCGAGATGGTCGATCTCATGGTCGGCCGGGTGACCAAGCAGCTGAAGAACAAGGACATGGACCTGCAGCTCACCGACTCCGCCAAGTCGCTGCTGGCCAAGCGCGGATTCGACCCGGTGCTGGGTGCACGGCCGCTGCGCCGCACCATCCAGCGCGAGATCGAGGACGCGCTGAGCGAGAAGATCCTGTTCGACGAGGTCGGGCCCGGACAGGTCGTCACCGTCGACGTCGAGGGCTGGGACGGCGAGGGCTCCGGCGAGGACGCCAAGTTCACCTTCGCGGGTGCGCCGAAGGCGATCGCCACCGACGAGCCGGACCTGGCGGCCACCGCGGCTGAATAGTTTCCCGTCCCGTCTGGGTACCGCCTATGCTGTTCCGGTACCCAGACGGGTCGAGGAAAACCGGTGTGATTCCGGGCGGGCGCGCCACTGTGACAGTCAGACCCGAAACCCGTCACCTGCAATCGGGACGCGATATCCCGCCTAGGAGACGCTCATGACAACCGCGAACGTGCCCGCCGGCCGGGCCATCGATCTGAGTGCCGCCGCGGCGGCGGCGTGGCTCAGCGGCGCGACAGTGCTGGCGCTGCTCATCTACTACTTCGTCGGTATCGACCAGGGCGCGGTGTCGATCTTCGGTGACGACATGCACGTGCACGAGTTCGTGCACGACGCCCGTCATTTCCTCGGCTTCCCCTGCCACTGAGAGCCGACGACAACCATGGAACGCAGAATCATTCTGCGCGGTGGCCTGCTGGGCGCACTCGGCGGTCTGCTCGCATTCGTTTTCGCCCGGATCTTCGCCGAGCCCATCATCCAGCGCGCCATCGAGTACGAAGAGGGCCGTGACGAGGCCCAGCACAAACTCGAGGCGGCTGCCGGCGGACACAGCCACGGGGACGGCGCGGAACTGTTCACCCGCGCGGTACAGAGCAACTTCGGCATCGCCGTCGGCATCATCGCGTTCGGCTTCGCCATGGGCCTGCTGTTCGCGGTGCTCTACACCGTCCTGTACGGGCGGTACAGCTCGCTGAACCCGACGAACCTGACGCTGGTGCTGGCCGGGGCGATGTTCTTCGTGCTCTACCTGGTGCCGTTCCTCAAGTACCCGGCCAACCCGCCGGCGGTCGGCCACGAGGACACTATCCGGGCCCGGACCGGCCTGTATCTGCTGATGGTGGTGGTGTCCATCGCGGCACTGGTGTTCGCCGTGTGGCTCGCGCGACGGCTGACCGAGCGCTTCGGCAACTGGAACGCGGCTCTGCTGGCCGGTGCGGCGTTCATCGTCATCGTCGGAATCGTGATGCTGGCGCTGCCGTCGCTGGGCCAGCTGAGCACCAATGTCGCCGAATACGGCGACTACGCGACGGAGACTCCGCAGCCGTTGAAGGACGCAGCGGGCAACATCGTGTTCCCGGGATTCCCGGCCGATGATCTGTACTACTTCCGGCTGTATTCGATCGGGGCACAGATCATCCTGTGGGCGACAATCGCGCTGGGCTTTGCGCCGTTCGCCCGTCGCCTGCTGGGTGACCGCAGCGAAACGGTGGCCGCATAGCGGAGGCGCCCGGCATCGTCCGGCTGACCCTGGTGTCACACGGCATGACCGACGCCATGGCGGCCGGGCGGTTCCCCGCCGACGAGCCGCTCAGCGAGCTGGGCCGCCGCCAAGTCGACGACCTCGGCGAGCTGCGGGCCGACCGCTCCTGCTGCGGGCCGGAACTGCGGGTCCGGCATACCGCCGAGCTGGCCGGCCTGTCCGCCTCGGTCCTTCCCGAACTTGCCGATCTGGATACCGGCGACTGGCGGGGCCGGAGCCTCGACGAGCCGGCACCGGCGGACCTGATGGCCTGGCTGAGCGAACCGGGCGCCGCCCCGCACGGCGGTGAATCGATCCTCGGCGTCATCGACCGGGTGCGCGCCTGGATGGATGCGCTTCAGCCCGGGCGGACCGTCGCCGTCACCCACCCGGCGGTGGTCCGGGCCGCGATCCTGATCGCGCTGGCCGCCCCACCGGAGTCGTTCTGGCGTATCGATGTGCCGCCCGCCGGCAAAACTGTGCTGCATCGGCGAGCCGCGGTGTGGACCCTGCGGGTCTGAAAGGCGATAGCAATACCAAATGGTGACCGCACAGCGCATTCGTGCGGATTATCCAGATGAAGGCCGCCACCGGTCACCATTCCGTACCGGCGAGGCCGCGTCCGGGCTCAGCGCTGGGGGATGAGCGCGAACATGCCTTTCACCACACCCATCAGCCAGGCCGCGGTCCGCGCGCCGTGGAAGGTGTCCCAGCTGGTCTGCAGGCTGACCACCCACGGTGTCCCGGCGCGATCCACCGCGTACCAGCTGTAGGTCAAGTCCCCCGGCAGGTTCCCGGCCTTGGCGCCGATGTAGGGCCACTGGGTACGGTCCAGGTCGATGCCGGGAATCGTCGACATGATGTCGCGCACCGGCGTGGCCGGCCCGACGGCGATCCGCTGCAACGCGGTCTGGATCCGGCAGATGTCCTCGGCGCTGCCGTACCACTGCACCCCGTAGGGGGAGGCGGGGGTGTGGGCGCGCATCGGGTCGTCGACGTAGCGGCGCGCGTCCGCCTCGCGCAGCATCCGGTTGCGCGTCGCCTTGTCCCCGTCGCGCCACTGCTCGCGCAGGTCGGGCTTGCCCCAGCCAATGGAGAACAGCTCGTGCATGGTCGGGAACGGGGTCATCGACGCCGGGTCGTGGTGACCCGCGTCGGCCAGCGCGCGCTCCACGGCGTGCCGGCCGACCTTCTCGATCAGCAGGTCGGTGGCCATATTGTCGCTGTTGGCGATCATTTTCTCCGCGGCCAGGCGCACCGGGATCCGATCGCCGGGCTTGAGGTGGTCGAATGCCGAGGATCCGTTGGCCTTCGCGTCGACGGTGACGGTGACCTCGTCGTCCCAGGCCAACCGGCCGGCGACGACCTCCTCGGCCACCGCGTAGAGCACGTAGGTCTTGAAGATCGAGGACAGCGGCAGCGACAGATCGGTGTGCGCCCCGGCGAGCTGCTCGCAGTTGCCGTCGACGATCTTCGACACTCGCCAGGAATAGCGGGCGCCGGAACGGTCCAGCACGCTGTTCACGTCGGCCCAGGAGTGGATCGGCGGCGCCGGAGTGGACACCGAGAACCGGTCCACGAAGCTGGAGTCGTCGTTGACGCGCAGGCTGATCAACTGCTGCCCGCCGTAGCTGGTATTCAGGGTCAGCTCGGCGCTGCTGGCCCCGTACTCGATGTCGGCGACGGTGTACGGGCGCTCCCACCACAGCAGGTCCATCGCTCCGGCGACGAAGTCAACCTGGTCGGGACCGGCCAGGGTCTTGACGGAGTCGGTGCCGATCGGCCAGTCGGAGTTGAGCATGTCGACCACCTGCTGGGCCCGCACCCCCTGGGGCGTACCGATGCTGATGTGCACGGAGTTGCGGGCCTGCGCCGACGGCGTGGAACCCGACGTGCAGCCGTCCAGGGTGCTGACCGCCAGCACGGCACAGGTCAGCGCCGCGCCGAACCGGCGGCTACTGTCGCGGGCGATCCCGGTTTCGCTTCGGCTCCGCCTGCGCTCGCCGAACCGCCCGGTGAGACGCTTACTTGCCCGAGCCTGCAACGTCGAGCACAACCTCGAATTCGAGCAGGGACGCCCCGGTGGCCACCGGCTGCGGCTTGTGCTCGCCCTGGTGGGCGGCACGGGCCGGGCCGTCGGCCCAGGCGCGGAACGCCTCGTCGGACTCCCACTGGGTCACCACGAAGTAACGGTCGTCACCGGCGACCGGGCGCAGCAGCTGGAACCCCAGGAAACCGGGCTGGCCGTCCACGGAGTGCGCGCGGTTGGCGAATCGCTTCTCCAGCTCCGGCCCGGCACCTTCGGGCACCTCGATTGCATTGATCTTCACAACAGCCATGCCCGCCAGGTTACCCGGGCGCGCGTTCTAGGCTGGCGGCCAGCATGTCGAAAGAACCCACGCACCTCGGCGGCTACGGCCGCCCGCTGCTGCTCGTGCACGGACTGATGGGCCGCGGCACGACGTGGACACGCCAGCTGGACTGGCTCACCGAGTTCGGCGCGGTGTACGGCTATGACGCCCCGTGGCACCGCGGACGTGACGCCGCCCGGCCGGCGCGCATCAGCACCGAGGTGTTCGTCGACGAGCTCGGCGCCGCCGCCCGGTCGTTGGGCAGCCCAGTGGTGCTTATCGGGCATTCCATGGGGTCGCTGCATTCCTGGTGCCTGGCCGCCGAAGACCCGGACCTGGTCGCGGGCATCCTCGTGGAGGACATGGCGCCCGATTTCGTCGGCCGCACCACCGGCCCGTGGGAACCGTGGGTGCACGCCCTGCCCGTCGAATTCGAGAGCGAGGCCGCCGTCGTCGCCGAATTCGGCCCGGTGGCCGGCCGCTACTTCCTGGAGGCCTTCGACCGCACCGATACCGGCTGGCGGCTGCACGACTATCCGCAGAACTGGCTGGACATTGCCGCCGAGTGGGGCACCCGCGACTACTGGGGCCAGTGGTCGGCGGTGCGGGCACCGGCTCTGCTGTTGGAGGCCGGCAACTCGGTGGCCCCGCCCGGGCAGATGGCGAAGATGGCCGAGATCGCCGAGGGCCAGGGCCGTCGAGTCCGCTACCTGCGGGTTCCCGATGCCGGGCACCTCATCCACGACGACGCCCCGCAGATCTACCGCCGCGAAGTCAGCGACTTCCTGCGCGCTCTCTAACCCTCGCCGGCCAGCGCGAACAGACCCTGGGAGGTCTGCTCCACCAGCCCGTCGACCAGCAGCGAATCCAGCGCCCGGTCCCGCTGGGCGGTGTCGGAGGTCCAGGCCAGATCCAGCTGCGCGCGGGTGACCGGGCCATCGGATTCGCGCAGCACGTCCAGCAGCCGCCCGCGGACCTGCCGGTCGGTGCCCGCGTATCGCTGCACCCGCCGCGCCGGGGCCTTAGACGCCGGGTATCCGGCCTCGCGCCAGGCGCACGACGACAACGGGCACACCCCGCACTTGGGGTTGCGGGCCGTGCACACCAGCGCACCCAGCTCCATCAGCGCCGCCGAGAACCGGGGCGCGACGTCGTCGTCGGGCAGCAGCGCGGCCACCGCCGCCTCGTCGCGCACGGGGGCGGGGGAGCCCGGCCCGGCGACGCCGTCGATCGCCCGGGCCACCACCCGTCGCACATTGGTGTCGACGACGGGAACCGGCCGGCGGTAGGCGAAACAGGCCACCGCCCGCGCGGTGTAGCTGCCGATGCCCGGCAGCGCCAGCAGCGTCGCGACGTCGTCGGGCACCACGTCGTCGTGCTCGGCGGCGATCACCACCGCGCACTCGTGCAGCCATTTGGCCCGCCGCGGATAGCCCAGCTTGCCCCAGGCGCGCAGTACATCGGCCGAACCCGCGGCCGCCGTCGCCGACGGGGTCGGCCAGCGCGCCACCCACTCCAGCCAGATCGGCAGCACCCGGGACACCGGCGTCTGCTGCAGCATGAACTCGCTGACCAGGATCTGCCAGGCGCTCACCCCGGCGTCGCGCCAGGGCAGGTCGCGGCCGTGCACGTCGAACCAGGACAGCAGTTCGCCTGCGTCGAGCTCGCGCTGGGCCGAGCCGCAGGGCACTATGTCAGGTATGCCCAATTCGAATCCGATCTCCGCGTGGAAGGCACTCAGGGAGGGTAACGAGCGCTTCGTCGCCGGCCGGCCCGAACACCCCAGTCAGAGCATCGACCATCGCGCCAGCCTGGCCGCCAACCAGAAGCCGACCGCGGTGGTGTTCGGTTGCGGCGACTCCCGGGTGGCCGCCGAAATCATCTTCGACCAGGGCCTGGGCGACATGTTCGTGGTGCGCACCGCCGGGCATGTGCTCGATTCGGCGGTGCTGGGCTCCATCGAATACGCCGTCACCATCCTCAACGTTCCGCTGATCGTGGTGCTCGGCCACGACAGCTGCGGCGCAGTGCGGGCCGCCCTCGACGTGGTGGACGGCGGCGAGATCCCGCCCGGCTACATCCGCGACGTCGTCGAGCGGGTCACCTCCTCGGTTCTGCTCGGCCGTCGCGACGGGCTGAAGACCGTGGACGAGTTCGAGGCACGCCACGTGCTGGAGACCAGCACCCAGCTGCTCGCCCGATCCGCCGCGATCAAGGAGGGCGTGGAGAACGGCAGCCTGGCCGTCGTCGGCGTCACCTACCACCTGGCCGACGGCCGGGCCTCGCTGCGCGGTCACATCGGCGACATCGGCGAGGTCTAAGGCTCCGGTTCGATGGGGCGGTCCCGGCTTCCCCTCGGCTCCGCGGCCACTCGCTGCGCTCGCGTCCACTCCGCCGAGCCTCGCCGAATCGCCCCGGATGATGGGGCGGTCCCGGCTTCCCCTCGCCGAATCGCCCTAGCCCGGCGCGACGATCCCGTTCTCGTAGGCGTAAACGATCGCCGCGGCGCGATCCCGCAGCCCGAGCTTCACGAAGATCCGCCCGATGTGACTCTTCACCGTCACCTCGGTGATGAACAGCTCGCCGGCGATCTCCGAGTTCGATAGGCCCCGCGCGACCTGGATCAGCACGTCGAGTTCCCGCGAGGTCAGCTCGGCGACGGCGGCGATCGGCGCCGGGGAACTCGGCGCGCTGCGGTAGGTGTCCAGCACCCGGCCGGTCACCGCCGGATCCAGGTAGGCATCACCGCGGGCGACGGCATGCACGGCGCGGATCAACTCCTCGGCGGAGGAGTCCTTGAGCACGAACCCCGCCGCACCGGCCCGCAACGCCTCCGACAGCAGCTCGTCCTCGTTGAAAGTGGTCAGAGCCAGCACGGGCGGCCCGCCGCCGGCCACCACCCGCCGGGTCGCCTCGATGCCGCCGACCCGTTTCATCCGCAGGTCCATCACCACGACGTCGGGGGCGTGCGCGGCGACCGCCGCCGGCACCTCGTCACCGTCGGCGCATTCGTCGACGACGACGAAACCATCCTTGCGACGCAGGATCCGGCGTAACCCGGACCGCACCAGATCCTGGTCGTCGACCAGCAGCACCCGCACCTCGGTGGTCTCCACCTCAGGCCCCGCAGCCCAACGCCCGGGTGTCCTCCAGCGGAATCGACACCCGGACCTCCCAGTGCTGGTCGACCGGACCGATCTCCACCCGGCCGCCGAGCAGCTCCACCCGTTGGCGCATACCGACCAGCCCCCGGCCGCCGGCCGGGAAGCAGGCGCCGGCGGGCACGCCCAGCTCGTTGGTCACCGTCATCTCGACGCTGCGGCGGCGCACCTCCAGGCGCAGCGTCGATGCGGAATCCGGCGCGTGCTTGGCGATGTTGGCCAGCGACTCCTGGGCGATGCGATACAGCGCCAGGCCCACCGCCGCGGACACCCGGTGCAGCGGGCCGCTGGTGGCCACCGTGACGTCGAGCCCGGCGTTGCGGAACTCGGCCGCCAGGGCGCCGATATCGGCGACGCCGGGTTCGGGGGCCGCGCGCATCGGCGCGGCATCGAGCAGCCCGACGGTCCGGCGGATGTCTCCCATGGCCTGGCGGCCCAGTTCCTCGGCCTGCTGCAGCGCTTCGACGGCCTCCTCGACGTCACCGTCCTCCTGCAGCCCGCGGCGCGCCCCGGTCAGGTGCAGCAGGGTGATGGACAACGAATGTGCGATGACGTCGTGCACCTCGCGGGCGATGCGTCGACGCTCGTCGCCGGCGGCGTGCTCGGCCAGCTGTTGCTGGGCGTCGCGTTGGCGAATGATCAGCTGCTGCTGGATGTGCATCAGGTAGCCGACCAGCCAGCCCATGCCCAGCACCGGCAGATACAGCGCGATGTTGTCCAGCCGATGGGTGGCCGCCGCGCCGATCAACAGCGCCGCCGAACTGGTCAGGGCCAGCAGGCTCAGTGGCGGTGAGGTCAGCGCCCCGACCGCGCCGGCCATGGTGACCAGGGCGAACGGCACGTAGTCCGACGGTACCGGGGTCGAGGTGGCGAACAGGAACACCGCTGTCGCCGAAGTCGCCGACGACCAGGCCAACGGGGCGTGATGCTTGAACCCGAACGTCAGGAACACTCCGAGCGGTGCCAACGCGAACGCACACGCCAGCAGCGACCAGGGCAGATCGGTGACTGACCGCTGCAGGGTGGATACGATCATGATCCCGGCCATGCAGCCGTCGACGGCCACCACGAATTCCCAGGAGAAACCCGGCGGGATCAGGTCGTCCCGCCCGCGAAAACGGGCCCACGCGGACTCTGTGGCGGTGCGCAACACCCGGTAATGCTAGTTCCGCTGTGGCACCGACGGCATCCTCCCGAGGTCGGCATCTCGGGTCATACCTGGGTAGGAGATCACCGCCGGGCCCAGACACCGGTAGGACGCGCAAAACCCGACGCCGGCACGACGCGCGACGGGTGTCGCGATTCCTAGCGTTGGGCCCATGAGTTGGGAACTGTTTCACGAACGCAACGCCTTCACGGCGGAACTGATCGAACGCGCCACGGTCGATGCCGAAGCGGCATTGGACTTCACCCCGGCCCAACGGGCCTCCGTCGAGCGGCTTTTCGGCAACGAGGAGCAGTTGCTGCTCGCTCTGCGGCAGAAATGGATGACGAACCTTTCGGCCAGCCTGGACCAGGCGATCTTCGAGGACCGGCCGTTGGCGCCGGTGCCCGGCGAACTGGCCAGGTCTCGGCCGGGCCTGCGCGCCCTGCTCGACATCGGCGAACGCCGGTTCGTGCGGCTGCGTGCCCTGCAGCGCGGAGAGCCCATGATGATCGCCAGTCACGGGGCTCCCGATGTTGCGCAGCGCACCGTCGCCTGAGAAACGGTGGCGGGTCGCCGCACCACTGGTACTGATGTGCTGGTTGATCGCGGCGGGGCTGGGCAACCTGGCGGTACCGCAGCTCGAGCATGTCGTTGCGACGCACTCGCGGGCGTTCCTGCCCGCCGATGCGCCGAGCAGTGTCGCCGCCGCCCGATCCGCGCAACAGATGGGTGGCGGCGGCACCGGTGATAACCTGAATTACGTTGTGCTGGAACGTGGCAACGGCATCGTAACGGCCGACCGCGAGTACTACGGGAGGCTGATCGACGCGCTGCGGGCCGACCGCACCCACGTCCAGGCGGTCACCGATCTGTGGAGCGACCCGCTGACCGCGGCCGCCGCGGTCAGCGACGACGGCGCCGCCGCCTATGTCATGGTTCGGCTGGCCGGCAATCTTGGTACCGCCCAGGCCGGTTCGGCCGTCGAGGCGCTGCGCGGCACCGTCGACGGGCTGTCCCCGCCGCCCGGGCTGCAGGTGTACGTCACCGGTCCGGGAGCCACCATCGCCGACGAGTTCACCGCGATCGACCGGCAGATGCTGGCCATCACCGGCGCCACCGTCGCGTTGATCATGGTGCTGCTGCTGATCGTCTACCGCTCGGTGCTGACCGCTGCCATCCCGCTGGTCGCCGTCGGCATCGCACTCGGAGTGGCCCGCCCGATCGTCGCGGCACTGGGTGCCGCCGACGTGGTGGAGGTGTCCATCTTCTCGGTGGCCATGCTGGCCGCCATGATGCTCGGCGCCGGGACCGACTACGGAATATTCCTGATCGGCCGCTACCACGAGGGCCGCCGAGCCGGATTGGCGCCGGCCCCGGCGCTGGCAGAGGCTTACCGCCGGGTCGCGCCGGTGATCGCCGGGTCGGCGCTGACCGTCGCGGTGGCGCTCGCCGCGCTCGACCTGGCCCATATCGGAATGCTGCGCAGCGCCGGAATACCGTGCGCCATAGGAATTCTCATCGCCATGGCCGCATCTCTGACGCTCACCCCGGCGCTGCTGGCGATCGGGGCGCGGTTCGGCGCGGCCGAACCGCGCGGGCAGGGCGGCCTCGCCCGTCGGTGGCGGCGCATCGGTACCACGGTGGTCCGCTGGCCGGCGCCGGTGCTGGTCGCCGCGACCGTGCTCGTCGCGCTGCTGGCGCTGCCGCTGACCGGCCTCCGGATGGGCTGGGACGAGCCGGCCGCCACCCCGTCCGACGTGGAATCCGGCCGCGGCTACGCCGCCATGGACCGGCACTTCCCGGCCAACCGGTTGCTGCCGGCCGTCGTCACCGTCGCCGCCGACCACAGCCTGCGCTCCCCGGCCGGTCTGATCGCCATCGAGCGAATAGCCCGTTCTCTCATGGAGATTCCCGACGCCACCCTGGTCCAGGCCGCCAGCCGGCCCACCGGCACGGTCCCCGAGGAGGCGACGCTGGCCTCGCAGGCCGGCCGGATCGGCACCGAGCTGGACGCCGCGGTCACCGACTTGACCGGCCGGCGCCACGGCGCCGGAGACCTGGACGCCACCCTGGCCGGCATGACCGGGGTACTCGGCCGGTTGCGCACCGCACTGGCCCAGGGCGCCGGAGGGATGAACGAGATCGGCTCGGCGGCAACCGATATGCAGACCTCGATGACCGGGCTGCGGGACAACGCCGTCACCGTCTCGGGCGCGCTGGACCCGTTGCGGGCCTTCGTCGCCGGCAACGCCGACTGCGCCGCCAACCCGCTGTGCGCGGCCGCCGAGAAGGTGGTGCGGCCCGTCGACCAACTCGTCGCCGACACCGACACCCTGGCCGGAGCCACCGCCAAACTCAACGGCGGCTCACGAACGGCCGGCGCTGCGCTCGCCCAGACGCCGGCCTCGCTCGGCGAGATGAACGACGCCCTGGGCCGGGCCCGCACCGCCACCGGCGACCTAGCGCAACTCGCCGACCGCCTCGTCCCGCAGCTGCGCGAGGTCACCGGCTACCTGACCGAACTGTCCCAAGAGTTCGCCGGCAGCGGCGCCGGCGGTTTCTACCTGCCCCAGCGCGCGCTGTCAGACCCGCGGTTCACCGCCGCGCTGAACGCCCTGATGTCGCCCGACGGGACGGCCACGACGCTGCTGGTCTACGGCGACGGACCGGAGTGGAGCGCCACCGGAGCAGACCGGGCCCGCGCCATCGACGCCGCGGTGCGCCAGGCCACCAAGGAGGGCACGCTGCGCGGCGCGCAGGTGGACATCGCCGGCGTCGGCCCCGCCACCCGGGACCTGCAGTCGCTGTATGCCGCGGACCTGCGGCTACTGGTCGGCGTCACCCTGCTGTTGATCTTCGGCGTGGTCGCAGGGATGCTGCGAAGTCCGGTGGCCGCGCTGGTGGTCGTCGGCACCGTCGCGGTGTCCTACGCCGCCGCGCTGGGCATGGCGGTGTTGATCTGGCAGGACCTGGCCGGCCACGACCTGCACTGGTCGGTGCCCGCCGTCTCGCTGATCGCGCTGATCGCCGTCGGCGCGGACTACAACCTGCTGCTGGCGATGCGGATGCGCGAGGAACGCCACGCCGGAATGGCCACCGGCACCATCAGGGCGTTCGCCGGCACCGGGTCGGTGGTGACCACCGCCGGGCTGGTGTTCGGGCTGACCATGGCGGCGCTGGTCGGCAGCAGCGTGCTGAGCATCGCGCAGATCGGGTCGACGATCGCCGTCGGCCTGCTGGTGGACACCCTGCTGATCCGCACCTTCGTCATGCCCGCCGCCGCGATGCTGCTCGGCCGGTGGTTCTGGTGGCCGCATGTGGGTTTGCCGACACGCCGAGATCGGTCGATGTTGTAGCGCTGACCGGCCATTACCGTGGGTATGTGATGGATACCGGAACCCGTGGACCGCTTCCGCCGGAGATCTACCGGCGGCGCCGGGCGCTGGCGTTGGGCGTCGGGGCACTGGTCCTGGTGGTCATCGTGGTGATCGCCGTCGTCGTCGCCCGCAGCGGTTCGTCGAACGACGGGAACACCAACGCGGCGACCGACACCACGGCCGAGGCCACCGCACCGGAGGTCAAGAGCCCGGTGGTGCCACCGGCGGTGAACAGTCCGGCACCCACCCCCACCCAGACCAAGGCGGTGGAACCGCCGCCGGTGCTCAAGGCCGGCGACGACTGCCCGGACAGCACCCTGGCCGTCAAGGGCATCACCAACCAGCCGCGCTACAACGTCGGTGACCAGCCGAAGTTCACCATGGTCGTCACCAACATCGGGGTCGTCGGCTGCAAGCGGGACGTCGGCGCCTCGGTGCTGGCCGCCTACGTCTACAGCCTGGACAACAAGCGGCTGTGGTCCAACCTGGACTGCGCCCCGTCCAACGAGACCCTGGTCAAGACCATCGAACCGGGCGCCCAGGTGACCACCGAGGTGACCTGGACCGGGATGGGTTCGGAACCCCAGTGCCCGATGCCGCGCCAGCCGATCGGCGCCGGCACCTACAACCTGGTGATCCAGCTGGGCAATCTGAAATCCGCGCCGGTGCCATTCGTGCTGAACGAAGCCGGGGCCGGGGAACCGCCCGCGGAACCGGCGCCCGCCGAGCCTGCGCCGGCCGAGACCCACGCACCCGGCCCAGCCCCCGGCAACTAGCCAGGAGCCACGCGGAAGTTAGCCGCTGATCTGGTCGGCGATGATCGATTCGGCCAGCTGCGACAGCCCCTCGCGGACGTGCCGCGCCCACATCGCACCGATGCCGTCGACCGACTGCAGGTCGGTCGCGGTGGCGGCGAGCAGTCCCTGCAGTGAGCCGAAGTTGCGAACCAGCAGGTCCACGTGGGCGAACTGCAGCCGCGGGATGCCCGCCATCGCCCGGTAGCCGCGGGCGCTGACCGCGGAGTCCTGCGCCTCGACGGTCGGCGGATAGCCGAACACCCGGGCCAGCGTGGTGAAGTCCAGCAGCTCGGCGTCCGACAGCGCGTCGAGCGCCTCCAGCGTGGCCGCCACGTCGGCCTGCTGCGGGGGATCGGGGTTGGCGTGGTAGTCCCGGACGATCAGCTCGCGGTCGGTGTCGTTACCGCCCAGCAGCTCCTCCAGCTGCAACCGCAGCTGACGGCCGTCGGTGCCGAGCTCGACGGCGTCGTTGTCGATCTCGGCGCCGATGCGCCGGACCAGTTCCAGGCGCTGCACCACCGTCATCACCTCGCGCAGCGTGACGAAATCCTCGATCTCGGCGGCCGAGAGCGCCCGGCTGACCTCGTCGAGACGGGTCTTGTAGCGCTCCAGGGTGGCGATGGCCTGGTTGGCCCGGCTCAGGATGGTGCCGGAGTCGGCCAGCACATGGCGTTCCCCGGCCACGTACACCGTCACGATGTTCATCGAGTGGCTCACCGAGATCACCGGATAACCGGTCTGCACGGCGGTCCGCTCGGCCGAGCGGTGCCGGGTCCCGGACTCGTCGGTGGGGATCGACGGATCGGGCACCAGCTGCACGTTGGCCCGCACGATGTGGTCCCCGTCGCCGGAGAGCACCACCGCGCCGTCCATCTTGGCCAGCTCGCGCAGCCGGGTCGGGGCGAACCGGACGTCCAGCGCAAAGCCGCCGTCGCAGATGGCCTCCACCCGATCGTCAAAGCCGAGCACGATCAGCGCACCGGTACGGCCGCGCAGGATCCGCTCCAGGCCGTCGCGCAGCCCGGTGCCGGGTGCCAGGCGCGCCAGCGTCTGGCGCACCTCGGGCTTCTTACTCGATGTCACGGGACGTCATTCTCCCCCACCGCCGTCGCCGGTGGACCGCCGATCGGGCTCCGGGCGGCGCACCACCGACAGATTGGGCCGCGACGGCGCGGCGATCTCCACGATCAGCCGCAGCGCGTCGCCGATATTGGCGGCCTCCAGCAACCGCAGACCGTCCGGCGCGCCGCCCGTCGAACCGGTAGAGGCGGGCACGATGGCCGTCCGGAAACCCAGCCGCGCCGCCTCGGCCAGCCGCCGGTCCATGCCGGTGACCCGACGCAGGTCCCCGGCCAGGCCGACCTCGCCGATGGCCACCGTCGTCGTCGGCAGGCACAGCCCGGCGTAGGCGCCGGCCATGGCCAGCGCGATGGCCAGATCCGAGGACGGGTCGGCCAGCCGCATGCCGCCGACGGTGGACAGATAGACGTCGTGGCGGGACAGCTGGAGCCGGCCGCAGGCTTGCAGCACCGCCGCGATCATCGCGGCCCGGGCGCCGTCGATGCCGCTGACCGCGCGCCGCGGCGAGCCGACGTCGTCGGTGCCGATCAGTGCCTGCACCTCGCCGATCATCGGCCGCTTCCCGTCCAGCGTCACGGTCACCGCGGTGCCCGGCACCGGATGCGGGCGTTGGTCCAGGAACAGTCCCGACGGGTCGGCGACCTCCTCGATTCCGTTGTCGTGCAACAGGAAACAGCCGACCTCATCGGACGCACCGAACCGGTTCTTCACCCCGCGCACCATGCGCAGCGCGGAGTTGCGGTCGCCCTCGAAATGCAGCACGACGTCGACCAGATGCTCCAAGGAACGGGGCCCGGCGATCGCGCCGTCCTTGGTGACGTGCCCGACGACGATCAGCGCGACGGGCGCCGCGGCGGACTTCGCATACCCGGTCAGCGCGGTGATCACCGCCCGCACCTGGGTCACCCCGCCGGTGACGCCGTCGGTGTCCGTCGAGGACAGCGTCTGCACCGAGTCGACGACCACCAGGCTGGGTTTGACCGTCTCGATGTGCGCCAGCACGGTGTCCAGGTCCGACTCGGCGGCCAGGTACACCTCGTCGTGGGTACAGCCGGTGCGCTCGGCGCGCATCCGGATCTGCCCGGCCGACTCCTCCCCGGAGACGTACAGCGCCCGGTGCCCGGCCACCGCCCAGCGGTGCACCACTTCCAGCAGCAGGGTGGATTTCCCGACGCCGGGATCCCCGGCCAGCAACGTCACCGATCCGGGCACGATGCCGCCGCCGAGTACCCGGTCCAGCTCGGCGATGCCGGTGCCGGCGTGCCGGGTGCGTTCCGGGTCGATGGCGGAGATGGGCTGGGCGGCCGACGACGGGGCGACCGTGCGCCGGGCCCGCCCGCCCAGGGCGCTGAGCGTGGCTACCTCGTCGACGGTGCCCCAGGTGCCGCATTCCGGGCAGCGACCGACCCACTTCGCGGTGACATGGTCACACTCGGAACAGCGGTACTGCGATCGCGCCTTGGCCACCGGCTGACGGTAGCGCTCGGGTCCGACAGACTCCGATCAGTGGTGCTCGGAGTGCCCGGATCCCTCGCCGGCCGAGATCGGCACGTTGATCGGCGCCGCACCGGCGTCCTTGAAGGTAAAGACCATCGGGTAGGTCACCCCGTTGTGGATGTCCTGGTTGGGGGTGAAGACCGCCGTGGCCTGGGTGACCGAGGAGCCGGGCACCTTGGCGAGTTCCTCGGCGCCCTTGGCGTCACCGACGACCAGGCTCTGGCCGGGCTTGATGGTCATCGGGGATGCGGCGGAGGTGAGTGCCACGGCGCCGAAATCCGAGGTGATCGACACCAGCTCGTCCTTGAGCGGCTGAGGGTAATGGTCGGCCGGGTCGGTGGCCTTGCGCACCGGGGATTCGTTGACCGCGGTGAAGATCAGCGGAACGGGGGTACCCGCGGCGATCGAGCCGGACTCCGGGGTCACCATGTGCAGGTACACGTTGCGCACCGCGATGCGCGGGTTGGTGCCGACGGTGGTGCTGTTGCCGTCGATCGCCGGGACCTGGGTGGCGACCTGGGAGACCTGACCGGCGCCGCAGCCCGAGAGGACGGTCACGGTGGCCAGTGCGGCGACTGCAGCGCCGACGGCGGTTGCCCGACGGGTACCAATACGGATCACGGAAAGCCTCCTGCTCATGGACAGTAGGACAAAGCGTAGTAGGTGCGTCCGCCCCGCGGTAGATAGGGGGTTTCCGGCCGGTTTTTCGCCGCTTCCGCGGTGTTTTGTGACCTGGCCCATGCACCCGCCGGAGCGCCTCCGGAAGCCCTCGGCGGTGCCGTCCGGACATCCGGCCATGCACGGATCTTCGGCGCTGTCAACCCCCACGGTTTCGTCATCGAGCCCCTGACCTGCACCGTTGGTCCGCGGCGGATTTGAGCCCGTGGTATCTTAGAGGGGAGAAAGGGGCTCGAAACTGATGATTTTTAAGGTCGGAGACACCGTTGTCTATCCACACCACGGTGCCGCATTGATCGAAGCGATCGAAACTCGGACCATCAAGGGTGAGCCGAAAGAGTATCTCGTTCTCAAGGTGGCGCAGGGTGACCTGACCGTTCGAGTCCCCGCGGATAACGCCGAGTACGTCGGTGTCCGGGACGTCGTCGGGCAAGAGGGACTGGACAAGGTGTTCCAGGTGCTGCGCGCGCCGCACACCGAGGAGCCCACCAACTGGTCGCGTCGCTACAAGGCCAATCTGGAGAAGCTGGCCTCCGGCGATGTGAACAAGGTTGCCGAGGTCGTCCGTGACCTGTGGCGCCGGGACCAGGAGCGCGGACTGTCCGCCGGCGAGAAGCGGATGCTGGCCAAAGCCCGGCAGATCCTGGTCGGCGAGCTTGCGCTGGCCGAGAACACCGACGACGCCAAGGCCGAGATCATTCTCGACGAGGTGCTGGCCGCCGCGTCCTGAGCGAGCACGCCGTGGCCCGCACGATTGCCATTGTCGTAGCCGCGGGATCCGGCACCCGGCTGGGTGCCGGAGTTCCCAAGGCGTTTGCCCTGCTGGAGGGGCGTTCGCTGGTTGAGCGTGCGCTCGACGGGCTGGCTGCCTCCGGTGTCGTGGACGGTGCCGTCGTCGCCGTCCCGGCCGGGCGCACCGACGAATTCACCCTGGTGCTCTCCGGCACGAGTCTTCCGGTAACCGTCGTCGCGGGCGGTGCCGAGCGCAGCGACTCGGTGCGCAACGCCCTGACCGCCGTCGGCGACGCCGATTACGTCCTGGTGCACGACGCCGCCCGGCCGCTCACCCCGCCCGAGGTCGTGACGCGGGTGGTGACGGCGCTGCGCGACGGACACCCGGCCGTCATCCCCGCGCTCCCGCTCACCGACACCGTCAAGGCCGTCGACGCCAACGGTGCGGTGCTGGGCACCCCCGAACGGTCCGGGCTGCGCGCCGTGCAGACCCCGCAGGGCTTCCGCACCGACGTGCTGCGCCGGGCCAACGAGCACACCGCCGGCCACGTGTTCACCGACGACGCCGCCGCCGTCGAACACATCGGCACCCCGGTGCAGACCGTCCCCGGCGATCCGCTGGCCTTCAAGATCACCACGCCGCTGGATCTGCTGACCGCCCGCGCGGTGCTGGCCGAGGAACGAGCTCATCCCGAAAGCACCGGCCGGTGAATCCGCTGCCGCGGGTCGGGCTGGGCACCGACGTGCACCCGATCGAGCCCGGCCGGCCGTGCTGGCTGCTGGGCCTGCACTTTCCCGACGACGACGGCTGCTCCGGGCACTCCGACGGGGACGTCGCCGCGCACGCCATCTGCGACGCCCTGCTGTCGGCGGCCGGCCTCGGCGACATCGGCGGGGTGTTCGGCGTCGGCGACCCGCGGTGGGCCGGGGTGACCGGCGCGGCCATGCTCACCCACGTCCGGGAGCTGCTGGACGACGCCGGGTTCCGCATCGGCAACGCCGCGGTCCAGGTGATCGGCAACCGGCCCAGGGTCGGGCCGGTCCGCGAGCAGGCGCAGCTGCTGCTGTCGGAGCTGCTGGGCGCCCCGGTGTCGGTGTCGGCCACCACCACCGACGGACTGGGCCTCACCGGCCGCGGCGAGGGCCTGGCCGCCGTCGCTACCGCCCTGGTGGTCGAGACGTCGTAGCCCGAACCACCCGGTAAGCTCGCACGTCGTGACCGAAAGCAGTGGCCGAGGCGAGGGCCTGCGCCTACACGACACCATGACCGGTGCCGTGCGCGCCTTCGTCCCGGTGACCCCCGGGCACGTCTCCATCTACCTGTGCGGGGCCACTGTGCAGGGCCTGCCGCACATCGGGCACGTGCGCTCCGGGGTGGCGTTCGACGTGCTGCGGCGCTGGCTCTTGGCCAAGGGCTACGACGTCGCCTTCATCCGCAACGTCACCGACATCGACGACAAGATCCTGCACAAGGCCGCGGATGCGGGCCGGCCGTGGTGGGAGTGGGCGGCCACCCACGAGCGGGCGTTCGCCGCGGCCTACGACGCGCTCGGCGTGCTGCCGCCGTCGGCCGAACCGCGGGCTACCGGACACATCACCCAGATCGTCGAGCTCATCGAGCGGCTCATCGACACCGGGCACGCCTACACCGGCGGCGGTGACGTCTATTTCAACGTGCAGTCCCTGCCCGAGTACGGCGCGCTGAGCGGTCACCGCATAGACGACGTGCACCAGGGTGAGGGCGTGGCCACCGGCAAGCGCGACCAGCGCGATTTCACCCTGTGGAAGGGCGCCAAACCCGGCGAGCCGTCCTGGCCGACGCCGTGGGGCCGCGGCCGGCCGGGCTGGCACTCCGAATGCGTGGCCATGGCCCACGAGTACCTCGGCTCCACCTTCGACATCCATTGCGGCGGAATGGATCTGGTGTTCCCGCACCACGAGAACGAGATCGCCCAGGCCCGCGCCGCCGGCGACGGGTTCGCCCGGTTCTGGCTGCACAACGGCTGGGTCACCATGGGCGGAGAGAAGATGAGCAAATCGCTGGGCAACGTGCTGTCCATTCCCGCTGTGCTGCAACGGGTCCGGCCCGCCGAACTGCGCTACTACCTGGGCAGCGCGCACTACCGGTCCATGCTGGAGTTCACCGAGGTCGCCCTGGCCGACGCCGCCCGCGCCTACACCGGGCTGGAGGAGTTCCTGCACCGGGTGCGCACCCGGGTCGGCGCGGTGCCGATCGGTACCTGGACCGACGCGTTCGCCGCGGCGCTCGACGACGACCTGGCGGTGCCGGCGGCGATCGCCGAGATACACGCCGCCCGCGCCGACGGAAACCGGGCGCTGGACGCCGGGGACCGGGAGACGGCGATGGAGAAGGCCTCCCAGATCCGGGCGATGATGGCGATCCTGGGCTGTGATCCGCTCGACGAGCGTTGGGAGCTGCGCGACGAGACCGTCGCCGCACTCGGCGCTCTCGACGTCCTGGTCCGCTGGGCGCTGGAGGGCCGCACCGCCGCCCGCGCCGAACGGGACTGGGCCGCCGCCGACGCGATCCGGGACCGGCTGGGTGCCGCCGGCATCGAGGTCACCGACACCGCCGACGGGCCGCAGTGGGAACTGCACCATCCGGCGGCCCCGAGCCCGGTGGAGGCGTAACTGCAATGGCCGGAAACTCCCAGCGCCGCGGCGCGGTCCGCAAACCCGGTAGCAAGAAGGGCGCCGTCGTCGGCTCCGGCGGCGTGCGCCGCCGCGGCCTGGAAGGCAAGGGCGCCACGCCGCCGGCGCACGAGCGGCCGCATCACCCGGCCGCCAAACGCGCCAACAAGGCGGCCCGCTCCGCCCAGGGCCGGCACCGCAAGACCGACGACACCGAAACCGTGCTGGGCCGCAACCCGGTGGTGGAATGCCTGCGGGCGCACGTGCCGGCCACCGCGCTGTACGTGGCGATCGGGATCGACACCGACGAGCGGGTCACCGAGTCGGTGGCCCGCGCCGCCGACGCCGGCATCCCGATCCTGGAGGTCGCCCGCGTCGACCTGGACCGGATGAGCACCAACGGCCTGCACCAGGGCATCGCCCTGCAGGTGCCGCCGTACGCCTACGCCCACCCCGACGACCTGCTGGCCGACGCCCGCGCGGATGTGCGGCCGCCGCTGCTGGTGGCGTTGGACAACATCTCCGACCCCCGCAACCTCGGCGCGATCGTCCGCTCGACCGCAGCGTTCGGCGGCCAGGGCGTGCTGATCCCGCAGCGCCGCTCGGCGTCGGTCACCGCCGTCGCCTGGCGCACCAGCGCGGGTGCGGCCGCCCGGCTGCCGGTGGCTCGGGCCACCAACCTCAACCGCACGCTGCGCTCCTGGGCCGACGCCGGGTTGCAGATCGTCGGCCTGGACGCCGGCGGCGACACCCTGCTCGACGAACTCGACGCCACCGGCCCGACGGTCGTGGTCGTCGGCTCCGAGGGCAAGGGCCTGTCCCGGCTGGTCCGGGAGAACTGCGACGCCATCGTCAGCATCCCGATGGCCGGGGACACCGAGTCGCTCAACGCTTCGGTGGCCGCCGGGGTGGTGCTCGCCGAGATCGCGCGGCAGCGCCGCGGCTAGGCCGCCAGCCGCAATCCGGCCCACAGCGCCAGCACCGCGACCGCCAGCGTGACCGGCACGGTGACCAGGCCGACAAGGCTGAACTCGGCGGCGCTGGTGGGCACCCGTGCCGAACGCAGCACCCGGCGCCACAGCAGGTTGGCCAGGGACCCGACGTAGCTGAGGTTGGGGCCGATGTTGACCCCGATCAGCGCCGCGAGCACCGGGCCGGCCCCGGCGCCGGCCAGCAGCGGCAACAACACCAGCACCGCGGGCAGGTTGTTCACCAGGTTCGCCAGCACTGCGGCGATCCCGGCGATCGCCAACAGCGCGACCAGGCCGTCCCCGCCGGGCAGCAGCCGCGCCATCAGATCGCCCAGCCCGCCGGCCAGCACCCCCTGCACGATCACCCCCAGAGCCAGCACGAACGCGCAGAACGGCAGATGGGCGGCGCGGGCCAGTTCCCGCAGGGTGCTGCGCCGACGGGCCAGCGCGTGCCCACCGAGCACCGCCACCCCGGCCAGCGCCGCCCACAGCGGTTCCACCCCCAGCATCGAGGTGACCGCGAAGCCGGCCAGCGTCAGCGCCAGCACGATCACCACCGGCCGCGGCAACGGCGGCGGATCCGGGTGCCCGGGACGGGGCACCGGGCGCAGGTCCCGGCGAAACAGGAAGCGCAGCAACAGGTATTCGCAGCCGATCGCCAGCAGCCACGGCCCGGCCATCACCGCGGTGAAACCGGCGAACGTCAGCCCCGCCGTACCGAAGGCCAGCAGGTTGGTCAGATTGGACACCGGCAGCAGCAACGACGCGGTGTTGGACAGGTGCGCGGTCGCATAGGCCTGCGGGCGGGCGGCGGTACCGGCGGCGACCGCGGTGGCCAGGACCACCGGCGTCAGCAGAACCGCCGTCGCATCCAGCGACAGCACCGCGGTGGTGACCGCGGCCAGCGCGAACACCCGGCGCAGCAGCGCCGTCGGGCTGCCGTCGGCGGCGCGGGCCAGCATCGCCCCGAACGTGTCGAACAACCCCTCGTCGGCACACAGCCGGGCCAGCACCAGCACCGCGGACAGGAACACCAGCACCGGGAACAGCCGCGTCATCTCCGCCATCGCCGCCTTCGGCGACACGGTGCCGGTGGCCACCACCAGCGCGGCGACCGGGACGGCGACCAGCGCCTCGGACCAGCCCTCGGGGGCGGCGATCGCGAACGCCAGCACCACCGCGAGCAGCAGCACCGGCAGCATCACACCCAGGGGTCCTCCCGCCGCCACACGGTCGGCAGTCGCAGGGCCACGCCGTCCTCCCGGGCGAGCGCACCGAGCACCCGCAGCGTCACATCCAAATCGTCTGCGACATAGGGCAATGCCCGCAGCGTACGGTCCAGCGGGCGGAAGAAGTCGTCCCAGTGGATGCCGACGACGGTGCGCGCACCGACCGCCCGAACCGTCTCGGTCCAGTAGGCGGTGAGGTAGTCGGGGCTCTGCAGGCCGAGTTGCCCGAGCCCGAGATAGGCCACCTCGGCGCGGTGGCCGGCCAGCGACCCCGGCCGGTGCCCGGCGCTGCCCTGGATCAGCGCCCGCCGGCCGCTGGGCAGGTGGTGCACCAGCGTCGACCAGGCGTCCCCGCACCGGTAGGCGCTCGTGCGCACCGGTGGCCGCACCGGGGCGGTGATCACCCCGGGGAATCGGTCCGGCGGGCAGTGCTCGGAACCGATCAGGGTGACCTCGAAGTTGCCGAACCGCAGCGGCGCGCCAGGCTCGGCGACCACGATCCGGTCCTCGGCCAGGCCGTGGCCGCGGCCGATCCAGGCCGCCGATTCACCGCCGACGAGCTGCGCGCCGGTCCGCTCGGCCACCAGCGCGCTGTCCAGGGCGTGGTCGTAGTGGGTGTGCACCGGCAGCACCGCGGCCAGCCGGTCGACCCCCGCCCGGGCCAGGCAGCCGTCGACCCGCGGCGCCGACGGCGCGATCCGGCCCACCCCGACGTCGATCAGTCCCGGGCGGGAGAAGAACCCGTCGGTCATGATCGCCGACTCGCCGTCGTCGAGCAGCAGCGTGGACACCCCCAGCCAGGTCACCGACAGCGGCGCCGGGGCGGAAGCGGGTGCGACGGCGAACAGGTCGGCGTAGTCCGCGATGTCCGGACGGCCGTGCTTGAGTCGCATCAGCAGAACGGTTGCAGATCGACACCGGCCGCGCGCAGTTCCTCCCACACCGCGGCAAGGATGTGTGGAGCGCCGGGGGAGTCGCCGTGCACGCAGATCGACTCGGCGCGTACTTCGACGTCGGTGCCGTCCTCGGCGGTCACCAGGCCCTCGGTCACCATCCGCACGGCCCGCTCGGCGATCACCGCGGGGTCGTGCAGCACCGCGCCAGCCTCCCGGCGGGGCACCAGCGTGCCGTCGGGCCGGTAGGCGCGGTCGGCGAACACCTCGGCGACCGTGCGCAGGCCGATCATTTCGGCCTCCCGGAACAGCAGCGAATGCGGCAGCCCCAGCACCGTCAGAGTCGGGTCGACGGCGTGCACGGCGCTGGCCACGGCCCTCGCCTGGTGCGGATTGTCGATGACGGCGTGATACAGCGCCCCGTGCGGTTTGACGTAGCCCACCCGCAGGCCCGCGACGTGCGCCAGCGCCTGCAGCGAACCGATCTGATAGGCGACGTCGGCGAACAGGTCGTCGTAGTCCATGTCGATGTAGCGGCGCCCGAAACCGGCCAGGTCGCGGTAGGCGACCTGGGCGCCGACCCGCGCCCCGGCGATGGACGCCATCCGGCACACGGCCAGCAGGCCGGCGGGATCACCGGCGTGGAACCCGCACGCCACGTTGGCGCTGGTGACCATGCCGAGCAGGGCCTCGTCGTCGCCGATCCGCCAGATGCCGAAGCCCTCGCCGAGATCCGCGTTCAGGTCCACGGTGAACGTCGCGTCGCCCATAGCGACCAGGGTAGGCGCGCAGGCTGGCGGACCGGGCAGGACCTGCCGTCGGGGTTCCGGGTCGCGTGAGATGCGGCAGTAAATGAAAACGGTTATCGTTACCGCCGTGCAGATGAAGAACTTCCGTTTCGCCGTAATGGCGCTGGTCCTGCTGGTCGCGCCGTACGGACTCGCGGCTTGCTCCAGCGGCGACCGGCCGGCCGTCACGGCTGCCGGCGACTGTCCGACCGACCCGGTGCCCGTCGTCGTCAGCGTCGACCAGTGGGGCGACATCGTCGGCCAGCTGGGTGGATCGTGCGCCAAGGTCACCACACTGCTGGCCGGGTCCGGCGTCGACCCGCACGACTTCGAGCCGTCCCCGGCCGATGCGGCGAAGGTCAGCGGCGCGAAACTGGTTGTCGTCAACGGTGGGCACTACGACGAGTGGGCCAACAAACTCGCTGCGTCCTCGGCCCCGCAGGCGCCCGTCGTCAGTGCCGTCGACCTGCGCGGCGGTAACCAGATCGGCGAGGGCAACCCGCACGTCTGGTACGACCCGGCGACGGTGGTCAAGGTCGCCGACGCGGTGACCAAGAAACTCACCGAGCTCGCCCCGGAGGCCACCGACTACTTCGCCGCGCGCCGCTCGGAGTTCACCGAGGCGCTGAAGCCCTACCAGCAGGCCATCGCCACCATCGCCGACCACGCGAAGGGACGCACCTATGCGGCCACCGAGTCGGTGTTCGACGACATGGCCGCCGCCGTCGGCCTGATCGACCGGACCCCGGCCGGGTTCGCCGCCGCGGCCGCGCACGAATCGGACCCGTCACCGGCCGACCAGGCGGCCTTCCTCAAGCTGCTGTCCGATCACGGTGTCGACGTGTTGATCTACAACACCCAGACTGAAGGGTCGGTCCCGCAACAGATCCGGACGGCGGCCGAAAACGCGTCGGTGCCGGTTGTCGAGGTGACCGAAACCGTTGCACCGGGCTCGAAGTCATTCCAGGATTGGCAGCTCAATCAGCTGAAGGCGCTCGCCGGGGCACTGGGTGTCACCCTCTGACCCTGCCGGCCCCGCGCTGGAATTCGACGACGTCTCGGTGGTCCGGGGCGGCCGGCTGATCTGGTCGGAGGGCAGCTTCACCGTGCCGACCGGCGGCATCACCGCCGTCATCGGACCCAACGGTTCCGGCAAGACCACCCTGCTGCAGGTGGTGCTCGGACTGCTGCCCGCGGCGTCCGGAAAGGTGCGCGTACTGGGCCGCGCCCCGGGCCAGAGCGCGGCGGAAATCGGCTACGTGCCACAGCATTACGCCGAGGGAGTCGGCGACGCCATCCGGGCCTGCGATGCGGTGCTGCTCGGCCTGGTCGGGCACCGCTGGGGATTCGGCCGGGCCAGTGCCGACCAGCGCGCCCGGGTGGACGCCGTGCTGGCCGGCGTCGGCGCCGAGGAGTTTGCCGGCCGGAGGCTCTCCGAGCTCTCCGGTGGCCAGCGGCAGCGGGTCGCGATCGCCGAGGCGCTGGTGTCGCGGCCCCGCTTGCTGATCCTCGACGAACCGCTGACCGCCATCGACCTGCGCACCCAGCGTGAGATCGTCGCGTTGCTGGCTCGGGTGCGCGACGAGTTCGACGTCACCGTGCTGGTGGTGGCCCACGACCTCAACCCGCTGTTGGGCATCCTCGACAGTGCCATCTACCTGCTCGACTGCCACGCCCACTTCGACACCATGGACTCGGTGGTCGACGAGGAACTCCTCAGCCACCTCTACGGCACCTCGGTCCAGGTGGTGCACACGCCGCAGGGCGACCTGTACATGCGAGGCATCTGATGTATCTGGCGCTGGGCTACCAGCAGAACTGGGTCGAGATCCTCGGCTCCCCGTTCATGCGCAACGCGGTGCTCGGCGGCACCCTGGTGGCGCTGGCCGCCGGCCTGATCGGCTACTTCATCGTGGTGCGCTCCAGCGCATTCGCCGCACACGCCCTGGCCCACATCGGATTCCCCGGCGCCACCGGTGCGGTCCTGCTGGGACTTCCGGTCAGCGCCGGGCTGGCGGTGTTCTGCGTCGGCGGCGCGCTGGTCATCGGTGCCCTGGGCAAACGTGCCGACGAACGCGAGGTGGCCACCGGCACCGTGCTGGCCGCGGCCACCGGACTGGGGCTGTTCTTCAACTCGCTGGCCACCAAGAGCTCCAGCACCATGACCAATGTGCTGTTCGGTAACCTGCTGGCGGTCAGCCACGACCAGCTGATCGGCTTTGCCATCGGCGTTGCGCTGCTGGCCGTCGTCGTCGGTTTCGTCTACCGGCCGCTGCTGTTCGCCTCGGTCGATGCCGCCGTGGCGGAGGCCAAAGGCGTGCCGGTGCGATGGCTGTCGGTGGTGTTCATGGCGCTGTTAGGGGTCGCGGTCACCATGGCCGTGCAGGCCGTAGGGACCCTGTTGCTGTTCGCGCTGGTGGTCACTCCCGCAGCGACGGCGATCATGCTGACCCCGCGGCCGGCGGCGGCGATGGCGCTGTCGACGGCACTGTCGGTGGTCGCGGTCTGGGCCGGCCTGGCGTGCTCGGCGATGTTCAACCTGCCGCCCAGCTTCCCGATTGTGACCATCGTCAGCATTATCTGGCTGGTGGTGTGGATAGCCGCGCAACGGCGTTCGCAGCCGGAGCGAAACCGGGACCGGCAACGACTACGGAGCTCGGGGCATCCGGGCTAACCTCGCTGTATGCCTCGGAGCCCGCACCCGCCTCGGCGGGCCACGCTGGCCTCGTTGGCGGCCGAGCTCAACGTTTCCCGCACCACGATCTCCAATGCGTACAACCGGCCCGACCAGCTCTCCGCCGATCTGCGCGAGCGGGTGCTGGCAGCGGCCAAGCGGCTGGGGTATCCCGGCCCGGACCCCGTCGCTCGCTCGCTGCGCACCCGCCGCGCCGAGGCCGTGGGCCTGGTCATCCCGGAACCGCTGACCTATGCGTTCTCCGACCCAGCGGCCCTGGAGTTCGTGGCGGGGCTGGCGGAAAGCTGCGAGGAGGCCGGGCAGGGTCTGCTGCTGGTGGCAGCCGGTCCCGGGCGTGAGGTTCCCGACGGGTCGGTGCTCGCCGCCGGAGTGGACGGTTTCGTGGTGTACGCCGCGGCCGACGACGATCCCTACCTGGGCGCCGTGCGGGAACGTGGCCTGCCGACGGTCATCGTGGACCAGCCACGCGACGTTCCGGGCACCTCCTGGGTGGGCATCGACGACCGGGCGGCCATGCGCGAACTCGCCGAGCAGGTGATCGGCTACGGGCACCGGGAGATGGCCCTGATTACCATGCGACTGGGACCGCGCACCGGCGAGACGGTGCAGATCGTCGACGAACGGCGGCTGGCGGCAACCCGATTCACCGCCCAGTCCGACCGGATCGCCGGGGTGCGCGACGCCATGGCGGCTGCCGGCCTGGACCCGGAGACCCTGACCGTCGTGGAAACCCTTGAGCATCAACCGGAGTCGGGCGGACGGGCCGCGGAGCTGGCGCTGGACTCCAACCCGAGGGTGACCGCGTTGCTGTGCACCGCGGACGTGCTGGCTTTCTCGGCGATGGACCGGCTGCGGGGCCGCGGCATCTATGCGCCGGGCCAGCTGAGCATCACCGGATTCGACGGGGTACCCGAGGCGTTGCGCCGCGGCCTGACCACCGTCGTGCAGCCCACCGTGGACAAGGGCCGCCGGGCCGGCCGGCTGCTGCTGAACCCGCCGCGCAACGGGCTGCCAGTCGCCGAGGTGCTCGACACCGAGGTGTTCCGCGGCCGCACCCTGGGACCTCCGGCGGGTTAGCCGAGGACGACTGGGACGGGACCACGCGAACGGATCCCACCGTCCGCAGATGGCAAACCACGGGCTGACCCGTGCGCAGGTCTGCGTGTTCGGGAGTGCGGTGAGCGTGGTTTCGGGCGTCGACAGTGCGTTCAGCCGTAGATTCCGGATCGGGAGTGCATTGAGCTCGCTGGAAACCTCTGATTCGGGCCAAAACGCCGCGCCCAGTGCACTCCCGATGCGGAAACCATCGCCCAGTGCACTCCCGATGGCCGACGGCTAGACATCGCCGAACGCACGTCCGTGCGTCCATGAGGCCACCGGGGAAAGGACTACTCGTGCGGCAACAACCGACTTTGGTTACAGGAGCTGGTCAACCCGGGCCGCACGCAGGAATTCCAGCATCACGACGGCATCCTCGGGTGACTCGATCCGGAACTCCGCGCGACTGGGCCCGTCGCCGATCTTGACGCCGATGTCGGCCGGACCCAGGACCGCGAAGACGGTCTCGTCGGTGACGTCGTCGCCGAGGAACACCACGGCATCGGCGCCGGTGGAGCTGCGCAACTTGTCGATGGCACTGCCCTTGTCGGTGTGCACCACCGAAAACTCCAGCACCGCCTTGCCTTCGGTGACCCGCGCATTCCAGCCGTCGCCGGCGGTGCGGGCCCGTTCGAGAGCCGCGGCGCCCACCTCCGGCGCGGCGTTGCGGACGTGCAGCGCCGCACCGGCCGGCTTGGGCTCCACGGTCACCCCCGACTGGCCGGTGGCAATCTCGTTGAGGGCGGCGATGATCCGGTCCCGCAGCGCGGTGTCGACCGCCGAACCGAAGCCGTCCTCGTCCTCGGCGCCGTGACTGCCGATCAGTCGCACCGGTGGCCCGACGCCGGCGACCGCGCGCAGGCTTTCCAGCGCGCGTCCGGAGATCAGGGCGACCGTCACGCCGGGTACGTCGGCCAGTGCGCCCAGCGCGGTGACCGCGCCGTCGACGGGCCGGGCGTCGGGCGGATGGTCGACGAGGTGCGACAGGGTGCCGTCGAAGTCCGAGGCCACCAGGATGCGCGGTGCGACCGCCGCCCCCCGCAGCGCCGCGGTGAGTGCGGACGGGATCCGGCTCACTGGATCCGCGGGTTTTCCTCGTCGCCGATGAGCAGCCGCACGGCCAGGTCGAGTCGTTTGCTCACATCGGTGGCCGAAGCCCGTCGGGTCAGCCAGGCCAGCAGATTCGACAGCCACACATCGGAAATCACCCGGGCGATGTGATAGTGGTCCTCGGTGGGTTCGCCGTCGGCCATCGAACGGGCAAACATCGAGTCGATGATCTTCTCTACGTGATCAACCTCACCGGCGGCGGACGCGTCGGCGAACACGTACGCGCGGGTCATCGCCTCGGTCAGCAGCGGGTTGCGCTGCATGGCCCGGTTGAGCCGGCCGATCATCGAGTTCAACCGGGCGAACGCGGTGCCGCCGGTCATCGTGGCCCGGTCCGTCTTGGCGTCGATGCGGGCGAACTCGCGGCCCAGCGCCGAGACCAGCAGGTGCACCTTCGACGGGAAGTAGCGGTACAGCGTGCCGACGGCCACGTCCGCCCGGTCGGCCACCGCGCGCATCTGCACGGCCTCGTACCCGCCCTTGGAGGCGATGGCCAGGGTGGCGTCCAGGATGCGCTTGCGCCGTTCGCGCTGCGCGTCGGAGCCGAGTTCGGAGTCGGAGAGCACCGGCACGGGGGCCACGTCTGGACGCGTGGCGACCGGTGCCGCGGTGGGGTCCTGGGTGGGTGTGGACATGTCTGGCGTGCCTCCCTTCTGCCTGCTCCGTACGGATATTAGAACACGTTCTAGTAGGCTACGGAGTGCTTTGTCCCGCCCAACGAGGAGGCCGTGGTGTCCGCGGTGCCAGCAACCATTATCGACGAACACCTGGCCGCACGCGAACTCGTGCGTGACTGGTCGGCCGGCTGTGGGGCCATCGAGGCGATCCGCGCCGTCGAGCAGGGCGACCCCGACGCCTGGCGGTCGGTATTTGCTGGGCTCGCAGAGCTGGGCCTGTTCGGCGTGGCGATCCCGGAGACCGGCGGCGGTGCGGGCGGCAGCATCGCCGATCTGTGCGCCATGATCTCCGAGGCCGCCCGGGCGCTGCTGCCCGGACCGGTGCTGTCCACCGCGCTGGCCGGTCTGATCATCGACGACGACGACCTACTGGCAGAACTGGCCGAGGGGCGCCGCACCGCGGGGCTCGCACTGTCCGCCGACATCGAGGTCGCCGACGGGCGGGCCACCGGCACCGCCGACCACGTCGTCGGCGCCGACGCATCCGGGCTGCTGCTGTTGCCGTCGGAGGCCGGCTGGCTGCTCATCGACGCCTGCGCGCCCGGAGTGGCGGTGGAACCGTTGGCGGCCAACGACTTCTCCCGGCCGCTGGCCCGGATCCGGTTGGAATCCGCGGCGGCCCGTGTCCTGGACGTCCCGACGCGGCGCGTCGAGGACCTGGCCGCCACCCTGTTCGCCGCGGAGGCGGCCGGTGTCGCGCGCTGGGCGTGCGACACCGCCGTCGACTACGCCAAGGTGCGCGAGCAGTTCGGCCGGCCGATCGGCAGTTTTCAAGCGGTCAAGCACATCTGTGCCCAGATGCTGATCCGCGCCGAGCAGGCCGAGGTCACCGCCGCCGACGCCGCCCGCGCCGCCGATGCCGATGACGCGCAGCAGCTTTCGGTAGCGGCCGCGGCTGCCGCTGCGGCCGGGATCGGCTCCGCGATCGGCAACGCCAAGGACGCCATTCAGGTGCTCGGCGGCATCGGCTTCACCTGGGAGCACGACGCGCACCTGTACTTCCGCCGCGCCTACGGCATCGGGCAACTACTGGGTGGACGGCCGAAGTGGTTGCGGCGCAACGCTGATCTGGCGGTGTCGGGTATCCGGCGCCGGCTCGGCGTGGATCTGCGTGCGGTCGAGGAACAGCGGGCCGGGATCGCCGCCGAGATCGCCGACATCGCCGCGCTGCCCGCCGAGGCGCGCCAGCGTCGGTTGGCCGAGACGGGTCTGCAGGCACCGCACTGGCCCGCCCCCTACGGCCGGGAAGCATCACCGGCCCTGCAGTTGCTGATCGACCAGGAGCTGGCCGCCGCCGGTGTGGAGCGGCCGGACATCTCGATCGGCTGGTGGGCGGCGCCGACCATCCTGGAACACGGCACACCCGAGCAGGTCGCCCGCTTCATCCCCGGCACCCTGGACGGCAGCGTGTACTGGTGTCAGCTGTTCTCCGAGCCGGGTGCGGGCAGCGACTTGGCGTCGTTGCGCACCAAGGCCGAGCGCGTCGACGGCGGCTGGAAGCTCACCGGGCAGAAGGTGTGGACGTCCAACGCGCACCGGTCGAACTGGGGTGTGTGCCTGGCCCGCACCAACCCGGATGTGCCCAAGCACAAGGGCATCACGTATTTCGTCATCGACATGGCCAGTCCGGGCATCGACATCCGGCCGTTGCGCGAGATGACCGGCGAGGCACTGTTCAACGAGGTGTTCCTCGACGGTGTCTTCGTCCCCGACGACCTGGTGATCGGCCCGGTCGACGGCGGCTGGCCGCTGGCCCGCACCACCCTGGCCAACGAGCGGGTCGCCATGGGCGGGGTGGACAAGGGCATGGAGGAACTACTGGCCTTCTCCGCCGGTGCCGAATTGGACTCGGCGGCCGCCGAACGGCTCGGCGCGCTGATCGTCGAGGGCCTGACCGGGTCGCTGCTGGACCAGCGGATCGCCGAGTTGGCCATGGGTGGCCGCGACCCCGGTGCGCAGTCCAGTGTGCGCAAGCTGATCGGCGTGCGGTATCGCCAGCAGCTGGCCGAGCAGGTGATGGAGACCACCGCCGGTGGCGGGCTGGTCGACAACCCGGAGACCCGGTACTTCCTGAACACCCGCTGCCTGACCATCGCCGGCGGCACCGAGCAGATCCTCCTGACGGTTGCCGGAGAGAGGTTGCTTGGTCTCCCGCGCTAACTGAACTTCGTCTGCGCGCAGGCCGTCGGGGTGCTGACGGTGACGGGGCCCATGGTGACTTGGATGACCGAGCAGGCGATGAACACCGGGCCGAACGCCGGCTGGCCGCTGGTCCAGTCCGTCGGCACCGAGGTGCCCTCGATGGCGAACCGCTCGGGGGCCCCGCCGCCGAAGTAGGTCGCCGAGATCTCCACGTTGGTCAGCGCCTTGTACTGCTTGGACAGCACGCCGTCGTGATCGGATCCCTTGGTCTCCCGGGGCATCCCGGCGGGTGCGCTGTACTCGGACGCCTGCCAGACATTGCGGTCGTTGCTGCGCAGGGTGACGGTCTGGCGGGCCCAGGTGCCGTCGGGGAACCCGGTGACGCCGTCGGGGCCGAGCAGGTTCGCCGAGGTGTTGAAGTAGCAGCGGCCGTCGGCCTGAACGCAGTTGGCGGTCACGTGGATCTCGACCGACGTGGCGTCGTCGACCGGCACCGAGCGCACGGCCGTGTTGCTGGCCGCGAGCGCGCTGGGAGCCTGGGCCAGCCCCGCGGCCAGCAAACCCGCCGCGCCGACCGCGGCCAAACTCCGGTTCATGGGGATCAAAGCTATGCGCTCGCTACTCGTCGTAGGTGACTTCGACCGAATTCGATACCGGCTTGGCCTGACAGCCCAGGATCAGGCCCTCGTCGAGATCGGAGGGTTCCAGCACGTCGTTGACGTCCATGTGGACCTCGCCGGCGGTGCACAGCACCGCGCACGCCCCGCAGTGGCCCTCGCGGCAGGAAAACGGCGGGTCCATGCCCTGGCTCAGCAGCACGTCGAGCAGGGTCGCATTGCGCGGCCAGCTGAGCTCTCGGGTGGCGCCGTCCAGGGTGACGGTAACGACGGCCGGCGGCTCGTCGTCGTCCGACTGCTCGATGGTGACCTGGGCGAACGGGTCGGAGTCCAGCGATTTGAACACCTCGAGGTGCACCCGCTCGTCGGGCATCCCGAGGCCGGCCAGCGCCTCGGTGACCGCCGCCATGAACGGTCCGGGACCGCAGATGTAGGCCGGGCGGGCGGTGAACGGCGCGGCGAGGCGGCCCAGCGCGGCGGCGGTGGGCAGGCCCTGCACCGACTCCAGCCAGTGCAGCACGGTGAGCCGGTCCGGGTACTTCGCGGTCAGTTCGCGCAGCGTCTCGGCGAAGATCACCGACCGCTCGTCGCGGTTGGCGTAGATCAGGGTGACCTGCCCGGCGCCAGTGGCCAGTGCGGATTTGCAGATCGCCAGCATCGGGGTGATGCCGCTGCCGGCGGCCAGCAGCAACAGGTCGGTGTCCAGCGTCTTGGGTACGAAGGTGCCCGACGGTGCCAGCACGTGCATGCGCATCCCGGGATGGGCGTGGTCGCACAGCCAGTTCGACGCGTACCCGCCGGCGGTCCGTTTGACGGTGACCGCCAGCGCGTCGTCGGTGTGCGGCGAGCTGCACAGCGAATAGCAGCGGGCCACCGACCCGGTCCGGTCGCTGGGAATGCGCAGGGTGAGGAACTGGCCGGGGGAGTACGCCAGTCGCTCGGCCGGGATGCCGGGATCATCGGCACCGTCGGGAACCCGGAACACCAGAGTGCGCGCGTCGTCGGTCTCGGTGACGACGTCGGCGATCTCCAACTGCAGCACATGTGTGCCGAGCGGCTCATCTGTCACGTCAGGCCCTAACTGTCTACTGAACTAGAACATGTTATAGAAATGCCGCTTCGCAGGTCCAGGCTTTGCAGGCAGCGCCACTCGACACAAATCGTAACGTGTTCTAGTCTTTTCTGGTCGGCGTCGGTGTAACGGGCGCGGAACGCAGCCACGGGAGGTAGCAGTGACGTCCATTGAACAGCGTGATGTGCAGGCGGTGCTGGCCGGCATCGATGAGTTGCTGCCGCAGCTCCGCGAACGCGCCCAGGTCACCGAGGATCTGCGCCGGCTGCCCGACGAGAACATCAAGGCTCTCGACGAGGTCGGATTCTTCAAGCTGATCCAGCCGTCGCAGTGGGGCGGCATGGAGTGCGACCCCACCGTCTTCTACGAAGCCGTGCGCCGGCTGGCCAGCGCCTGCGGCTCCACCGGTTGGGTGGCCGGCATCCTCGGCATCCACAACTGGCACCTCGCGCAGTTCGACCAGGCCGCTCAGGACGAGGTGTGGGGCGACGACGCGAGCACCCGGATCTCGTCGTCGTACGCCCCGATGGGCGCCGGTGTGGTGACCGAGACCGGCGACGGCTACATCGTCAACGGCTCGTGGAACTGGTCCTCGGGCTGCGATCACGCCAGCTGGGCGTTCCTGGGCGGGCCGGTGATCAAGGACGGCCGCCCCGTCGACTTCGGCAGCTTCCTCATCCCGCGCACCGAGTACCGCATCGATGACGTGTGGCACGTGGTCGGCCTCAAGGGCACCGGGTCCAACACCGTCGTCGTCAAGGACGTGTTCGTGCCGCGGCACCGCTTCCTGTCCTACAAGTCGATGAACGACCACACCGCCGGCGGACTGGTCAACAACACCGCGCCGGTCTACAAGATGCCGTGGGGCACAATCCATCCCACCACCATCTCCACGCCGATCGTCGGCATGGCCTACGGTGCCTACGACGCCCATGTCGAGCACCAGGGCAAGCGGATCCGCGCGGCCTACGCCGGTGAGAAGGCCAAGGACGACCCGTTCGCCAAGATCCGCATCGCCGAGGCGGCCTCCGACATCGACGCGGCCTGGCGGCAACTGATCGGCAACGTCGCCGACGAGTACGCGCTGCTGGCGGCCGGCCAGGAGATTCCGTTCGAGCTGCGGGCCACCGCGCGCCGCGACCAGGTCCGCGCCACCGGCCGGGCCATCGCGTCCATCGACCGGCTGTTCGAGGCGTCCGGCGCCACCGCGCTGTCGGTCGACGCTCCGGTGCAACGGTTCTGGCGCGACGCGCACGCCGGACGGGTGCACGCCGCCAACGACCCGGAGCGGGCGTACCTGATCTTCGGCAACGAGGCCTTCGGCCTGCCGGCCCAGGACACGATGGTCTAAAACGTGAGCACAGCCGACGCGATCACCTTCGAATCCACCTCCCGCTACGCCCAGGTCCGGGCCGGCGACCGGGACCTGCGGCTGCACTATCACGAGGCCGGTGACCCCGACGCCCAGACCATCGTGCTGCTGCACGGCGGCGGGCCCGGCGCGTCGAGCTGGTCGAACTTCGGCCGCAACGTCGCGGTACTCGCCGAGCACTTCCACGTACTCGCCGTCGACCAGCCCGGTTACGGCCATTCGGACAAGCTCGCCGAGCACGAGCAGTACAACCGCTACAGCGCCACCGCGCTGCTGGGCCTGTTCGACGAGCTGGGCCTTCAAGGCCGAATCCCGTTGCTGGGCAACTCACTCGGCGGCGGTACCGCGGTGCGGTTCGCGCTGGATCACCCGGACCGGGCCGGCAAGCTGGTGCTGATGGGCCCCGGCGGGCTGTCGGTCAACCTGTTCGCGCCGGACCCCACCGAGGGGGTCAAGCTGCTCGGCCGCTTCACCGCCGACCCGACGCGCGAGAACATGGAACGCTTCCTGCGGATCATGGTGTTCGACCAGAAGCTGGTCACCGAGGAACTGATCGACGAGCGCTTCGCCATCGCCAGCCAGCCCGAATCGCTGGCCGCGGCCCGGGCCATGGGCCGCTCGTTCGCCGGACCGGATTTCGAACTCGGCATGATGTGGCGCGAGGTGTACAAACTGCGCCAGCCGGTGCTGCTGATCTGGGGCCGGGAGGACCGGGTCAACCCGCTCGACGGTGCCCTGGTCGCCGTCAAACAGATTCCGCGGGTGCAACTGCACGTGTTCGGGCAGTGCGGGCACTGGGCGCAGGTGGAGAAATTCGACGAGTTCAACAAGCTGACCATCGATTTCCTGGCCGGATAGGGGTAGCGCGATGACGATCAAGGCGCTGGGCTACATGCGCATCGAGGCCACCGACGTCGCCGAGTGGCGGGTGTTCGGCACCAAGGTGCTCGGCATGGTGGAGGGCGACGGTGCCAACCCCGACGCGCTGTACCTGCGGATGGACGATTTCGCCGCGCGGCTGGTCATCGTGCCGGGCGACCGCGACCGGCTGCTGGTCGCCGGGTGGGAGGTCGCCTGCGCCGCCGACCTCGACGAACTGCGCGGCCGGCTGACCGCAGCCGGCGTCGAATGGGTCGACGGCACCCGGGACGAACTGGCCGAACGCCGCGTCGAGGGGATGATCCGGTTCTCCGACCCGGCCGGCAACACGCTGGAGGCGTTCTACGGCGCGCAGTATCTGGGCCGCAGGTTCGTCAGCCCGTACGGCCACAAGTTCGTCACCGGTGAGCAGGGCCTCGGGCACGTGGTGCTGACCTGTGACGACGACATCGCCGCCCAGGCGTTCTACCAGGATGTGCTCGGCTTCCGGCTGCGTGACTCGATGCGGCTGCCCCCGCAGCTCGCCGGCCGGCCCGCCGACGGTGATCCGATCTGGCTGCGGTTCTACGGCTGCAACCCGCGCCACCACGCGCTGGCGTTCATGCCGATGCCCAACCCCACCGGCATCGTGCACCTGATGGTCGAGGTGGAGAACTCCGACGACGTCGGACTGTGCATGGATCGCGCGGCGCGCCGCCAGGTGAAGATGGCCGCCACCCTCGGCCGGCACATCAACGACAAGATGCTGTCCTTCTACATGAAGACCCCGGGCGGGTTCGATATGGAATTCGGTTGTGAGGGACTGGAAGTCGACGACGAGGACTGGATCGCCCGGGAGAGCGTCGGCGTCAGCCTGTGGGGTCACGACTTCTCCGTCGGCTTCAAGTGAGTGGTGAACCCGGCGGGCCCGCATTGGACCCGCGCGTCTTCCGTGACGTGCTCGGCCAGTTCTGCACCGGGATCACCATCATCACCACCGTGCACGACGGGCAGCCGGTCGGTTTCGCCTGCCAGTCGTTCGCCGCGTTGTCACTCGACCCGCCGCTGGTGCTGTTCTGCCCGACGAAGGTGTCCCGGTCCTGGGCGGCGATCGAGGCCAGCGGGCACTTCTGCGTGAACATCCTCGGCGAGGACCAGCAGCACGTCTCGGCGCGGTTCGGCTCGCGCGAGCCGGACAAATTCGCCGGCGTCGACTGGAGGCCGGGCGTGCTGGGCTCCCCGGTGCTGACCGGCGGCCCGGCGCACATCGAGTGCCGGGTGCACAGCGTGCACGACGGCGGGGACCACTTCGTAGTGTTCGGTGCGGTCGAGTCGCTGTCGGAGGCGCCGAAGGTGCCCCCGCGGCCGCTGCTGTTCTACCGCGGCCAATACACCGGAATCGAGCCGGACAAGAACACCCCGGCCGACTGGCGCAACGACCTGGACGCCTTCCTGACCGCGACCACCGAGGACACCTGGCTCTGACCCGCACGGACGGTCTGTGAATAACAACCGTGTAACTCATCCACATTGTGGATAGTCCCTGTGGATAACCTGTTCGCACGGTAGGAACAGACACGGGCGCCGTCGCGGCGCCCGCACCCCGAAGGAGCCTCGGAGATGACCGCGCCGAACGAACCAACCGGGCTGCGTCGCGTCGTCGTCGCCTCCATGGCCGGCACCGTCGTGGAGTGGTACGAGTTCTTCCTCTACGGCACCGCCGCGACGCTGGTGTTCGCCAAGGTGTTCTTTCCGCAGACCGGCAGCGACCTGGACGCCGTGCTCGCCGCGTTCGTCACCTACGCCGTCGGGTTCTTCGCCCGCCCGCTCGGCGGGGTGGTCTTCGGCCACTTCGGCGACCGGTACGGCCGCAAGAACCTGCTGCAGTTCTCGCTGCTGCTGGTCGGCGTCGCCACGTTCGGCATGGGTTGTCTGCCGACCTTCGGCCAGATCGGCTATTGGGCTCCGGCGCTGCTGGTGGTGCTGCGATTCGTGCAGGGCTTCGCGGTCGGCGGCGAGTGGGGTGGCGCGGTGCTGCTGGTCGCCGAGCACAGCCCGAACCGGGCCCGCGGATTCTGGGCGAGTTGGCCCCAGGCCGGGGTGCCCGTCGGCAACATGCTGGCCACCGTCGTACTGCTGGTGCTGACCGGTGTGCTGTCGGAGTCGGCGTTTCTGTCGTGGGGCTGGCGGGTGGCGTTCTGGCTGTCGGCGGTGGTGGTGCTGATCGGCTACTACATCCGCACCAAGGTCACCGACGCGCCCATCTACCTGGCCGCCCAACGGGAGGCCGAGCAGTTGGCCCGCTCCTCACTGGGCATCGTCGAGGTGATCCGCCGCTACCCGCGCGGGGTGTTCACCGCCATGGGCATGCGGTTCGCGGAGAACATCATGTACTACCTGGTGGTCACCTTCTCGATCACCTATCTCAAGCTGCACGCCGGGGTCGCCACCGGGTCGATTCTCTGGTACCTGTTGGTCGCCCACGCCGCGCATTTCATCGCAATCCCGTTGGTGGGACGGGCATCCGATCGGATCGGCCGTAGGCCGGTGTACTTCGCCGGGGCGGTGCTGACCGCGACATGGGGCTTCTTCGCCTTCCCGATGATGGACAGCGGCAACTACGCGGTGATCACCGCCGCCGTCGTCATCGGTCTGCTGTTCCACGCGCTGATGTACGCCCCGCAGCCGGCGCTGATGGCCGAGATGTTCCCGACCCGGATGCGCTATTCGGGTGTGTCACTGGGCTACCAGGTGACCGCGATCGTCGCCGGATCGCTGGCCCCGATCATCGCCGTCAAGCTGCTGGCGGACTTCGGTTCTTCGGTGCCGATCGCGATCTATCTCGCCGGCGCGTGCGTCGTCACCCTGATCGCACTGGCCTTCGCCCGGGAGACCGCCGGGATCGACCTGCACGACCTGGACCGCGCCGACGCCGCGACCCGCTGACCCCGAATCGGTACGGGTTCAGGGGAGCCAGGGGCCCAGGCGGCGCAGCGCCTCGTCGATATCGGCGGCCGGCCCGGCGAACGACAGCCGGATGAAGCGATTGCCGTTGCGGGTGTCGAAGTCGATGCCCGGGGCCACGGCCAGGCCGGTCTCGGCCAGCAATCGGGCGCCGAAGGCCATGCTGTCGTCGGTGAAGGCGGATACGTCGGCGTACACGTAGAACGCGCCGTCGGGCGGGGCGATCCTGTCGATGCCGATCTCCCGCAGCCCGGTCAACAACCGCTCCCGGTTCGCGCCGTAGTGCCGCAGGTGGCCGTCGGCCTCGGCGATCGCCTCCGGGGTGAACGCGGCGACCGCGGCGATCTGCGACAGCACCGGCGGGCAGATGGTGAAGTTGCCGGTCAGGCAGTCCACCGCCCGGCGCAACTCCTCGGGCACCAGCAGCCAGCCGAGGCGCCAGCCGGTCATCGCGAAGTACTTGGAGAAACTGTTGGCCACCACGGCACTGCGCGAGGTCTCCCAGGCGCAGCTGGTCGCCGGGGCGCCGTCGTACACCAGGCCGTGGTACACCTCGTCGCTGATCAACCGGACGTCGTTGGCGTCGCACCAGGCGGCGATCGCGGCCAGCTCGGCCGGCGCGATGACGGTGCCGGTGGGATTGGCCGGGCTGGCGACGATCACGCCGTCCAGCCGACCCGCTGCCTCCAGCATCGCCACCGTCGGCTGGAACCGGGTCTGCGGGCCGCAGGGCAGTTCCACCACCTCGACACCGAGCGCGGACAGGATGTTGCGGTAGCAGGGGTAGCCCGGGCTGGCGAACGCCACCCGGTCACCGGCATCGAAGCAGGCCAGGAACGCCAGCAGAAACCCACCGGAGGAACCGGTGGTGACCACCACGTCCTCGGCGTCCACACTCAGCCCGTACCGCCGGTAGGACCCGGCGATCGCCGCGCGCAACTCCGGAATGCCCAGGGCCACGGTGTATCCGAGTTCGTTCGCGGTGATCGCGGCCGCCGCTGCCGCGCGAACCGGTTCGGGCGCACCGGCGCTGGGCTGGCCGGCCGACAGGTTGACCAGGTCGCCGTGGGTGCACTGACGCTCCGCGGCCGCCAACCAGACGTCCATCACGTGAAACGGCGGGATCCCCGCGCGCAGTGCGGTCTTCACCGACTCAGGCTACGCGGTCGTCAGGGCGACCGGTTCCAGCTGCGCCAACGCGGCACCGACGGTACCGAACAGCTGCGAATTGGCGTGCGCACGTTTGAAATACAGCTGGATATCGCATTCGGCGGTGATCGCGATCCCGCCGTGCAGCTGAATGGCCTCGGCGGCCACCGCCGAGAACGCCTCCGTCGCGGTGACGAACGCCAGCGCCGCGGACTCGGCACTCGGGTCATCCAGGCAGCTGTCGACCACCGCCCCGGCGGTCTGCACCAGCACGTACAGATCGGCCATCCGGTGCTTGAGTGCCTGGAAGCTACCGATCGGCCGGCCGAACTGCACCCGCTCCTTGGTGTATTCGACGGTCAGCTCCAAACAGCGGGTGGCGGCACCGACCGCCTCGGCGGCCACCAGCAGCCGCGCAAGATCGCCCAGCCCGGGATCGGCGCCCAACGCCGTCGTCTGGATCGCCCGCAGCTTCGCCAACGGGCGGGTGGCGTCCATCGTCGGCTGCGCAGTCGCCTCGAAGTCCACCCACCGGGTCAGCACACCGGAGTCGGCGCCGATCACCACGTCGGCGATGTCCCCGTTGACCACGTACTCCGGGTCGAAGACCACCGCGCCGATCGACTCCCCGGCGGCCAGGGCCTCCAGTTTCTCCCGGGCATCGGCGTCCACCGGTTGACCGGCCAGCAACGCCAACTCGGCCAGCGTGGAACCCAGCAGCGGGGTGGGGACGAGATTGCGACCGAGTTCGGTCAACACCGCCGCGGCGTCGGCCAGGGCGCCGCCGGCGCCACCGAGATCCTCCGGCACCACCAGGGCCGCCGCGCCGACCTGCTCGCACAGCAGCTGCCACAGTCGCTCGTCGTAGCCCTTCGGTGAGGCCATCGCCGCCCGCACCGCCTCCGGGCCGGCATGTTTGCCGACCAGGTCACGCACGGTCTGAATCAGCAGGGCGCGTTCTTCACTCATGGTCGGCCAGTTCCTCCAATACGCGGCGCCGGTGCAGGGTCGGATCGCCCCAGGCGGCGCGCAGCGCCTGGGTCCGCAGCAACAGCAGGGACAGGTCGTGCTCCTGGGTGAAGCCGATCGCCCCGTGGGTCTGCAACGAGTTGCGGGCCGCCAGCAGTCCGGCGTCCGCGGCCGCGGTCTTGGCCGCCGAAACATCCCGACGGGTGGTGGTGGCATCGTCGGCCAGGGCCAACGCGGCTCCGTAGACCAGCGGGCGGGCCAACTCGACGGCGATGTGGATATCGGCGAGCTTGTGCTTGATCGCCTGGTAGGAGCCGATCACCCGGCCGAACTGGCTGCGCTGCTTGGCGTAGGCGACCGAGGTGTCCAGCATGGCCTGGGCCGCACCGATCAGGCAGGCCGAGGTGGCCAGCGCGCCGAATGCGGCCGCCCGCTCGGTGTCGGCCGACCAGTCCTTCCCGGCGGGGGTGACGTCGAACAGCGCGCGGGACGGATCCACCGAGGCGTGCCGCTCGCCGACGGCGGCCTCGCCGACCCGCCCGTCGGCGCCGACCAGGGTCAGACCCGCGAAGTCCGCGTTGACCGCGCGCGGCTGATCGGGGGCGATCGCGGCGGTGACGATCAGTTCACCGGCGGCCAGCGCTGTGCTGCGCTCGTCTTTCGCCAGCAAAATCGGTGCCACAGCGATGGATTCGGCCACCGGCCCGGGCACACACCAATAGCCCAGTCGCTCGCAGGCCACCGCCAGGTCGACCGGGTGCGCGCCGATCCCGTCGTACTCCTCGGCCACCATCAGGGCCGGAACTCCAAGGTCGGTCAGTGTCGACCACACCGCGGCCATCGGTGCGATGTCACCGTCGCCGGCGGCCCGCACGGCCGACGGGACGTCGGCGGCGCCCAGTGCGGCGTCGATGCTGGCCGCGAAATCCCGTTGCTGCTCATCCAGCTCGAAGTTCATGCTTTGGGCTCCCGCGGAAGGCCGAGCAGTCGCTCGGCTTGTTTTGTCGCGCAACCAGGATGGCGCATCATTTGGGCTCCCGCGGTAGACCGAGCAGCCGCTCGGCGATGATATTGCGCTGAATCTCGTTGGTACCGGCATAGATCGGTCCGCCCAGGGCGAACAGGTAACCGTCGGTCCACGGGCCGGCCAGCTCGGCGTCCGGGCCGCGCAGGTCCAGCGCGGTCTGGTGGATGTCCACGTCGAGCTGCGACCAGAACACCTTGGTGACCGACGACTCCGCGCCGAGCTCACCGCCGCCGGCCAGCCGGGTGAGGGTCCCGAAGGTCTGCAACCGGTAGGCCTGCGCCTTGATCCAGGCGTCGGCCACCCGGTCGGTGAAGATGTCGCGGATGTGGCCGTCCGGCTGGGACTTCCACAATTCCACCAGCCGATCGGCGGCAGAGGTGAACCGCGCCGGGCTGCGCAGCGACATGCCGCGCTCGTTGCTGGACGTGCTCATCGCCGCGCGCCAGCCCTGGTGGGGTTCGCCGATCACGTCTTCGTCGGGCACGAACACGTCGTCGAGGAAGATCTCCCCGAACCCGGTCTCGCCGCCGAGCTGATGGATCGGCCGCACGGTGATGCCCCGTGCGTGCAGGTCGAACATGAAATAGGTCAGCCCGTGGTGACGCTGCGCGGTCGGGTCGGACCGGAACAGCCCGAACCCCCGCTCACCGAACGGGGCCCGCGAACTCCAGATCTTCTGGCCGTTGAGTTTCCAGCCCCCGTCGACCTTGGTAGCGGTGGACCGCAGCGAGGCCAGGTCGCTGCCGGACTCGGGTTCCGACCACGCCTGGGCCCAGATCTCCTCGCCGCTGGCCATTTTCGGCAGCACCCGGCGCAGTTGCTCGGGGGTGCCATGGGCGAACAGGGTCGGCGCCAGCATGGAGGTGCCGTTGGCCGATGCCCGGCCGGGCGCGCCGGCGGCGAAGTATTCCTCCTCGTAGACCACCCACTGCAGCAGCGTGGCGTCGCGGCCGCCGTACTCGGCGGGCCAGGAGATCACCGACAGCCCGGCCTCGTAGAGGATCTTGTCCCAGCGTCGATGCTGCTCGAATCCCGCTGCGGTGTCGTAGGACTCGGTGGGGAAGTCGTCGCGGTGCGCGGCCAGGAACTCGCGCACCTCGGTGCGGAAGTTCTCGGTCTCTTCGTCGAATGCGAGGTCCATCAGGCCCTTTCCCTCAGCAGTGGTTTGACGACCTTGCCGCCCGGATTGCGGGGCAGGGTGTCGAGGAACTCCACCGTCCGCGGAGTCTTGAAGTTGGCCAGGTTCGCCCGGGCGTGCGCGACGACGGCCGCCTCATCCAGCTCGGCGCCCGGCAGCGTCACGACGAACGCCTTGCCGATTTCGCCGAGCCGTTCGTCCGGCACCCCGATCACCGCCACCTCGGCGACACCGGGCAGCCGGGCCAGCACCTGTTCCACCTCGGCCGGGTACACGTTGAACCCGCCGCTGATGTACATGTCCTTGAGCCGGTCGGTGATGGTGAGATTGCCTGCGGCGTCCACGGTTCCGATGTCACCGGTGTGTAGCCAGCCGTCGGCGTCGATGGCGGCCGCAGTGGCGTCGGGATCGTCGAGATACCCCAGCATCACACACGGCCCCCGCAGCAGAACCTCGCCGGCGCCGGCGGGCGCGTCGATGCGCAGCTCGAACCCGGCGATCGGCCGCCCGCAGGTGGTGGCGACGGTGACGGCGTCGTCGTCGGCCCGGCACATGGTGCCGAACCCGGAGGCCTCGGTCAGGCCGTAGGCCGTCAGCACGATGTCGATGTCGAGCTCGGTCTGCATGCGTTCGATCAGCACCACCGGAACCGTGGCCGCCCCGGTCACCGCGAAGCGCAGCGAGGACAGATCGTGGTCGCCGCGGCGGGGGTGATCCAGCAGCATCTGGTAGATGGTCGGCGGGCCGGGCAGCACCGTCACCCGGTGCCGGGCCACCGCGGCCATCGCGGCCTCCGGCTCAAAGGTCAGCTGCGGAATCAGTGCCGCCCCGGTCTGCAGACAGGCCAGGATGCCCGCCTTGTAACCGAAGTTGTGGAAGAACGGGTTGATACACAGGTAGCGGTCGGCGCCGGTCATCTGTCCGCAAGCCGCCCAGGCCGCCGCGCCGGACAGCGACTGGCGGTGCGCGCACACCACGCCCTTGCTACGGCCGGTGGTGCCCGAGGTGAACAGGATGTCCGACGGGTCCTCGGGACGGATCGCGGCGGCGCGGGCGTCGGCAGCGGCCAGCAACGCCGGGTCGCTGCCGCGCGCCACGAAGGCATCCCAGTCGCCGTCGTTCGCCTCGACGGGGATGCGGACGATGTGGCGCAGCTCCGGCAGTTCGGACCGGTCGAGTGCGGCCGAGCGGTCGGCGCCGAGGAACGTCCCGGCGGTGATCAGCAGTGGCGCGTCGACCCGGGCCAAGATGTCGGTGGCCTCGGCGGCGGTGTAGCGGGTGTTCAGCGGTACGACGATCCCGCCGGCCCAATGCGTGGCCAGTGCGGCGATCACCCAGTGCCAGCTGTTGGGTGACCAGATGCCGACCCGGTCGCCCGCTCCGAGGCCGAGGCCGATCATCGCGGCGGCGGCCCGGCGTACCTCGTCGCGCACGTCGGCGAAGGTGAGCGTCCGGTCGTCGCTGATGATTGCGAGCTGGTCGGGGCGGTCCCGGGCGACGAGGTCGAGCGCCGCGGGCGTCGTCTGCGCGACGGTCGTCATCGGTGCTCCTCGGGTGTCCTTGCCGTCATACCGCTAACAAAGCAAGTGCTTGGTAGGTTAGCCTACAAGGGTGATTGGGGTCCAGGAGTTCCGGGCAGAGGTCCGCGAGTGGCTCGCCGACAACCTCGTCGGTGAATTCGCGCAGCTGAAGGGCCTCGGCGGCCCAGGGCGTGAACACGAGGCATTCGAGGAACGACTGGCCTGGAACCGGCATCTGGCGGCGGCGGGGCTGACCTGCCTGGGCTGGCCGGTCGAGCACGGCGGCCGCGGGCTGACCGTCGCGCACCGCGTCGCGTTCTACGAGGAGTACGCCCACGCCAACGCCCCGGACAAGGTCAACCACTTCGGTGAGGAACTGCTCGGTCCCACGCTGATCGCCTTCGGCACCCCCGCCCACCAGGAGCGTTTTCTGCCGCGCATCCTCGACGTCACCGAACTGTGGTGCCAGGGCTACTCCGAACCGGGTGCGGGCAGCGATCTGGCCAACGTCGCGACCACCGCCGAGCTCGACGGCGACTCCTGGGTGATCAACGGGCAGAAGGTGTGGACCTCGCTGGCGCACTGGGCGCAGTGGTGCTTCGTGGTGGCCCGCAGCGAAAAGGGCTCCAAGCGGCACGCCGGTCTGTCCTACCTGCTGGTACCGCTGGATCAGCCGGGTGTCGACGTCCGGCCGATCGTGCAGCTGACCGGCGACTCGGAGTTCAACGAGGTCTTCTTCGACAATGCGCGCACCGACGCTAGCCTGGTCGTCGGGGAACCCGGCGACGGATGGCGGGTGGCGATGGGCACCCTGACCTTCGAACGCGGTGTCTCCACCCTCGGTCAGCAGATCCGTTACGCGCGTGAACTTTCCGGGATCGTCGAACTGGCCCGCGAGAACGGGACGATCGACGACCCGCTGACCCGGGAGCGGCTCACCCGGGCCTGGGTGGGGCTGCGCGGCATGCGCGCCTACGCCATGGCCACCATGGACAACGAGCGGCCCGGGCAGGACAACGTGTCAAAACTGCTGTGGGCCAACTGGCATCGCGGTCTCGGTGAGTTGGCGATGGATGTGCTCGGCAAGCCGGGACTGGTGCTCGAGGGTGGTGCATCCCCGGACTTCAACGAATGGCAACGGTTGTACCTGTTCTCCCGCTCGGACACCATCTACGGCGGATCCAACGAGATCCAGCGCAACATTCTCGCCGAGCGCGTGCTCGGCCTGCCCCGGGAAGTGAAAGGCTGAGCATGGATCTGACGGTCGCACCGAAGGAAATCGACGGCCACGGCCTGTTGGCCGGCAAGGTCGTGGTGGTGACCGCCGCCGCGGGCACCGGCATCGGCTCGGCAACAGCCCGGCGGGCTCTGGCCGAGGGGGCCGACGTCGTGGTCTCCGACCATCACGAGCGGCGCCTCGCCGAAACCCGCGACGAACTGGCCGCGCTGGGCCTGGGCCGGGTGGAAGCCATTGTCTGCGATGTCACTTCGACGGCGGCGGTCGACGCGCTGATCGCGGGGGCGGCCGAATCGATGGGTCGTATCGACGTACTTGTCAACAATGCCGGACTGGGCGGGGAGACCCCGGTGATCGACATGACCGACGACGAGTGGGACCGCGTGCTCAACGTATCGCTCACCTCGGTCATGCGGGCCACCCGCGCGGCGCTGCGGTACTTCCGCGATGCGGGCCACGGCGGGGCGATCGTCAACAACGCCAGCGTGCTCGGTTGGCGGGCCCAGCATTCCCAGTCGCACTACGCGGCGGCCAAGGCCGGCGTGATGGCGCTGACCCGATGCAGCGCGATCGAGGCCGTCGAGCACGGAGTGCGGATCAACGCGGTCTCTCCGAGCATCGCACGTCACAAGTTCCTGGAGAAGGTGAGTTCGGCCGACCTGCTGGACCGGCTGGCCGGCGGTGAGGCATTCGGCCGGGCTGCCGAACCGTGGGAGGTCGCGGCCACCATTGCGTTCCTGGCCAGCGACTACGCGAGTTATCTGACCGGAGAGGTCATCTCGGTCTCCAGCCAGCACCCGTGAGTCATTGGAGGCTCTTTTGACGGGCGGACGTAGCGGGGCAGTCCGGGCAATTTGCTGGGGTGGCGCGATACCTGCCACCTGGCCTCGACACCATCGTTCTGGTCCCAACACGATTCGGCTGGACGCAGCACCAACCGGCTAGTTGATGTTCGGTGGTGCTTGGGGTTGGAAGGGGTTGTACCACCACCAGTTTGCGCGTTCGCCGGTGGGTCCGGGGTAGCGGGCGACGGCCGGCGGCGGGTTCTGGGGTGGGTGGGCCAGCGATCCGCCGAACAGTTCTTCTCCCTCGGCGTCGGTGACTTTCAGTCGGTCGGCGGGGCCGGTGATGGTGATGACACCACGATGGTGCAGCCGGTGATGGTAGGGGCACACGAGTACCAGGTTCCACAGCTCGGTGGGGCCGCCGTTGTCCCAGTGGATCAGATGGTGTGCGTGCAGGCCGCAGGTGGCTGCGCAGCCGGGTACCACGCAGGTGTGGTCGCGGTGTTCCAGGGCGCGGCGCAGCCGGCGGTTGATGGTGCGGGTGCGGTGTCCGGCGCCGATGAGGGTGCCGTCGCGGTGAAACCACACCTCGCAGGTGGCATCGCAGGTCAGGTACTGGCGATCTGCGTCGGGCAGCAGGGGGCCCAGGTGCAGGTTGGCGATCTTGGTGGCGAGGTCCAGATGTACGACGACGGTGGTGTGCTGGCCGTGCGGGCGGGCGGTGGCTTCGGTGTCCCAGCCGTGCTCGATCAGCCGCAGGAACGCATCCAGATTCGTCGGCACCGGGGCCTCGTTGTCGGGGACCTGGCCGCGGCGCTCGTCGTCGTCGGGTTGGCGGCCGTCGTGGTCGCGGGTCCATTGGGCGAACAGGGCGTCACGATGCGACGCCAGGGCGGCGGCGAATTTGGCGGATTCGATGTGCGGCAGGGTGATGCGCCAGTTGTCGTAGTCGTCACCACCGGTCTTGTGGATCCCGGGGCGCGGGCCCGGTTTCGGGTCGGTGTCGGGGCGTGGCTCCAGTTTCACCGCGTTGCGCTGGCCGCACAGCTCACTCAGTTCGTCGAAGAGCACCCGCAGCCGCTCGTCCCGGCGGTTGCCGGGAGGCGTATAAACGCTGGTCGAGGCCCCATTCGAACTCATGTTTCCATGGTAGAACCGGCCACCGACAACTTTTCGCGACGCGAATCCACCGCCAGTTGCCGTCACCCGAACGGGTTGAAATCGAACGGGTCGGGGGTTGGGGCATGTGGCGGGAATGGTGTCGACAACTGCCCCGCCTGAGGAGCCATAGTGCGCACCACGACGGTCACCTCGTCGGTGTGGGCGGCAACGGTGCCTTTGGACCGCAGGCGGTTCGGTACCAGCGCTTTGAGGCGGATCCGCTTCGGGCGCGCGGTCTTCGGCTTTCCGTCGTGCGGGGTGCTGCTGACCGGCTTCACAACGTCTGGAGTGGCGAACCAGGCTCGGGCCGGGGGCGACACCGCAAGTACCAGAATCGCCGCAGCGGCAACCACGATCAGCGCAGCGGTCGCGCGGCTCAACGCGGCGAACCAGTCGACGTCAGCCCCCGGCCGCAGCACCAGCGCGGCACTTGCTGTGGCCGCCAGACCGACCCCGTTTGCCAGCGTCAGCAGCCAGGCGATCCGGAACCGGCGGCCGATACCGAAGGTCAGCGCAAGCAGCACCACCGCCCACACCGCGGCTCCGGCGGCGAAACCCACCGTCAAGGTGGTCAGAGCGCTGAAACTCCGGTAGTAGTAGTGCAGTTCGGGCAGCGCCAACAGCGCGGCGGCCGCCGTCGACACCAGTAGCGCGGCGACCAACCCCAGCAGTTGGCTGACGGCGAACAGTTTTCCCGGAAGCACGGGTGACTTCGACGTGCCGCCACCCGACTGCGGAGTTGTCGGTGAGGCCACTGATGTAGGCGCGACGGGCGTAGGTGCCGCGGTGTCGGTGGATGTCCGACGCAGCCTTCGCCGAGGCGGGGGCGGTGCCGCCGGTGCCGCAGCAGGACTTGGCGCCGGTGCGGACGTCGGAGCCGGCGCCGGGGCGTCCCACCCGCCGCCGAACGGGTTGCTACCAGCCCCACCGCCACCGAACGGATCACCACCGAATGGATCGGCACCAGACGATCCACCGCTGAACGCCCCCCGGCCGGATGAGTCACCGCCGAATGGATTCCCGCCGAAACTCGTTGCGCCGGAGCTATAGCTCTGGGAAGTACGGCCTACCCTCCCCGAACCGCCCCAGTTGGTCGGGGGCGGTCCCGGCGTCGGTCCGGCTCCGCCGGCACTCGCTGCGCTCGCGCCAACTGCGCCTACCCTCCCCGAACCGCCCCAGCTGGTCGGGGGCGGTCCCGGTGTCGGTCCTTCCCCTCTCGGATTCACGTTCTCCCACGGGCGTGACATCTCAGACCGCCTTTCCGGCCCGGCGCCGGCGCCAGGCGAACCCGACCCCCACCGCACCCCACACGGCCACCGGGGTGATGACCGCCAGATAGAAGATCACCCGCGCCGGCGCCGGCGTCGGCACCAGGAACGCTGTCCATGGAGTGCGGACCATCGGCCAGAGCTGTTGCGGGTCACCGGTGATCGTGGCGCTGCCCAGCCACACCTGGTTGTTGTTCTCCACGATGGTGCTCAGTGACGCCGCGGCGTTGTGCGCCATCTGCGGGTAGTCCTGGGTGAATTTCTCCGCACCGACGTCGGTCATCTCGACCTTGGAGAAGTCGACCCCGCCCCAGGACCGGGTGTGCGTCCAGGTGGTGTTGCCCTCCTGCGTGGTCCAGGTGAAGGTGGTCGTGCCGTTGTTGAACGACGTGACGTATCGGTCGAAAACCTCACGCGGCTTCCAATCCATCACCCAGCTGTCGATCTTGCCCGAATTGATCTGGGCCGAATACTGACTCGGCTTGTTGCGGGTGCGGTACCACTCGGCGGCCACTCGGCTGGCGTAAACCCGGCGCAGATCGGCGAACTCCGGATCGTTGTTCACCGCCTTGACGACGGCGGGCATGATCATCTGGTCGTAGAGCTCACCGTTGTGGGTGGTGACCGCCGGGTCCTGGCCCGGGCAGCTCTGCCCCGGGCTGATGTCGGAGTCGTCGTGGCCGAGCTTGACGGTCAGCGGGGCGTCCAGGATGTACAGCTGATCGCCGTCGACGTGGATGCTCGCCGGCAGCGGCTCAATCCATTGCCGTCGTCCGAGGAAGCACTTGTTTTCCCCGCCCAGGGCGTTCATGAAGTTCCGGCCCAACTCGGTGTCGGACTTCTGCAGAGCGCCGGACACTTCCTTCATCGCCAGGTCGGCCTCCAGCAGGATGCGGCCGGCCTGGGTGCGGCCGAAGTCCGCGTCGATGATGCGGTCGGGTTCGGTGGGCTTAAGGTTCACCCAGAACTTGTCCGGGGTGAGCGCCAGCCACACGTTCAGGGCGTCCATCGCCATGGTCGCGTTGCGCCGGCCACCGTACGACGGCGCGTCATTGGCCAGGGTCCCGGTCTGGAATGCGTACTGGGTCCCCGTCTTTCCGTCCACGTTGGCGGTGACATAGCGCAGCTGCAGCGAGGTGAAGTCGATACCGCCGAGGTTCACTGGCACGGTCCCGACGACCGGAATCGTGGCGGGCGCACCGACGGGCGCGTTGTAACCGGGTGCCGTTGCCGGAGCCCCGGACGGAGCGGCGGCAGGCGCGCCAGCCGGTGTCCCTGCGGGTGTCCCCGCCGGTGAGCCTGCGGGTGTCCCCGCCGGTGAGCCTGTCGGGACGCCCCCGGTCGGGCTGCCTCCGGTCGGGGTGGACCGCGGCTGGGAGGTCGGCTTGGGAGCCTGAGTGGTCACCGGCGTCAGGTCCGGCTCCGTTGTCGGCGCGGGTGTTTCGGCCGGTGTGGTCTCCTCGCCCTCGGCGGCCGCCGTCTCCTCCAGCTTGGCGTCCTGCTCGGCGTTGAGGGTGTCGGCGATGCGTTGGTCCTCGGCCGCATCCGCGGGATTGTCCGGAGATTGGTCGGTGGTCGGCACACCCGCCGGTGACGGGGAATTGCCCGAGGAGTTGGCGGATTGACCCACCGGAAGCGAGTTCACATGCCGCACGCAGATTTCCGGTGCGGTCTTGTTCGCATTGTCCGGGTTGGTCTTCCATTCGTCGATGGCCTTCTTCATCCAGGCCAACGTCTCTGCCGTCGGAGTAGATCCGAACAGCATGATCATCCGCGCGTCGGCCTGATTCATCAGGTCGAGGTTCTTCAGGAACTGCTTCTTCGCGTGATCACTGAGTGTGTTGCCCGACTTCGCCTCGATGATCTGCCGATCGCCGACGGGTGGTATCCGGGCGTCGACTTTTGGCTTCCGGGTGGCCGCGTAGGTGTTGGTGATGTCATAGCGCGGGCTGTTTTTCAGCACCGAACCCGGCAACTTCGCATTGCGCTTCCAGTTGCCCTCGTTGGTGCCTTCGCCCAAGGCGAGCTTGTCCCAGATGAATTTCTCGAAGGCGGCACCGATCCGGTTGTTCTCCAGGATCGTGATGTAGGCGGTGCGCCAGCGTTCGAAGTCGTATTTGGGATCCGCGCCGTTCTTGTAGTCGCGCCACCGCAGCAGCATGTGGTCCTTGGACCCCGATTCCGGTTTGGTGTTGCCGAGTCTCTGGGCCAGCTTGTTCAGCGCATCGTCGTCCAATTCATCGGAATTCGCGGGTAGGTTCCGCGCATCGTCGTCGATGGGCTTGTAGTTGTACGCCTCGTTGGGGCCCTCGGTGGGCGTCGACGTACTGCTTTGTGGATCGTAGCCGGAGTAGGAGTCATATCCGGGCAGGTCAAGTCCCTGCGGGCAGGTGGACAGTGAGTCCGCCGCCGCAATTGGCGGCAGGCTCAATCCGATCAGCGTCAGGGCCAGTACCAGGATGGCCGAGACGATTTTGGGCAGCGTCAAGCTACGCACGGAATCCTCCGAGTGTCCGAGTGCGAATATCAGAACGGGTTAGTTACCGCGCCAGAAATCAAAATCCTCGCGCGCCGAGTGAACTCTTTTCTTCACCGAATAGCTCAACGACCAGAATGGCGTCACATTTCTCGTGTTGTCGTCGCTCTGCACTTCGAAACACGCCAGGTCGGGCGAGCCGCGCTCCTTCAGCCAGCCCCGATACACCCAACGCGAAGGCAGGCCGTTGTCCGCGCCGCGCCGGATCAACCCCTCACCCAGGTACCAGCACGCCCCCTCCACGAGGTCCCTGTTCTCCGCGGCGGCGAAGCTCGCCGCGTCGGAGACTCGGCCGAGAATGAGCTCGTCGAGGCGGTCCATGGATTCCGCGGAGAAATCCCATTCGCCCGGATGTCGCTGAGCCCAGGATGGAAATTCGTTCTGCCACTTCATCAGCCAGGAATTGAGCACCGGCGAAGGTCCGGGGATCGACGGGCCCTCACCCATATTGGGCGTATCGGTCTGCTTGGGCGCCCACTCCGGATGCGCCGCGGAGTACCCGGCGACGAAACCGGCCAGCTCCTGATAGGTATCCCGCCACAGGTCGGTGTCCCGGTCGGTGACGCCGGCCAGCAGCAGGTGCACCGGGGAGACGGGCGCCAGCCCGAGCGCCGCGTCGGACAGCACCACCGGAATACCGGCGGGGGTGCCCGCCGGGTTGTCGTCGAAACCGAAGTAGGTGGACGCAATCGAGGCCAGGGTCACCGGGTCGGTGACCGCGGGCAGCCCGCGTTCGGCGAATCCGGGCTCGTCGTCCCAGTCCCAGCTGCCCCCGCACACCAGCGCGAAGGTCTCCCCGAGGTAGGCCAGCACACCGCGCCGGTGCTCGGGGTCGTCGGTGTCCAGCACATCGGCGGCATCGCGCATGACCAGCCGGACCTCGGCCAGCAGACGGGTCAACGACTCGGCGCTGAAGTCGAACGTGATGGGGTCGGGGTCCTTGTCGTCGACGAGCGTCTCGAGGGCGAACGGGATCCCGCCGGTCCAGTCAGCGGCGAGCTCATCGCGGGTCATGGATCGACCCTAAGTCCGCCGCGGCGTCCCTTCCGACGCTAATTTTCGGCACGCCCGTAAACTGGCCCGCGTGACTTACGGTGGGGGCCCCTACGGCGGCGATCCGTTCGGTGGTGATCCGTTCGGGGGCGACCCGTTCGGCGGCGGACCGTCCCAGCCGGGCGGCTACCAGCCCGCGTCGGGCGGCTACGGTGCGCCTTTCGGCGACGCCCCGATGTCCACCGGCTATCCGGGTCCCGGGGGATTCCCCGCGCCGACCGAGCCGCAGGGCGAGGTCAACACCCTGGCCACGTTGTCGGTGGTGTTCGCGTTCGTGTTCGCGCCGGTCGGTGCGCTGCTCGGGCACCTCGCCCTGAACCAGATCAAGGAGCGAAACCAGGCCGGGCGCAGGCGCGCGGTGCTGGGCCTGACGCTGTCCTACGTGATCATCCTGCTGACGATCATCGCCCTGCTGGTCTGGCTGCTGTTGCTGCGCGGCCACGGCGAATCGGAGCCCACGGTGCCGCACCAGTCGACGACCACCACCACCCGGACCACGACGACAGCCCCGCCGCGCACCTCGACCAGCGTGGTGACGGTCGAACCCACCACCCGGCCGACGGTGCGAGTGGAGGAGCTGCGGGTCGGTGACTGCGTGGAGATCCAGAATCTGCGGCCGAACCCGGAAGAGGGCGAGTCAGCCCAGTTCATCAAGGCGTACCGGGCCAGCTGTGAGGTCCGTGACGGGGTCTTCCAGGTGACCGACGTCGTACCGACGGAAGCGCAGTGCCGCACCAGCATGCTCTACAACCACGAAAAGACCGTCTTCGCCTGCTACGTCAAATATGCGGGTTGACCTTTTGCCGCGACGCCTGTTACCGGCGGTTCGTTAGACTGCATCAGTGACTTACGGTGGCGACCCGTTCGGGCCGCAGATGGGGGACCCCTTCGGGGGTATGGACGCCGGTCCGTCGATGGGCTACGGGGTGCCGGTGAGTACCGGCACGCCCGGTTTCGGGACCGGGATGCCCGGTATGCCGGGATTTCCGCCGGGGGTACCTCCCGCGCAGCCCAAGCTGAACACCTACGCGGTCCTGTCGCCGATCTTCGGGGTGCTGTTGCCGCCGGCCGGGATCGTGCTGGGTCATCTGGCGTTGCCGCAGATCAAGCGAACCGGTGAGCGCGGCAGGCCGTCGGCGATCGCCGGGCTGGTGATCGGCTACGTGCTGACCGTCGCGCTGATCATCCTGCTGATCCTGTCGTCGATCTTCGGCTGGCTGTTCTTCGCCAGCGACGACGGCCCGACGCAGCCGCTCGCCACCACCGCGACCACCAGCAAGGCCGGGGTCACAGTGGCGCCGTCGACCAAGACCGTCACCGCCACCACGAAGGCGCCCGCGCGCCGTCGGGACAAGATCGAGCTGAGCCAGGCGACCGTCGGGATGTGCGTGGAGATCCAGTCCCGCGATACCGGCGCCTATGCGCTCGACCTGTTCCAGGTGGACTGCGAGAGCATGAGCGGGGTGTACACCGTCGTGTCCATCGCCTCGTCGGGTTCCGCCTGCAACACCACCTATGCCGCCGAGCCCCCGGACCGCTCGTTCGCGGTCTGCCTGAATAAGTACTGACGAGGTATCCGGAAAAACTATGCCGCCGTCAAATCCGTTCGACTTCAGCGATTTCGGTCAGTCCTCGGCCGCGCCGCCCTCGGGTGGCTTCGGCGCGCCGATGGCGCCGCCGGCCGGGCCGCAATCCAGCGGCTTCAACCCGCAGTCCAGTGGTTTCAACCCGCCGCCGACGGCGACCCGCCCCGGAGGCGGCGGATTCGACCCGTTCGGCGCGGGTGGCGACGTCATCGCACCAGGCGGTTCGCCATTCGGGGGATCCGAGGGCACGCCGATGATCGGCGACCTCACGGTGGCCGGACCGCCGACCAAGCTGATGTTCGGCGCACTCGGGGTGGCGATCCTCGGAGTGATCCTGGGCCTGGTCGCCATCCCGCTGGACAACTCGGTGGTGCTGGCGCTGCTGGGCTGGCTGCTGGCCGGGCCCGCCGCGATCGGCATGCTGGCCTGGTTCAGCGCGGCCGATACCAAGCGCCGGATGAACTCGGTCTATTCCGCGCCGGCCTGGCTGTCCAACGGGTACTGGGCGGTGCTCGCGGTGAGCGCGGTGGGCATCGCGTTGGGTGCCTGGCAGATCGCCCTGTGGGCGGGAAGGTTATAGCCCCGATGCGATCCGCTCTGTCTCGATTCCTGCTGCTGTCGGCGGTCCTGGCGCTGCTGTTCGGACTGGCCTCCTCCGGCCTGTTCGCCGGCATCGCCCGCGCCGAAGCCGACAACCGCGCCGTCGACCGCTACGGCGCCTGCCTGGCCGGCCAGAAGGCCGGCGACCTGCTGCTGCTGATCGACGAGTCCGGCAGCCTCAAAGACACCGACCCCGCCGCGGCGCGGGTCAAGGCCGGCCAGTACCTGCTGGACACGCTGGCCCGCTACGCCGACCGGACCTCGGCCAAACTCGACGTCGCCATCGCCGGGTTCTCCGAGGACTTCCAGATGCGCCAGGACTGGACCGGCCTCAACGGCGGATCCGTCGAGAACGTCAAGAACCAGCTGGCGCAGCTGGCCAACAACAACTCCGGCGCCGACACCGACTACTTCCAGGCGCTCGACGGCGCGCGGAGCCAGCTGGCCACCCGGGCCAAGGGCGACGCCAACCGGTGCCAGGCCATCGCCTGGTTCACCGACGGCAAGATCGACTTCACCAAGCGCCCGGGTACCCGCAGCTACGCCCCCGGCGTGGACCTGAACAGCGATGACGGCGTCAACCAGGCCATCACCGCCGCGACCGAGGCGATCTGCAAGAAGGGCGGCCTGGCCGATCAGCTGCGCACCTCGAAGATCGTCATGCTGGCGGTCGGTCTGGGGGATCAGCAGTCGGACCAGGACTTCGACGTGCTGTCGGCGATCGCGACCGGCAAGGGGGTGGCCGGCAAATCCTGCGGCAGCATCACCGATCCGGTCCCCGGTGGGTTCTACCGCGTCTCCAACATCGACGACATGCTGTTCGCGTTCGACGCGCTGAACCCGGACCCGAAGATCGAGGACACCAAGCCGGTGTGCCAGCCCGGCCAGCCGTGCGAGGAAGGCCGGCACAACTTCGTGCTGGACCGCTCGGTCAAGACGGTCACCATCCTCGGCTCCGGCGGCGTCGCCGGTATCGAGCCGTGGCTGTACTCGCCGACCGGCGCCAAGGTGGATCTGCCCAAGAAGGACGGCAAGTCCGAGACCACGCTCGACGGCATCCCGGTGACCTATGAGTGGAAGTCGGATTCGGCGCAGGAGATCACCATCGCCGGACCCGACAATCCCGCCTGGGTGGGGCAGTGGGCGCTGGTCTACGTCGATACCACCGGCCAGCACGCCGACGCCATCTCCAAGACCAATATCCACATCACCACCGACATCTTCCCGGCGGTGACCATCGACGACGCGAAGCCGTGGCGCGCCGGGCAGGTCACCAAGGGCGTCGTGTTCGGCCTGGTCGACGGCAAGAACAAGCCGATCGATCCGAGCTCCATCGCCGGTGACGCCACCCTGTCGGCCTCGGTCGCCGTCGACGGTTCGGCCCCGGTGCAGGTGCTCAAGGACGTGCCCAAGACGGCCATCGCCACCCCGGTCGATGTGGACCTGACCTCGCTCAAGCCGGGTGCGGCGACGGTGAAGATGTCGCTGACGATCAAGACTGCGGCACCGCTGGACCCCGAGGGCAAACCGGTGCTCGACGCCGCGGGCAAGCCGATCGAGGGTACCGTGCTGAGCCCGCAGAACAAGGACATCCCGATCACCCTGCAGCCCAAGCTGGGTATGCCGGTACCGGGTGACACCATCAAGTTCGGCGATGTCGAGGGCACCAAGGCAACCGCGAAACTCGAGGTCACCGGTCCGGGCTGCGTGTGGATCGCCGACGGCAGCAAGCCCGATGTGCCGGCGGCGCCGGAGGCTCTGGGCACCATTGCGGTGACCTCACCCAGCAACGGTGGGACCAACTGCCTGAAGATCGATGAGGGACAGAAGGCGGAGTTGCAGGTCGACCTGTCGACCGACCACGCCGACAACGCCAGCCTCAACGGCAAGGTGACGCTGAACATCGCCCCGAAGGACAAGCCGAACGAGTCCGAGACCATGGTGGTGGCGTTCAACGCCAACATGATCAAGCCGATCAGCCCGCTGAACTTCGTGCTGGCTCTGATCGCCGCGCTGCTGCTGGGCCCGGGCATCCCGCTGGCCCTGCTGTACCTGTCCAAGTGGTACGTCGGCAAGATCCCGGGCGCTCCCATGCTGGCCCAGCGCATCCCGGTGGAGATCGACCACGGGGTGCTGCTGCGCGATGGCGAGCCCTTCGAACTGGCCGAAACCGACCTGGTCACCCCGGTGCCCGGGCTGGCCAGCGGCGTTCGCACGCTGACCGTCGAGGGCGTCACCCTCAAGGTGGTGCTGGGCCGTAGCCCGTTCGGCACCGCGCACGTGCGCGTCGACGCACCGGGCCTGCTGTCGGCTGGCTCGGAGCTGCCGTCCACCGACGAGTCGGGCGTGCAGGCGGTGCTACCGCTGGCCGTGCACGGCAAGTGGGTGCTGCTGCACGATCCGCGCGGCCCCCAGGACCGGGCCGAGGTGCTGATCATGGTCGGCGGGCAGACGGACATCCCGGCCCGGGAAAAACTGTTCGAGGAGATCGAGCGCAAGCTGCCCGACATGCTGTCGGGCCTGCGGGCCCGGGCCGGCGCGGCGAACCTGGTGCCGGTCGGCGCCGGTGCGTCCGACCCGTCACCGTTCGGCGGCGACCCGATGACCGGCCCCGGCGGCGACCCCTTCGGCGGTGATCCGTTCGCCGGAGATGCCTTCGGTGCGTCTCCTGCGCCGTCCTTCGGTCCCCCGCCCGGCGGTGGCTTCGGTGCTCCCTCCGGCGGTGGCTTCGGTAGCCCGCCCGGCGGCGGATTCGGCGGCCAGGGCGGCGGATTCACCGACCCGTTCGCGGCACCGCTGCCGCCGCAGGCGCCGCAGCAACCCCCGATGCAGCACCAGCGGCCTCCCCAGCAACCCCCGATGCAGCATCAGCCGCCGCCGCAGCATCCCCCGATGCAGCAACCCCCGCGGCCCGGTCCCGGCATCTACGACCAGCCGGTGCCGCCGTCGGCCATCGACCATCAGGGCGAGACGATGGAGGCCCCGCACCCCCGGTTCGGGAACCAACCCGCACCCGCTGACGACTCCGAAACGACCCGGCAGCGTCCGATCAACCCGTTTGACCCGTACCGAGGAGGAGCTTGATGCGACGTTTTCTGGTCGTGGGATGCGGTGGTTCCGGTGGCGCCACTCTCAGCTACATGATGGACCAGTTGCGTTCGGAACTGCTGGCCGCCGGCGTGCACTCGCTGCCGACGGGCTGGCAGTTCGTCCACATCGACGTCCCCAGCGGCGCTGAATCCGGTCCCGACGGGTTGGCCAACGTCCCGGCGCAGGGCGGTACCTACGTCGGCACCGGGCCGCAGGGCTCCAGCTACGCCACGCTGGACAGCGCGCTGTCGCAGCGGCTGGCGGCCGAGGGCGCCCTGGACGCCATCGGGACCTGGGCGCCTCGCTCACCCGAGGGCGTCACCAACCCCATTTCGGCGGGCGCCGGGCAGTACCGGGCCATCGGCCGGATGATCACCCTCAGCAAGGCGGGCGAGGTCCGCCAGCGCCTGCAGACCGCCTGGGACCAGCTGTTCCGCGTCGAGGCGATGTCGGAGATGGCCCGGCTGAAGGTCCCCGGCATGGGCCGGTTCGACCCGAACGAGCCGCCGCTGGTGCTCGTCGTCTCGTCGATGGCCGGCGGCGCCGGTGCATCCATGGCGCTGGACATCTGCCGGCTGCTGACCCTGGTGCAGGGCCTGGACCCCAAGCTGATGGGTGTCTTCATGGTCACGCCCGACATCTTCGACTCGCTGCCGGAAAGCGCCCGCATCGGTGTGCGCGCGAACGCGCTGGCCATGCTCGGCGAGATCGTCGCCAGCCAGTCCGGTGCCGCCCGCGACCACGACGTCCGCATCCTGCGGGCCCTCGGCCAGCAGCACGGCGACGGCGAGCCGATCCCGTTCGCCCGCGTGTTCCCGGTCGGGCGCTACGTCGGCGCCGACCGTACGCTGTTCGGCGACGGCTCGCAGAACGCGGTGTACCGCGGGCTGGGCCGCGGCCTGGCCGGGCTGATGATGTCCGGCACCGCCAGCGACCAATTCGTCTCCTACGACCTCGGCAATACCGCCTCGCCCGCCGGTGACCGCGACCTGCTCGGCTGGGGCAACAAGGTGTGGGACCCGCTGCCCTGGGGCACCTACGGCTTCGCCAGCCTCAGCATGGGCCGGGATCGCTACGCCGAATACGCCGCGCAGCGGCTGGCCCGCAGCGCCGCCGACAAGCTGCTGTTCGGTCACCTGCAGCCGGGCAACCCGGCCTCGGGCACCGAGCAGCTCGACTCGCTGCTGGACAGCCAGTGGGGCGCGATCTGCAACGGCATCGGCCTGCCGCCCACCACCGGCGACGAGAACAGCCGGATCCGGGTGCTCGGCGGCTGGATGACGAACCTCGCGCTGCCGCCGCGCCAGGTCGCCGGGGTCTGCAACACCATCATCGAGCGCCAGCTGCGGCCGTATCTGCCGAACCCGGCGGGGATGGCCGGTGAGCAGTGGGTGCCGATCTTCCGCCAGGCCGTCGCCAACCGTCGCGGCCCGCTGGCCCAGGCGGTCAACGAAGCCGGTTACGCGCTGGCGTTCGCCTGGCACAGGGAATTCGCTGAGCGGGTCAACACCGCCGTCACCCGGGCCGTCGCGGACTTCTCCCTGCCGTATGCGCGCGGCATGGTGGACCTGCTGCGCCGCTTCATTGACGACCAACTGGCAACGGCCATGGGTGATCTCGGCTCGATGGGGCCGAAAGACATTGTGGCGCTGGCGCCCAACGTCGAGGGCACCCTGATGTCGCTGCACGGCGTGATGGCCAACGCCGACCAGGTGTTGTTCACCGCGCTGGACGGGTTCCAGGGCAACATCCGCCGCGCCCTGTACGCCAGCGCATCGCAGAAGATCGCCGAGGTGTTCAAGGTGTTCGGCGGCGAGGTGCTGGCACCGCTGAGCGCCGCGCTGTCGGAGGCCCAGGTGCTGCTGGAGAACGCCCGCGCCGAGCAGCCCTCGGACGTCGGTCTGGCCCGGCTGGCCACCGACCAGTACGTAGCCTGGCCGTCGGACGCCGACGAGCTGGTGCCCGGCCGGTTCGCCGAGGCCAACAACGAAGTGCTGCTGATCAATTCGACGGCGTTCAAGGCGCGTTACGAACTCGACCTGCCCAAGGCGCTGGTCAGTGGTCCGGGCTCGCCGCCGTTCTACGCCGCGGTCGCCGAGAGCACCGCGCGGGTGATCTCCGGGCTGTGGCCGACGACCGGTGGTGTGCCGGCGCCCGGCGGGTTGGTCGATCTGACGTCGACCTGGGTGAGCCGGGCCTTCGGCTCCGACCCGGAGACCGGTGCCGCACTGGTTCCGGCGATGGCGCAATACGACGTGCACACCCGGCCGGCCGAACTGCTGGCCCGGGCGCGCACCTACATCGCCCGCCCGGGTGAGGCGTTCGACGAGTTCTGCAAGGTGTCGCTGCGCGACTTCATCCAGGGCGTGGGCGCCTCGGAATCCGAGCTCGGCTCCCGTCGTCACGACGTGGTGGTGAAGTTCAACGAGGCGCTGTCGCTGGCCCGGCCGCTGGCCAGTGTCAACGACCAGAGCCTGCAGGCGGTGCACCCCGGTCAGCAGTTGGAGTACCGGTACAAGTTCTCCGAGATCCCGTTCCTGGGGCAGGCGGTGGCCAATGAGCTCGCCGATGCGCTGAAGTCCAACCCCCGCATCGACCAGGCCACCCGGGACAACTACGGGCGCGCCATGTCGGATGAGGACAGCGTCACCCACATCGACATCTTCGGCTCGTACCCGAACTACTCGCCGTTGGCGTTCGACTCGGTGCTCAAACCCGTTGCCCAGCAATGGTCGTCGACCGCGGGTCCGGCCCGGGTGCCGTTCTGGCGGTTGCGCCGGTCCCGCCCGCTGCAGGCCTCGCTGCCGATGGGCGACGACGAGCGACGCACCATGACGGCCGGCTGGTTCCTCGGGCAGGTCACCGGCCGGATCCAAATCCCGCCGTCGCCCTACACCGAGCCGGTCCGGGTCTACGACGACGAGCACCAGCAGTGGGTGCCGTTCCCCAACCCGCTGCTGACCCCGCCATCGGAGTTCACCGCCCAGTACGACTGGCTGCCCGCGGTGCTGGAGGGCATCCTGTTGGCTATCGCCCAGTCGCTGGAGCCGCCGGCAATGCGGTCGCTGCGCCCGTACCGGGTGCTGCGCGAGCTGTATGACTCCAACTCCCAGGACCCGGCCAGCGGCATCGTGGAACTGGCCGCCGTGTCCCGGCTGGCGGACTTCCTGCGCAACGGCAGCACCGGGAAGCTGGCCTCGCGCATCCCGGAAATCGCCTCCGCCACAACGGTGTCCGAGCGGGCCGATGCGGCCGTCAAGTGGCTGGAGACGGTCCGCGACCTGGCCGCCGAGTACCTGCCCGCCGGCAGCCCGGGGGCGGCCGAGGGCGGCGTCTTCACCACCGTCACCACCCGCGCCAAGGCCAGCAAAACCCCGATCTTCCGGGACCTGGCGCCGGACGTGTACTGGGCCACCGACACCCTGTGCGCCAAGATCCGCGAGGCCGAATCGCTGGTGGCCACCCCGCTCGCCGGTGCTACCGGATCCGGCGGCGCCGACGGCGGTGGCGAGGACCTGCATATCCCTGAGGGTGGGACGTTCTGAGGATGAGCAACCCGAATTCAATGACCGTGCTGTTGGTGCCGCGCGGTGAATCCTCGGAAATCATCTCGGTCCTCGCCGACTACTCGGCGGTCGAACTGGTCGACCCGTTCGTCTGGGTGGATCCCGCCGACATCGGCAGGACCTCGATCCCGGCCACCTTCGTCCACGGCGGGCGGTCGCACGCCGATGTGCTGCAACGCATCCTGACCGAGCAGCGCTATCAGCGGGTGCGGGTGGCGGTGCTGGTGCCCGCCGACGCACCGGCCGACTGGCGGGCGCCGCGGGCCGCCGAACAGGCGCTGGAGCAGGCGGTGCGCGCCGCCGTCGTCGGCACCCCGATCACCCTGCTGCGCATCCTCTACACCCGCGGCATCCCCGAACCCCGCGGCTACGACCCGGCGATGGTGCTGGAGGGCTGGCACAACCTGCTGATCGCGCCGGAGGATTCGGCGGGCCCGACGCTGGGCTCGGTAGTGGTCGAACGGCTGGCCGACCCGCTGGACGTGGCCACCCTGGTGTCCCCGGTGGTGGCCGCCGCCGCCGGCCTGTACAGCGGCATCGGCCGATCGGTGTTCGACGAACTGCCGATCCTGCCTGGGCACACCGTGCGCGCGGTGCGGGCCTACTACCGCCAGCTGGACGCCCTCGGCGTGGAGGACCAGCTGCGCATACAGCTGTTCGACGCAGGCGGTCGGCTGCCGTTGCCGCGCAGCTCGGCGGGCAACGTCGTCTACGTGCAGGACACTGGCCTGGCCGCGCAGACCGCCGCCCGGGCGCTGATGACCAAGCACCGGGAGGTGTTGCGCGGCAGCCGAATGCAGGTCGGCGCCACCGACGTGCAGGCCATCTCCTCGGCCGAGGCGCTCAAGGCGTTCATGTCGTTTTTGGGTGCCGCACTGCGCAATGCGCCGGCCGCCTGGCTGTCCGGCATGCTCGGCTCGGTGCAGTCGGTGCTGGCCAGCACCGTCCAGCACGCGGTCTTCGGTGGCACCGACTCGGCCTACTCGGTGGTCGCCAACGCACAGGTCGCCAGCTGGCAGGAACTTGGCCGCGGCGCCGACGCGATGAGCTCCGAACTCGGCGCCCAGCCGGGTGCCGGTCAGCTCGTGCAGACCGACCTGTCCGGGCTGTGGAACGACTACGTCAACGGCGCCTTGACGCTGGCCGACGGCGGCCGGCGCAGCGCGGCGATGGAACCGATCGCCGTCGGCGCCGGTATCGGCGTGCTGCCCCGGGCCGCCGACGTGGTGCCCTCGGCCGCCGACGCCTTCACCGACATCCCGGCCTCGCTGGCCGCCGTCGTCGGTATCCCCGCCCTCGCCGGCGGCGACGTGCTGGGCACGGCCGAACTGCGCGGCCGGCTGGAGTCGAACTTCTCCGACCCCGCCGCCGGGGTCGAGGCACGGCACACCTTCGAGGCCCTGCATCAGTGGGACGGCACCGTCGGGCGCAGCTACGCCGCCCAGGTCGGCTCGATCATGGCCGACTTCATGGGCCGTGCTCGCGCCGAGGTGTCCACCCTGGTCGAGCAGATCCGCGTCGCCGCGGCCCGCCCGGACGTCGACGCGCAGCTGCGGGAACGTCAGCGGATCATCTCGCTGATCATCAGCACTGCCGGCTGGACCGTGCTGGTCGCGCTGATCGTGCTGTTCTGCGGTCTCATCTTCCACTGGGGTCACACCTGGTGGACGGGGGAGTTCGTCGCCTGGGTCGGTGGCTCCATCGTCGTCATCTACTTCATCGCCGCGCTGATCTTGTTCATCGTCGGGCAGCGACACCTGTTCGCCGAGCTGAGCTTGCGAAAATCCCGGCTCGGCGAACTGGAGGCCATGCAGTTCAACCTGCGCAGCGCCGTGCAGGACCTGAGCCGGCTGTCGGCGGCCTACGGCCAGCTGCTGGCCTGGAACCGGGTGCTCGGCGAGGTGCTGCGGATGCCGTTCGGGCCGGTCGCGCCGCCGCGGCCGCGCCGCCCGCACATCCTCGACGGGCTGCCCCGCTCCACCCAGGTCGGGGTGGCCGCACCGGTGGAGACCGAGGCCGAGGCGACCGCGCATAACCTGCAGCGTCGGCTCTACGGCGTCGGCTGGCTGACCGGCCCGTGGGAGCAGATGCTGGCCACCGCGGCCCGCCAGGTCCGCGAGGACCCGGCCGCCCTGTTCCGGATGGGCGGGGTCGGCAGCGGTTCCGGCCTCGACGGCTGGTCGCACGCGGTGGCCACCCACCAGGTGCAGTCCGAGGGCGCGACCGCGCTGTGGGGTCGGGTCCAGGCGATGTTCGACGACCCGGCCAGCGGCATCGCCGAGGCGCTGACCGCGGGGGTGTTCGTGCCCACCACCGGTCGCCAGGTCTCCCCGGCGGAGTTCAGCGCGGGACTGCTGGACAAACGCCGCGCGAGCGTGCCGGTTCCGTTCGACGCGGCGCTGTTCACCCCGGCCGCGGCCACCGCCGGCCGCGGCGCCGTCGCCGTCGACGAGGGGGATGTGGCGCGCAGCGGGCTGGAGTACCGCGCGGTCGTCGTACAGGTGGGTGAGGGGCTGCCCAGCTACGAGTTCGCGATGTTCGCCCAGGCCGTCGAATCGCACGAGTTCGAGCCGACGACGGCGATCCGGGCCCTGGGAACCGACGGCGAGGACACCCCGCCGTCCGAATCGATGGTGTTCTAGCAATGGGCGATTCACAGCCGAACAACGAGACCGACGATCCGCGGTTGGCGGCGCTGCTGCGCTGGCGCGAGGAACTGATCGCGGCGGGCACCGTCTCGCCGGCCGCGTTCAAGGAGGCTCACATCCGGCTGGTGCTGCGCTCCGGGCGCACCGACGTCGACCAGCTCCGGGAAATGCTGCCCGGCGCGGTCGCCGAGCACGCCGAGGATATGGCCCGGGTGCTGTCCGGCGCCGAGCCGGCAGGCCCCACCGCCGCGGCGGAGCGCAAGCCCGGCGCCCACCGGGCACCGGAGGCGCCCGTCGCCCCGCCGGCCCCGGACCCCTCCGAGGCCACCGCGATGATCCGTCTCCCGGCGCCGGGCACCGGCTCCACGCCGCGCATCGCGCCGCCGGTGACCCTGCCGCCGGTGCAGTCCGGTGTCGATGAGCCGGAAACCAGCGCCATGTCCGGGGCCCCGGCGCCCACCGAGGCCCCGCGGCCCGCCGAGCCTGCGCCCACCGCGGCTCCCCGGCCGGAACCGGTGCCGCAGTCCGGGTTTGCGCCCTTCCAGTTCGCACCGATGCCCGATCGGGTCCCCGACATCCGGCTGCGCCGTGCCCCCGGCGGCGGCCTGGACCTGAGCTGGGCGGAGCACCCGTCCGGCGAATCCCACGTCATCTACCGGGTGGTGTCCAGCGAGGAATCCCGCGGCTACTCACCGGATCACGGATTCCAGATCGCGGCCACTCGCGAGGCCGCCGCCCGCGACGCCCGCGCGCTGACCTCGGCCATCCGGCACCTGCAGGTGTGGGCCTATGTCGGCGAGGACGCGGCCGCGGCGATGGCCGCCCAGCCGGTGCTGCACGCCGCGGGTGTCGTCGTCGGGGGCCTGAGCCAGGTCGAGGTCCGCGAGGACTCCGGCCGAGTGATCGGCCAGTGGCAGGCGCCTCCGGGCGTGGTCGCCGTGCACATCTACCGGATGCCCGCCGAACTGGCCTCCCGGGCCGGTGCCGCCTTCCGCATCCAGGCCGGCACACCGAATCTGACCGGCTTCATCGACCAGGAGATCGAACGCGGCCGACGCTACGTCTACCAGCTGCGCTGCGAAGTCGAGGTCGACGGCCAGGTGCGGCTGTCGGACTACGTCGACGCCGACATCCGAGTGTCGGCGGTGGTGGTCCCGGTCGACGACCTGAGCGTCACCATGCACGCCGAGCGCAAGGACGTGGTCTTCGACCTGGAATGGACCGCACCGGAGTTCGGGCGCGTGTTGTTGTACCGAACCGCCGAACCGCCGGCCGCCGGAGCGCGTGACTCCGAGTTGGAGGAGAGCGCGCTCGAACACGTCGGCCTGCCGCGCTCGGCAATGCTGACCCACCCGGTGGCCGAGCGCCGCGAACCGGACGGCTCGGTGAAGTCCACCATGGCCGGGGTGCCCTGGCCGCACGAGTGGCATCGCGCCTACTTCACCCCGGTGACCGTGCTCGACGGGCGGGCGCGGCTGGGCCGCTCCGAGTCGTCGGTGCGCACCGGGCTGATCACCGACGTGTCGCTGGTGGAGTACTGCAACAAGCAGGTGCTCACCTTCGACTGGCCGCAGGGCGCGGCCGCGGTCCGGATCTTCATCGCCCCCAAGGGACACGACCCGGCGCGCGGGCTGACCGGTCGCAGCTTCGAGATCTCGCTGGCCGACTACGAGCGCAGTGGCGGAATGCAGTTCATCAACGACCTGCCGCCGGCCGGCTGCTCGCTGCACCTTCTCCCGGTGGCCTACAGCGCCGGGCGCCCGGTGCAGGGCGCTCCGGCCTCCATCGAATACGGCGGGCTGGCCCGGTTGTGGTACGAACTGCGCACCATTCCCGACACCGCCACCGGCATGCCGGCGCTGGCCGCGGTCCGCATCCGGTCCGAGAACGACATGTTCGGATCACCCCCGTTCGTCATGGTGCACAACCCCGATCGAATTCCGTTGAGTTCCACCGACGGAACGCCGGTCGACATGGTGCGCCTCGACGACGAGGGACGCCCGGCATCCGGTGCGGTCAAGACGTTCCAGTGGAGCACGCTGGCAAAGGCCGGCAGCAATGAGACATGGGGGGGCGATGTGCGCGGGCTGACGGGGTGGATTCGGCTTTTCGCCGACTTGGATCCGCAACGATTGCGCCGGTTCGCGCTGCTGGACCCCCACGTCGACGCATTGCGCCTGCGCGGCGGGCAGCCCCAGTCATGACCGACCGCTTCGCCCAACTGACCTACACCTCGTTCGACACCCCCGGCTCGGCCGGCGGCTGGCAGGTGAAGCAGACCACCGGGTCGATCACTCCCGCCGAACAGCACGTGCTGGTGACCGGGGTGCACACCACGCTCAATCCCGTTGAGCCGCTTCCTCAGTACCCGACACCCGAGCAGATCGCGGCGCTGCCGCGGCGACTGGGCTACCGGCCGATCGACGCCGGTGCCGCGTATTGGCACACCGTGCCCGCCGGTCCGGACAGCACCGGACGCCCCGGGAACGTCTTCGCCCACGTTCTGCTGGATCGGATGCCGGTGCCTTCGGCGGTGCGCCCGATCGAACGCTGGGGATCGCCGGGCTGGCTGACCCCCTACGGCCCGACCGCCGTCCGGGAAGCCGAACTCGGCGACCGGATTCCGGAGACGACGGCACTGGTCAGCACCCAGGCCGTCGTCGACTTCGCCTGCGACGCCACGGTCTGGCGGCTCGGCACCGCGTGCGTGCTGCTCGACGCCGTGCTGGCCGCCATGCGCTCGAACTCCTCGGTGGTGCTGGGCGTTTCCTCGCTCGAGCACGCCGCGCTGTGGATCGGCTTGGTGAGTCGGTTCATGTCCACGGGAACGGCTGCTGCACTGAGCTTCTCGACCTTCGACCGGCCCGACGAGCTGACCGCCGGCAACACCGAGTTCCTGATCGCGGTACCCGAATCCGACCTCGACGCCTGCGCCGAACGCGGATTCTTCGTGCTCGGTGAATCCGAGCCGGTGTCCCTCGGGGCACTGGGCGGTCAGCCGCACCGCACCTCCCGAGGCCAGCAGGTGCCGGTGACCGAGTGGTCGGCGATGGCGCAGGTCGCCCTGATCGACCCGACCGACGCGACGGTGATGTTCGACCAGATCGACGACGCCGCATCGCGATTGGACGACACCGGACTGCACCCGGCGCTGCCGATGGCACTGTCGGTGCTGGCTCGCGAAGAATTCGCCGACGCCGTGCCGGAGGCCCGGTCGGTGGTCGCCGAGTGGGCGCCGCCGGGACTGGCCGTGCAACCGGAGGTTGTCGCCCTGGTCGAGGGCGAGGTCGTCCGGCGTGCCGGCACCACCACCGAGCAGGCCGGACGTGCCGCCGCGGCGGCGACGGGGGTGCTGGCCACCGCGCTGACCGGTGTGTATCTGACCCGCGCGTGCTCCGACCCGGCCTGGCTGGACCGGCCCGGGACGCTACCGCTGCCACAGACCGGCCTGAGCGTAGAGGCCCTGGGCGAACCCGTCTGCACCGACCTGGTGGCACGGCTGACCGCACTGCGCGGCGCCGGACCGATCCGGCTGCTGCGCGCAGCCGACCTGCTTACCGCGGCCGGCCTGGGTGCGCTGGCCGAACCGCTGCTGAGCTCCGATATCGCACCGGCGCTGGCGAATCCGAACGTCGGCCCGGACCTGATCGCCCGGCTGCCCGGCCCGGTGTCGCCGCAGCTGCGGGCCGCCCTGGCGGCCCGGCTGGTCGGCAGCCCGGAGGCCGCCAACAACGCGCTGCGCGGCCTGCACCCCCGGCTGGTGAGCTGGCTGGTCGACGGCCAGCCACGCCCGACGGTGTCCGCCGCCGCGGCCGCCGAACCGGGCGCCGCCGGCTGGACCGCGACCGTGCTGCACGCCGTGCGCGCCGTGCAGAGCGGCTCCGCCGATCCCGGCGACCGCAAGCTCGCCTACTGGTGGCTGCGCCGCTTGGGCACCGGTCCGGACCGGCTCACCCCGATCGCCGGCACCGAGGGCTGGACCATCGCCGAACTGCTGGCCGCCGGCGGCACCACCGGACCGTTCCCGGACCGGGCCGCCGCCCGCGCGCTGGCCGCTGGCGCCGGTGACGCCGACACCACCGAACTGGCCACCCGGGTGATCGCCGCGGTGCCGGGCGACGAGTCGGTGGCCGTCGCCGCGGTGTGGGCGCTGTCCCCGGCCGACTGGGTGGCGCTGAACTACCTGGATTCCCACTTCGCCGCCTACGTGCCGTTCTGGGACGACGTCGCCGATCTGGCCCCGGGCGCGGTCAACCGCGCCTTCCTCCGGCGGGTGCTGGTGCTGTCGGTCCTGGGCGCCACCGTCGGTGCCCGGCCGCCGCGGTTGCTGGCAGGCGCGCCCATCGACGACACGCTGATCGCCGAGGCGATCGGGCAGGTCGACACTCTGCTGGCCGACGGTGTCATCGACCCGGCGACGCTGCTCGCCGCCGCCGCACTGTCCGCCGACTCCGGGCTTCCGTCGCCGGGGGTCGGGCCGGTACTGGCCGCGGTGGCGCCCCGGTGGGCGGGCCGCGTCGATCCGGGCGCGGTGGCCGAGGCCGCGGCCCGGCTGGCCGGCCCCGACGGGGAGGGTCGCCGGGTCAGCCGCATGCTCAAGAAGCAGTTGTCCGGGTGGCAGGCCGAATCGGCGAATCCCGTTCCGGCCCATCCCGTTCCCGCCCAGACACAGTGGAGTCAGTGATGCCGATCTATCTGTTGGGGGCGCGGACGCCCCGGGTGGAGATCCCCAACGAACCGTTGGCAATTTCGATCGCCGGGCAGGTTGGCGGGGCCGCGCTGTACATCGCCGCGGAACCCGGCCAGCACATCGTACGGGTCAACGCCCAGCTGGTGGTCCTGCCGACGGTCTCCGGACCGATCACCGTCGGCGTAGAGCCGGCCGGCATCCCGGCGTTTCCGCACGGCACCGTCGTGCACCTGGGCATCGGTCCGGAGTCGACGTCCGACCTCGACCCGGTGCAGGTCACCTTCGAGCCGGTCGACGTTTCCGGCGCCGGCGCAATGGAACTGGCGGGTCTGAGCCCGGCCGGATCGGTCATCGAGGTCGAAGCGCGCGCGGTGGCCGACACCCCGCTGGGTCCGCTGGCCAATATGGCCCGCACCGCCGCCCGCCGCGGCAGCGGCACCCGCCAGCGCAGCCGCGGCGGCTCGTTGCGGATCGCCGTCGACGCGTCGGCGTCGATGCTGCCGGCCTTTGCCGACGGCAGCGTCGCCGCCGCGGTGGACGTGATCATCGGCGTGGCCGACGTCGCCGGGATCAACCAGGTCGACGCCGTGCTGGTCGGGTCTGCACCGGTCGGCATCACCGCGCCGCTGGCCGAGCTGGCACAGGCCGTCGGCCGCGCGCAGGTGCGCTTCTCCGCGGGTGCCCGCTGGTCGGCGATCCCCGACGGACCCCGAACCGTGGCCATCACCGACGGCCGGGACTTCGCCGCCGGCGGCCGGTTTCCCGCGTTGCGGATCGGCGACGACCCGCGGCTGGCGGCGGCCGGCCCGGTGCTCGTCCCGGCGCCGCAGGGCGTGCCGATCGACCGCTTCCTCACCGAGAACACCGGCGAACTGGAGAAGGTCGCCGCCGCCCTACTGCGAGTACTGACATGATCCCCGGCCTGGTCACCAAGTGCCCACGTTGCTTTTCGATCATCGACGACAACGCCTACCTGTGGACGGTGTCGCCGAATGTGCCCGGGCAGCGCCGCTACGCCGACCGGGTCGGCGCGGCCTATCACGGCGCCCCGGTCGACATCGGCGCCATGCACGAGGTCCGGCGGCCGCCGGGCTACCACGGCCCGCTGCCGTCGTCGGCGATGGAGGCCAGCCAGGCGCTCGGCGGTCCGGCGATCGAGATCTGCCCGGTATGCCACTTCGTGCTGCCCACCGGCTGGCGCTCCGGACAGGCCATCTGCATCGCGATGGCCGGTGCCCGCGCCACCGGTAAGAGCCTCTACGTCGCGGTCCTGATCAAGCAGTTGGAGCAGCTCTGCGAGCGACTCGGGGTGTCGATGGAACCGGCGACTCCGGCCACCGCCAACGCCTACGCCACCATCTACGAACGGCCGCTGTTCGAGCAGCGCGGCCTCATCCCGCCGACCCCGGCGTCGCACACCCAGGCGTCGTACCAGCGCGAGCCGCTGGTCTACAGCATCGGCTCCTGGAACGGGCTGCGCCGGTTCGTGGTGCTGCGCGACGTCGCCGGTGAGGACCTGGAAGCCGGTGACCTGCACGCGCCGCACTTCCACTTCTTCCGCAACGCCGACGCCCTGTTCTTCATGTTCGACCCGCTGCGGGTGGACATGATCCGGGAACAGCTGCACGACCTGTTGCCGCCGCAGTCGTTCAGCGGCGGCGACCCGCGGTCGGTGCTGTCGAACCTGCTGCTGGCGGTCGGCGACGGCCGGCCCCGGCTGGCGGTGATCCTGTCCAAGTTCGACGCGCTGCGGGTGCTGGCCGACGTGCAGGGCTCGGCGTGGAGCCGGGTGATGTCGAACCCGGGCGCCGCGTTCATGCGGGACAGTTCCTCGTCGAAGACCTACGACGACGCCGACGGTGCCCTGCTGCACGAAGAGGTCCGCAGTCTGCTGCAGCGGCTGCACGGCGGTTCGATCCTGGCTGCGGTGGAGAACCCGGCCAGCGGCGTCCACCTGCCGCACCGCTTCTTCGTGGTGTCGGCGTTGGGCCAGCCACCCGTCGGCAACCGGCTCAACCACAAGGGCATCGCGCCGTTCCGCTGCGCGGACCCGCTGCGTTGGGTCACCTCCAGCTTCGGAGCGCTCTAACCACGCCTGCCGGCGCTCCCCGGCGGGAGGGGCACCGTGGTCCGCCGGAAGTGCGGCGCGCTGTAGCCCGCGCTGTAGTCCGGCTGTACCGAGCAAGCGCTTGGTTGATACGCTGGCCGAGTGGACAGAGAACCGCCCAGCCGGCGCGATGAGCTCTTGGAGCTCTCCGCGCAGATGTTCGCCGAGCGCGGACTGAAGGCGACGACGGTTCGCGACATCGCCGACGCCGCCGGGATCCTCTCCGGCAGCCTCTACCACCACTTTTCCTCCAAGGAGCAGATGGTCGAGGAGGTGCTGCGCAGCTTCCTGGACTGGCTGTTCGCCCGCTACCGCGAGGTGATCGACACCGAACCTGATCCGCTGGCCCGGTTCCGCGGGCTGTTCATGGTCTCCTTCGAGGCCATCGAACACCGGCACGCCCAGGTGGTCATCTACCAGGACGAGGCCAAACGGGTCTCCAGCCAGCCGCGCTTCGAGTTCCTCGACGAGCGCAACCGCGAGCAGCGGCAGATGTGGCTCGAGGTGCTTCGCGAGGGCGTCGACGCCGGGGTGTTCCGCACCGATATCGACGTCGACCTGGTCTACCGGTTCATCCGGGACACGACGTGGGTCTCGGTGCGCTGGTATCGCCCGGGCGGGCCGCTGAACGCCGAGCAGGTCGGCCGCCATTACCTGCAGATCGTCCTCGGCGGTATCGCGCCGAGTGGAGCCGAGAAATAGGGAGTTGTGATGGGGCAAGCGTATGTGATCGATGCCGTTCGGACCGCCGTCGGCAAGCGCGGCGGTGCGCTGTCCGGCATTCACCCGGTGGACCTGGGCGCCTACGCCTGGCGCGGTCTGATCGACCGCGTCGGCGTCGACCCGGACGCCGTCGACGACGTGGTGGCCGGTTGCGTGGACGCCATCGGCGGGCAGGCCGGCAACATCGGCCGGCTGTCCTGGCTCGCGGCCGGCTACTCCGAGGCGGTCCCCGGTGTCACCGTCGACCGCCAGTGCGGCTCCAGCCAGCAGGCGATTTCCTTTGGCGCCCAGGCCATTATGTCCGGTACCGCCGACCTGATCGTCGCCGGCGGCATGCAGAACATGAGCCAGATCCCGATCAGCTCGGCGATGGTCCTCGGCGAGCAGTTCGGCTTCACCTCGCCCACCAACGAGTCCCGCGAGTGGCTCAAACGCTATGGTGACCAGGAGATTTCGCAGTTCCGCGGCTCGGAGATGATCGCCGAGCGGTGGAACCTGTCCCGTGAGGACATGGAACGCTTTGCGCTGCAGAGCCATAACCGTGCGTTCGCCGCGATCAAAGCCGGCAACTTCGACAACGAGATCATCACCATCGAGACCGAGGACGGCCCGTTCCGGGTCGACGAGGGGCCGCGGGAATCCAGCCTGGAGAAGATGGCCGGGCTCAAGACCCTGGTCGACGGCGGCCGGCTGACCGCCGCGATGGCCAGTCAGATCTCCGACGGCGCCTCGGCGGTGCTGCTGGCCAGCGAGCAGGCCGTCAAGGATCACGGGTTGAAGCCCCGGGCTCGCATCCACCACATCAGCGCCCGCGGCGCCGACCCGGTGCTGATGCTGACCGGACCGATCCCGGCCACCCGCTACGCCCTGGACAAGACGGGGCTGTCGATCGAGGACATCGACACCGTCGAGATCAACGAGGCGTTCGCCCCGGTGGTGATGGCCTGGCTGGCCGAGACCGGCGCCGACCCGGCCAAGGTCAACCCCTCCGGCGGCGCCATCGCGCTGGGCCATCCGCTCGGTGCCACCGGTGCCAAGCTGTTCGCCACCATGCTCAACACCCTGGAGCGCACCGGCGGCCGCTACGGCCTGCAGACCATGTGCGAGGGTGGCGGCACCGCCAACGTCACCATCATCGAACGCCTCTGACCCGGTCAGTGCTCCAGTAGCACCACGCCGCGAATGTTGCGGCCGGCGCGCATGTCCGCGTAGCCCTGGTTGACCTCGGCCAGCGTGTACTCGTGCGTGACGGTCTCGTCGAGCAGCAGCTTGCCGTCCCGATAGAGGCTCAGCAGGCGGGGGATGTCGGCGCGCGGATTGGCCTCGCCGTACAGACTGCCGAGCAGCCGCTTCTGGAACAGCGTGAACATCGCCATGTTCAGCGTCAGGGCGGCGTCGTCGAGCCGGCCGAGCGCGGTCATCACGACGGCGCCGCCCTTGCGGACGATATTGGCGGCCTCCTCGACCATCGAACCCTCCAGCAGTCCGACGGTCAGGATCGCCGAGTCGGCCATCACGCCCCTGGTCAGGTCGGCGACCAGTGCCGTCGCCTCGGGCATCGAGGCCACGAAATGGGTGGCGCCGAACAGGAATGCCAGCTCGCGCTTGGTCGCCACCGGTTCGACGACGACGATCTTCTCGGCCCCGGCCAACCGCGCACCCTGCACGGCGCCGCTGCCGATCCCGCCCAGGCCGATCACCACCACGGTGTCCCCGGGGGCCACGTCGGCGGTGTTGACCGCCGAGCCCCACCCGGTGGTGACCCCGCAGCCCAGCAGGCAGGCCCGGGAGAGCGGAAGGTCGTCGTCGATCTTAACGATCGACGCTTCGGGTACCGTGCCGTATTCCGAGAACGTCCCGACCAGCGCCATCGCACCGATGTTCTGGCCGCGTGCCCGACGCCGGTAGGTATGGTCGAGTTGGGTGCCGCCCATGATGAAAGCGCCCAGATCACAAAGGTTCTGGTGACCGGTCGAGCAGAACCGGCAGCGGCCGCAGGCCGGCAGGAACGAGGCGACCACCCGGTCGCCGGGGGCAAGATCCCGGACCCCGGGACCGACCTCGAGCACGGTGCCGGCGCCCTCATGCCCGCCGATGATGGGCAGCGGTGTCGGGAGGTCGCCGGTGCGGATGTGCTCGTCGGAGTGGCACAGCCCGGTCGCCTCCCAGGAGACCAGCACCTCTCCCTCCTGCGGCGGGTCGAGGTCGATCTCCTCGACCGACCAGTCGCCCCCGAACTCCCACAGGATGGCGGCATTGGTCTTCACAGATTGGCTCCCGTCCACCGGCTCGGTTGCTGGCGAGTCGTCGTTTTGTGGTGAGTCTAGGAACGCCCCGCGACCCGACGCCGGGTTTCGCCGAGATCGGTGGGAAATCCACGGCGCGTTACATTCTTTCGGTGAACACACATGCGGCGGGGGCCGGTGCCCGGATCGGGCGGGCGCTGGCGGCGCTGGCGACGGTGGCGTGTCTGACCCAGTGCTCGGGGAACTCCGAGCCCGGCGACTCCGCCGCGTCCTCGGCACCGGCCGCGGCCGAGACGGTGGTCACCTCGACGCCGCCGCCACGGGTGTCTACGGTGACCGCCGCCGAACTCGGCGACAGCTGGCGCCCCGGGTGCCCGGTCGGCCCCGATCAGCTGCGCCGTGTCGAGATCGACTACATCGACCCCAAGGGGCAGTCGCAGCGCGGTTACCTGATCGTGCACCGGGACATCGTCGATCAGGTCCAGCAGATCTTCGGCAGGCTGCGCGAGATGGCCTTCCCGATCACCAAGATGGAGCCCGCACAACACTATCCGGGTGCCGACGACGAACTGTCCATGGAGGCCGACAACACCTCGGCGTTCAACTGCCGCGGAATCCCCGGGTCCCGCAGCTGGTCCCAGCACGCCTACGGCCGAGCCGTCGACATCAACCCGCTGATCAATCCGATGGTGAATCTCGGTGGCTCCTATGAGCCGAGCAACGCCGAGCCCTACCTGGACCGGACCCGCAAGGACCCGGGCATGCTGCACGCCGGGGACCCCGCGGTGCGCGCCTTCACCGACCGAGGTTGGACCTGGGGTGGAGACTGGCGCAGTCCGAAGGACTACCAGCACTTCGAGTTGCCGGGGCACTGACCTTTGGTCAGTCGGTGATGAACCCGGCCGCGGTGCGCAGGTGCTCGACGGCCTCGGCGACGATCGCCGGGACGAGCTCGGCGCACGACGGCAGGTCGTCGAGGATGCCGGCCACCTGACCGGATGCCAGCACGCCGGCCTCGGTGTTGCCGTCGACCAGACCGGCCTTGAGCAGCATCGGGGTGTTGGCCGCCATCACCACCTGCGACCAGGTCAGCTCCTTGCCGTGCCGCATGGCCAGGCCGTCTTTGGCCATCGACGCCCAGGTCATGCCGGACAGCTTCTTGAACTTCTGCGCGTTGCCCACCGCGGCGGCGAAACCGCGCAACCGCGAACCGCTTTCCAGCTTTTCCACCAGCCCGGTGCGCAATACCCGGTGCGGCATGCCGTCGACCCGGGTGGACACCACGGTGCCGTCGAGGGCGGCCGCCAGGTAGCGCTGCTTGACCTCGTCGGGCACGGTCGAGTCCGCGGTCAACAGGAACCGGGTGCCCATCGCGACGCCGGCGGCACCGTAGGACAGCGCCGCGGCCAGACCGCGGCCGTCGAAGAACCCGCCCGCGGCGATCACCGGCATCCCGGTGCCGGCGACGGCGTCGAGCACCGACGGCAGCAGCAGCGTGGTCGCGATCGGGCCGGTATGCCCACCGCCCTCACCGCCCTGGACGATCACCGCATCCGCGCCCCAGCCGGCCACCTTCTTGGCGTGCTTGGCGGCGCCGACCGACGGGATCACCACCACGCCCGCCTCTTTCAGCCTGGCGATCAGGTCGGGCTTGGGGGCCAGGGCGAACGACGCGACCTTGACTCCCTCGCGGATCAGCAGATCGACGCGGTCGTTCGCGTCGCCCGCGTCGGCCCGAATGTTGATGCCGAACGGCTTGTCGGTGGCAGCCTTGACCTTGGTGACGGCGGTGGCGAGCTCGTCGAGCGTCATGGTCGCCGACGCGAGGATGCCCAGACCACCGGCGTTGGACGTCGCCGCCACCAGCCGCGCCCCGGCCACCCAGCCCATCCCGGTCTGCACGACGGGATGGGTGATCCCGACGAGCTCGGTCAGCGCGGTCTTCAGCGTGCTCACGCCCGGACCTCTTTGGCCCGCAATCCCAACGGGTCGATCTGCTGCAGCAGCTCGAGTTCGGCGGCGGTCGGCTCCCGGGTCACCGCGGCCGCGTCCAGTCCGGCCACCTCGAAGGCGGTGTTCTCGGCGACCTGCTCGGCGGTGACGCCGGGGTGCAGGGATACCGCGCGCATGCTGTGCCCGGGACCGCCGAAGTCGAAGACGCCCAGGTTGGACACCACCCGGTACACGTTGACGAACCGGTAGGCCGGATTGACGGGATTACCGTCGTCGTCGAATTGGATTTTGTCCCAACCGATTCCGGAGACGATATCGACGGCGTCGGCGAACACCCGGGTGGTGTGGTTGCCGACGAAGTAGCTGGTGATGTGGTTGATGGTGTTGCCGGGTGCGCCGCGCACGCCGAACATCTGCCGACTGGGATGCTGCAGCGGCCCGAATGCGGACAGGTTCTGGTTGCCGTGGCGGTCGATCTGGTTGGCGCCCATCACCACGTGCCGCCGGCCCCAAGCCAGCGTTTCGAAGACGCGGCCGAACGGCATCCAGCCCTCGATGGCGGCCGGGGCGCCGATCGCCGGGGTGTCGGCGATCAGCCGGGCCTCGCCGTCGGTCAGCACGATGTCCGGGGAGAAGCTCAGCCGCGCCACCCGGGCGCCGATCGACACCACGGTCGTCATCGGAGAGACCATGATCTCGCCGGCGTCGCGGAACAGGTCGGCGCAGGCGATGGCGCACACATCGGCGCGGGTTGGGGCGGTCATGCCTGTGCCTCCTTGAACTTGCGGACTGCGGCCTGGTAGTCGTCTTCGCTGCCGGACAGGTAGGTCTTGACGAATTCGGTCCAGGTCTCCGGAGAACCTGCGGCCTCGGCGTAGTGCCGCTGGAACTTCTCGTCGCGGCGGTAGTCGGGCTCGTTGGTGGTGAAGTGCGCGCCGTTGGGAGCTTCGACGACGGCGTCGACCATCATCCGGTTTACCAGGAGTTGCTGCGGCACGGTGGATTCCACCAGTTCGGCGGTCGGCACGATGCGTTCGACGGAGAGGAACCGGCGCCGCGCGGCCATCAGGAACAGGTCGTCGAAATACGGGTCGATGCCCGTGTAGGCCGCATTGCCCGTCTCGTCGCCCAGGTTCAGGTGCACGAACGCCGCGTCGAGGTTCAGCGCCGGCATGGCGATGAGTTCCTCGAAGGCCTCGCCGGTGGGGTAGGGGCTGGTGACGGTCTTGAGTTCGTCGCCCCAGAAGGCCCGGACGTCGCTACCGAGTCCGGCGCGGATCGGCAGGAACGGCAGGCGCTGCGCGGCGGCCTGCAGTCCGCAGCGCAGCATGCCCTCGTCCATCTCGCGGGCCTCGATGGCCCCGGTGGTGCGGGCGTGGGCGAACCACGGGTCGTAGAACGGCGGCGAGTCCAGCGAAACGAAGCCGTAGTAGACCCGGCGAACTTTGCCCGCCGAGCACAGCAGGCCCAGATCGGGACCGCCGTAGGTGACGACGGTCAGGTCGGTGACGTCGGTGCGCAGCAGCGCGCGGATGAACGCCATCGGCTTGCGCCGCGACCCCCAGCCACCGATGCCGATCGTCATCCCGCTTTCGATCTCGGCGACGGCCGCATCGAGAGTGGTTGTCTTGTTCGTCATCTGGCGCCAGTGCTCCTCATCGCTCGTACCTCGCTCTGCGTCGTCATTTCTTGCCCTTGTCCGTCCCGGCGAAGGCGTCGCGGTGTTCGTCGGAGACGCCGGCGAGGTTGAGCTCGAAGGTGAAGCCCTGTTCCATCCGGTAGCTGGCGTTGACCCGCTGCACGTCGATGAAGTTCAGCGCCTCCTTGGCCGCGCGGATCACCCGGGTGTCCTTGGCGGCGATGTCGCGGGCCACCCGCAGGGCGGCCTCGTCGAGGTCGGCGCGCGGCACCACCTCGTGCACCGATCCGAAATGCGCCAGGGTGGCGGCGTCGACGGTGGCGGCGGTGAAGAACAACCGGCGCATCATGTGCTGGGGCACCAGCCGGGACAGGTGGGTGGCCGCGCCGAGGGCCCCGCGTTCCACCTCGGGCAGGCCGAAGGTGGCGTCGTCGGAGGCGACGATGACGTCGGCGTTGCCGATCAGGCCGATACCGCCGCCGACGCAGAATCCGTTGACGGCGGCAATCACCGGGACGGCGCATTCGTAGACCGCGCGGAACGCCTCGTAGCAGCCGCGGTTGGCGTCGATCAGCGCGCCGAAGCCCTCGGTGTTCTGCATTTCCTTGATGTCCACGCCGGCGTTGAAGCCGCGCCCCTCGGCGCGCAGGATCACCGCGTGGGTGTTCGGGTCGCGCCCGGCGGCGGTGATGGTGTCGGCCAGTTCGAACCAGCCCGCCGAGGGGATGGCGTTGACCGGCGGGTAGTCGACGGTGACCGAGACGATGCCCGGTTCGGTGGTTGCGGACGTGATCGTCATGGGGTCTCCTGGGCCTGTCGGCTAAGCAAGCACTTGCTTGGTACGCTAACACAGTGACGGAACACGCTGGCAACATCGACCCGGCGATCAATCTTGGCCTGACCGGCCGCGTGGTCTTGGTGACCGGCGGTGTTCGTGGAGTCGGCGCGGGGATCAGCGCGGTGTTCGCCGCCCAGGGGGCCACCGTGCTGACCTGCGCCCGCCGCCCCGTCGACGGTTCCCCCTACGAATTTTTCGCCTGCGACGTCCGCGACGACGACGCCGTGCGCGACATGCTCGATGCCGTGGTGGCGCGCCACGGCCGCATCGACGTGGTGGTCAACAACGCCGGCGGCTCGCCCTACGTGGCGGCGGCCGAGGCGTCGGCCAACTTCAGCCGCAAGATCATCGAGCTCAACCTGATCGGCCCGCTGCAGGTCGCCCAGCACGCCAACCGGCACATGCAGACCCAGGACCGCGGCGGATCGATCATCAACATCTGCAGCGTCAGTGGCCGTCGGCCCACGCCGGGAACCGCGGCCTACGGGGCGGCCAAGGCCGGCCTGGAGAATTTGACCGCGACGCTGGCGGTGGAGTGGGCGCCGCGGGTACGGGTCAACACCGTCGTGGTCGGCATGGTCGAGACCGAACAGTCCGAGCTGTTCTACGGCGACGCGGAATCGGTCGCCAAGGTGGGTGCCACCGTGCCGCTGGGCCGGCTGGCCAAGCCCGCCGACGTCGGCTGGGCGGCAGCGTATCTGGCCTCGGACCTGGCCGCCTATGTCAGCGGCGCCAGCCTCGAGGTGCACGGCGGCGGCGAACCGCCGTCCTATCTGGAAGCCTCCAGCGCCAACAAATAACCACGCACACAACAGCGACACACTTCGACAAGGAGCAGCAATGGGATTGCTTGACGGCCGGGTAGTCATCGTCACCGGAGCCGGCGGCGGGATCGGCCGCGCGCATGCGCTGGCCTTCGCCGCCGAGGGGGCCCGGGTCGTGGTCAACGACATCGGCGTCGGACTGGACGGCTCGCCCGCCGGTGGCGGCAGCGCGGCCCAGGCGGTGGTCGACGAGATCGTCGCGGCCGGGGGCGAGGCCGTCGCCAACGGGTCCGACGTCTCGGATTGGGACCAGGCCCAGGCCCTGATCGACACCGCGGTAACCGAATTCGGCACGCTGGACGTGCTGGTCAACAACGCCGGCATCGTGCGCGACCGAATGTTCGCCAACACCTCCGAGGAGGAGTTCGACGCGGTGATCGCGGTGCACCTCAAGGGGCACTTCGCGACCATGCGGCACGCCGCCGCGTACTGGCGGGCCAAGGTCAAGGGCGGCCAGTCCGCGGAAAGTCTTGATGCGCGGATCATCAACACCAGCTCCGGTGCCGGGTTGCAGGGCAGCATCGGTCAGGCCAACTACAGTGCCGCCAAGGCCGGCATCGCGGCGCTCACCCTGATCGGTGCCGCCGAGATGGGCCGGTACGGCGTGACCGTCAACGCCATCGCCCCGTCGGCGCGGACCCGGATGACCGAGACCGTGTTCGCCGACATGATGGCCACCCAGGACCAGGCGTTCGACGCCATGGCGCCGGAGAATGTTTCCCCCCTGGTGGTCTGGCTGGGCAGCACCGAATCCCGCGACGTCACCGGCCAGGTGTTCGAGGTCGAGGGCGGCAAGATCCGCGTCGCCGAGGGCTGGGCGCACGGACCGCAGATCGACAAGGGCGACCGCTGGGACCCGGCCGAACTGGGGCCCGTCGTCACCGACCTGCTGGCACAGGCCCGCACCCCGGTGCCGGTCTACGGCGCCTAACAACAGGTTTCACCGCCGATTTGCCGGTGCCGGTGTGCCAGCCGTTGGGCTGGCACACCGGCACCGGGTTTTCTGAGGGGTTCAGGCGGCGTCGCGGTCGGCGCGCTTGATTCGCTGCTTGGCGGGCTTGGGGTCGGCCTGCGTAGCAGCGGTCTTGGCCTTGGGCTTGATGCCGACGGCCTCGCCCAGGTTCTGGCCGGCACGCTCGACGGCCGAGGTCACCGTGGTGCCGAGATCCCGGACGTTCTGCTGGACCACCTGCCGCTGCTGGGCCCGGGCAACGGCCCGCTCGGCGGCGTTGGCGCGCACCGTGCTCAGCGTCGCGCGTCCCTGGCCGGTGGCGTCGTTGAGCATCGACTTCAGCTGCGAGCCCGGGTTGACCGCCGCGTCAGGCTGGTCGGTGATCGGGGTCGACTCCGTCGCCGGCACGGTGCCCGCGAAGGCGGCGATGGTGGGCGAATTGGCCCGCAGTGCATTGGGTGTCGTCTTCGACACCGTGGTGGTCGCGGACGACAGGGTGCTCGGCACCAGCCCGCGGATCGCGTTGATGGTGTCGTTGACCGAATCCTTCACGAACGTCACGCCGGCCTTGCCCACGTTGACGATGCCGTCGCCCGCGGTGCTGGCAATGGTGCCCGGGTCGAGGTTCAGCACCGGCTTACGCATGTTGTAGACGGCCTGCTGCGGGGCCACGATCAGGCTGCGCAGGTTGACCAGCATCTGGGTCGGGTAGTTCGCGTCGCCGACGGGTTGACCGGCCCAGGATTCCAGGTGCCAGCCCTCCTCGTTGCTGCCGGTGACCACCACGACGTCGGTGTTGCCCAGCGGATGCTGCATGAGCAGCAGCAGATCGGGATTGTCGACGTTCATCATCGTCCACATCATGATGGTGGCGCCGTGGGAGAACACCGCGGCGTTCTGCTTGCCGTCGGTGCCTTCCGGAGTGGTTTGCTCGATCACGTTCAGCGCGTTGGTCATCCGCTCGTTGAACGCCAGCCCGTTCTCCCCGCCGGGGACGGACACGAACTGCAGGCCCATGGTCCACATGAGCGGCGCCACGATGTAGCCGATGCGGCCCAGGCCGTCCTTCTCGGGCAGCCCGGTGAAGATGCCGGAGGTGATCTCCTGAACGCCGATCCGGGTTCCGGGGTGCTCGTTGATGTAGTCGGTACCGCCTAGGACTGTGATCGGCATCGGATGGCCGGGGTCGGTGCCCAAATACTTGGACAGCGGGGCTGCGGTCTCCTGGGTGCGAACCATGGTGGACGCGAAGATCGCGTCGATGGTGCCGTACTTGGCGACCCAGGCCTCAGTTCCCACGGCCGCAGCCTCTGATTGGCCCTGGGCAGTCAGGCTGGGTCCGGGGATCGAGGTGTCGATGCTGTTTCCGGCGTTGGCGAACGATTCCCCGTGCCGGATGAACGTCACGGTCATCGCCCACGACGGAATCGCGGTGAGCATCAGTAGGCAGAACGCGGTGAGCGCGGTCGCGGCGGCGATCAGGCCGTGGCGCAGCCTTTGCGTATTGGTGTGGTGCATGAATCGAGTCCCTCGGTCCCCCGGGTGTGGCCGACAACACGTCCCCTCCCGAACGTGTGTGGCGTCACTGTACAACGAGGTGCGTCTATTTAGCTACTATGGGTAGCGGAATGCTCGGCACCGTCATCCGCGGGCCGGATCCGAACGGCCTCGGTGCTCGATTGCGGTGAATACCCGCTACGCGGGGTCGCAGATGATGATCGGGATCTTGCGGTCGGTGTAGGACCGGTAGTTCACGAAATCCGGGTACATGGCGTCGAGCTTGGGCCAGTACTCGTCACGCTCGGCGTCGGTGGCGTCCCGGGCCACCAGCGACAGCGTCTCCCCCTTGGTCTGGAAGGTGACCTCGGGATTGGCCTTCAGGTTCAGGTACCACATCGGGTCGGTGGCCCGGCCGCCCTGGGAGGCGACCAGCACAATGCGCCGGCCCTCCTGCAGATACAGCAGCGGACTGTCCCGCGGCTCACCGGACTTGCGGCCCATCGTCGTCAGGATGCCGACCGCGGCGCCACGCAGGAACTTGTCGCCGAACCGGCCCCCGCTCTTCTTGAAGATCCAGGTCTGGATCCGCGACATCCACTTGATCGCCGTGCCGGTAGACGGTGCGTTGAGTCGCTCGACCTGCTTGGGGCTCAGCGGTTTCGGTGGATTGGCCATGACGGCACTCTAGCTGGTGAGAGTGGGTCGGATGCTGGCGTCGATGTGATGGATCCGCGCGGCCGCGGCGTCGGCCGGGATCAGGAACGTCTCGTCGACCTTGGCCCCGACCCGTCGTCCGAATAGCGACGGCTTGGTGGACAGCTCGAACACCGCCCGGATCCGGTCGCCGTCGACGGTGAACTCCGGTGTGCTGACCTCCCGGATCAGCTTGAACTGTGGGCCGTTGTTCAGCGACCGACGCAAGTGATCCCCGGACCGCCCGGTCTTGATCCCCAGCTCGAAGCGCACGCAGTTCGGCGCGAACGGCACGTCGTCGCCGCGGTGGGACGCCAGGGCGCTGATATAGGCCTGCGCCGCGGCGATCCGCTCGGCGTCGGTCAGCGGCATCAGAGACGCTCGATGATCGTCGCGGTGGACAGCGCCCCGCCGGCGCACATGGTGATCAGCGCGGTGGATTTATCGGTGCGCTCCAGCTCGTGCAGCGCGGTGGTGATCAGCCGGGCGCCGGTGGAGCCGACCGGGTGGCCCAGGGCGATCGCGCCGCCGTTGACGTTCACCTTGTCCATGTCGGCGTCGTACACCTTCGCCCAGGACAGCACCACCGACGCGAACGCCTCGTTGATCTCCACCAAGTCGATATCGGCCAGCGACATCCCGGAGCGCTCCATCACCCGGGCGGTGGACTGCACCGGGCCGTCGAGGTGGTAGTAGGTCTCCGCGCCGACATTGGCCTGGCTGACGATCCGGGCCCGAGGCGTGAACCCGAGGGCCTTGGCCTTGTCCTCGTCCATCCACAGCACCGCGGCCGCCCCGTCGGAAATCTGCGACGATGTGCCGGCGGTGTGGATCCCGCCCTCGATCACCGGCTTCAGCGACGCCAGCCCGTCGGCGGTGGTCTCCCGCAGGCCCTGATCGCGGCTGACCCAGTTGAGTTCGGCCGTCGGCTGCTTGTTCTCGTCGATCACCGGCGCCTCGATGGCCGAGATCTCCCGGTCGAACCGGCCCTCGTCCCAGGCCCGTCGGGCGCGGCGCTGCGACGCCAGGCCGAGCGCGTCCACATCGGCGCGGGTGATGCCACGGCGCTTGGCGATCCGCTCCGCGGCCTCGAACTGGTTGGGCAGGTCGATGTCCCAGGACGCAGCCCGGGCACCGCCGCCGTTGGCGCCGAGTCCCACCCGGCTCATCGCCTCGATGCCGCAGGCGACGCCGATATCGATCGCGTCGGTGGCGATCAACCCGGCGATCAGGTGATTGGCCTGCTGGGCGCTACCGCACTGGCAGTCGACACTGGTGGCGCCGACGTGTTCGGGCAGCCCGGCGATCAGCCAGGACTGCCGGGTCACGTTATTCGCCTGTTCGCCGTACTGGGTGACGCAACCGCCGATAACCTGATCGACGTCGGCCGGGTCGATGCCGGCCTTGGTCACAAGTGCCTTCTGCACCGCCCCGAGCAGTTCGGTGGCGTGTAGTCCGGAGAGCCAACCATTGCGCTTTCCGATCGGGCTGCGGGTGGCTTCGACGATCACAGGTTTACCCATAGAGCCAGGCTAGAACACGTTCCATTACTCTGACAAGCGACGATGCGTTCATGCCTTTGATCTGCGGTCAGGGCATGTTTCAATGGTTCTAATTGGCACTAGACCGTATCGTCTATCCGGTCCCACCGGAGCGTTGCCGATTCGGCACGCAGACGCCCCGCAGAAACTAGGAGTGAGACCAATGGCGAACCTGAGTTTCCCGAGTACCTTCGATCCGCTCGACGCCGAACTGAACCTGGCCGGCCTGCCGGTGGAGCAGCTCGCCGAACTGCGCCGGTCCGAACCGATCCACTGGGTCGACATCCCGGGTGGTTCCGGCGGCTTCGGCGACAAGGGCTACTGGCTGCTGACCCGGCACGCCGACGTCAAGGAGGTGTCGCGCCGCAGCGACGTGTTCTCCTCGGCGATGAACGGTGCCATCCCGACCTGGCCGCAGACGATGACCCGCGAGGCCGTCGACGTGCAGAAGGCCGTCCTGCTCAACATGGACGCACCGCACCACACCCGGCTGCGCAAGATCATCTCGCGCGGCTTCACCCCGCGGGCCATCGGCCGGCTCCGCGACGAGCTCAACGCCCGCGCACAGAACATCGTCAAGACCGCCGCCAGCCTCCAGGTCGGCGACTTCGTCGAGCAGGTGGCGTGCGAGCTGCCGCTGCAGGCCATCGCCGAGCTGATCGGCGTTCCCCAGGAGGACCGGGACAAGCTGTTCCGCTGGTCCAACGAGATGACCGCCGGTGAAGACCCCGAGTTCGCCGACATCGACCCGGCCATGTCGTCGTTCGAGGTGATCACCTACGCCATGAAGATGGCCGAGGAGCGCCGCAAGAACCCCACCGACGACATCGTCACCCAGCTGATCGAGGCCGATATCGACGGCGAACACCTCTCCGACGACGAGTTCGGTTTCTTCGTCATCATGCTCGCCGTCGCCGGCAACGAGACCAGCCGCAACTCCACCACGCACGGCATGATCGCCTTCGCGCAGAACCCCGACCAGTGGGAGCTGTTCAAGCGGGAGCGCCCAGAGACCGCGGTCGACGAGATCGTCCGCTGGGCCACCCCCGTCTCGGCGTTCCAGCGCACCGCCAACTGCGACACCGAGCTGGCCGGGGTGAAGATCAAGGAAGGCGAGCGGGTGGTGATGTCCTACCGCTCCGCCAACTTCGACGAGTCGGTGTTCGAGGACCCCTACACCTTCAACATCCTGCGCGACCCCAACCCGCACGTCGGGTTCGGGGGCACCGGAGCGCACTACTGCATCGGCGCCAACCTGGCCCGGATGACCATCAGCCTGATCTTCAACGCGGTGGCCGACCATATGCCGGACCTGACCCCGATCGGGGAGCCGGAGCGGCTGATGTCGGGCTGGCTCAACGGGATCAAGCACTGGCAGGTCGACTACACCGGAAAAGAGGCGTAGCGCAGTGGATTTCACGCCGGGGCCTGAACAGCAGGCCGTGGTCGACGTGGTGACCGCCGTAGCGGGTAAGGACAACTCCTGGCAGGGCCTGGTCGACGGTGGCGTCACCGCGCTGGGTGTGCCCGAGCGCCTCGGTGGCGACGGGCTGGGGCTGGCCGAGATGGCCGCCGCGCTGACCGAGGTCGGCCGGACCGGTCACGTCGGACCGGCGCTGGCCACCCTCGGGCTCGGGCTCATTCCGCTACTCGAGCTGGCCGCCCCCGACCAGCAGGACCGGTATCTGGCCGGGGTCGCCGACGGCACACGACTGTCCGCGGCGCTGCACGAGCCCGGCACCGCACTGCCCGCCACCCCGTCGGTGATGCTGGCCGACGGGCGCCTGACCGGCACCAAAATCGGTGTGCCGTATGCCGATGGCGCGGACTGGCTGCTGGTGAGCGCCGACGCGGGCGTGGCGGTGGTGGCCCCGACGGCCGCCGGCGTCGCGCTGGTCAAGACGCCGACCTCCAACGGCTCCGACGAGTACGTGGTGACCTTCACCGACGCCCCGGTCGACGGCGTACTGGCGGGCGCGACGCCTGCCCGGGTCAACGAACTCGCGCTGGCCGCCATCGGCGCGTTCGGCGCCGGACTGGTGGCCGGGGCGCTGCGGCTGACCGCCGACTACGTCGCTACCCGCGAGCAGTTCGGCCGACCGCTGTCGACCTTCCAGACCGTCGCCGCGCAGCTGTCCGAAGTGTACATCGCCTCGCGCACCATCGACCTGCTGGCCACCTCGGTCGCCTGGCGGCTGTCCGAAGGTCTGGACGCCGCCGAGGATCTGGCGATCCTCGGCTACTGGCTGGCCTCGCAGGCGCCCCCGGCGATGCGGTTGTGTCACCACCTGCACGGCGGCATGGGCATGGACATCACCTACCCGATGGACCGCTACTACTCATCGATCAAGGACCTGACCCGGTTACTCGGCGGACCCGCGCAGCAGCTCGACCGCCTGGATCGGGTGGGAGCGTAAATGTATATCGACCTCACCCCCGAGCAGCGGGCACTGCAAGCTGAACTGCGCGAATACTTTTCGACTCTGATCAGCCCCGAAGAAGCCAAGGCGATGGAGTCCGACCGGCACAACGAGGCCTACCGCACGGTGATCAAGCGGATGGGTAGCGACGGCAAGCTCGGCGTCGGCTGGCCCAAGGAATACGGCGGCCTCGGGTTCGGTCCGGTGGAGCAGCAGATCTTCATCAACGAGGCCAACCGCGCCGACATCCCGTTGCCCATGGTGACCCTGCAGACCGTCGGTCCCACCCTGCAGGCCCTGGGCACCGAGGAGCAGAAGCGCAAGTTCCTGCCCGGAATCCTCTCCGGCGACGTACATTTCGCGATCGGCTACTCCGAGCCGGAGGCCGGGACCGACCTGGCGTCGCTGCGCACCACCGCCGTCCGCCGTAGGGGAGAGTCCGGCGACCACTATGTGGTCAACGGGCAGAAGATGTGGACCACCGGCGCGCACGACGCCGACTACATCTGGCTGGCCTGCCGCACCGACCCGACGGCGGCCAAGCACAAGGGCATCTCGATCCTGATCGTCGACACCAAGGATCCGGGATACTCCTGGACGCCGATCATCCTGTCCGACGGGGCGCACCACACCAACGCGTCCTACTACAACGACGTGCGGGTGCCCGCCGACATGCTGGTCGGCGAGGAGAACGGCGGCTGGAAGCTGATCACCACCCAGCTCAACCACGAGCGGGTCGGTCTAGGGCCGGCCGGGCGCGTCGCCGGCATCTACGACCAGGTGAACACCTGGGCGCGTACCCCGGGCTCGGACGGCGCCGCGCCGATCGCCCACGACGCCGTTCGCCGGCTGCTGGGCCAGATCCGGTCGATCTGGCGGATCAACGAACTGCTGAACTGGCAGGTCGCGGCGTCCGGGGAGACCATCGCCGTGGCGGACGCCGCGGCGACGAAAGTCTTTTCCACCGAGCGCATTCAAGAGGTGGGGCGCCTGTCCGAGGAGATCCTCGCCTACGGCAACCCGGCCGATCCGCATACCGCCGCGATCATGGAGTGGCTCGACAAGATGACCAAACGGAATCTGGTGATCACCTTCGGTGGTGGCGTCAACGAGGTGATGCGCGAGATGATCGCCGCCTCGGGCCTCAAGGTCCCGCGGGTGCCGCGATGACAATGACACCAGAGCAGCTGCAGGCGGGCATCGACGCGATCGTCGCCGCGGGGCGCAGCACCCCGCGGGCCGGGCGGGAACCCGTCAACGAACCGATGATGCATCACTGGCTCGACGCCATCGGTGACACCAACCCGATCTACCTCGACGCCGACGCCGCACGCGCGGCCGGGCACCCGGGCGTCGTCGCGCCGCCGGCGATGATCCAGGTGTGGACCATGATGGGCCTGGGCGGCGTCCGTCCCGACGACGACCCGCTGGGCCTGATCATGAACCTGTTCGACGACGCCGGATTCGTCGGCGTCGTCGCCACCAACTGCGAGCAGACCTACCACCGCTATCTGATGCCGGGGGAGCGGGTCAGCATCTCCGCGGAGATCACCGACGTCGTCGGGCCCAAGCAGACCGCGCTCGGCGAGGCCTACTTCGTCACCCAGAAGATCGTCTGGAGCACCGTCGACACCGGCGAGGATGTCGCCGAAATGATGTGGCGCATCATGAAATTCCTGCCGCGGGACGGCGCCTCGGACACCGCGGCCGCCGCCGTTCCCGACGACCTGGACCCCGACAAACTGATGCGCCCCGCCTCCTCGCGGGACACCAAATTCTTCTGGGACGGCGTCAACGTCCACGAACTGCGCATCCTGCGCCGGCCGGACGGCACCCTGGTGCACCCGCCGATCCCGGCGCTGTGGAAGGACCGCGAAGAGTCCTACGGCCCGGACGACTACGTCGTGTCCTCGGGCCGCGGCAGCGTATACAGCTACGTCGTGCACCACGCCCCGAAGGTCCCCGGGCGCACCTGCCCGTTCGTCGTCGCGCTGGTCGAACTGGAGGAGGGCGTGCGGATGCTCGGCGAACTGCGCGGCGTCGATCCGGACGCCGTGCACATCGGCATGCCGGTCCGGGCAACCTATCTCGACTTTCCCGACAGCGACGTCAGCCCGGGCTGGACCCTGTACGCGTGGGAGGAAGACCAGCGATGAGCCCACTGACCGACGTGACCGTGGGCACCGCGCTGCCCGAGCTCGCCTTCTACGGCGACCCGACGTTCATCGTGTCCACCGCGATCGCTACCCGCGACTACCAGGACGTCCACCACGACCGGGACAAGGCCCAGGCCAAGGGCTCCAAGGACATCTTCGTCAACATCCTGACCGACACCGGGCTGGTGCAGCGCTACCTGACGGACTGGGCGGGCCCGACCGCGCGCATCAAGTCCATCAAGCTGCGCCTGGGCGTGCCGTGGTACGCCTACGACACGGTGACCTTCCGCGGCGAGGTCACCGAGGTCGACGCGGACCTGGTGACGGTCAAGGTCACCGGTGCCAACAGCCTCGGTGACCACGTCGTCGCCACCGCCACTCTCACGTTGGGGAGCCCCGCATGACACTCTCCGGTAGGGCGGCCATCGCCGGTATCGGCGCCACCGACTTCTCCAAGAACTCCGGGCGCAGTGAACTGCGGCTGGCCGCCGAGGCGGTGACCGACGCGCTCGACGACGCCGGCCTGAGCCCCGCCGACGTCGACGGCCTGGTCACCTTCACCATGGACTCCAACCTGGAGACCGCGGTGGCCCGGTCCACCGGCATCGGTGAGCTGAGCTTCTTCTCCCAGATCGGTTACGGCGGCGGTGCGGCGGCGGCGACGGTGCAGCAGGCCGCGCTGGCGGTGGCCTCCGGCGTCGCCGAGGTCGTCGTCGCCTACCGGGCGTTCAACGAGCGTTCGGAATTCCGGTTTGGTCAGGTGATGACCGGCCTGACCGTCAACGCCGACTCCCGCGGCGTGGAATACAGCTGGTCCTACCCGCACGGGCTGAGCACCCCGGCCGCCTCGGTCGCCATGATCGCCCGGCGCTACATGCACGAATACGGCGCCACCAGCGCCGATTTCGGTGCGGTGTCGGTCGCCGACCGTAAACACGCCGCCACCAACCCCAAGGCGCATTTCTACGGCAAGCCGATCACCATCTCCGACCACCAGAACTCGCGGATGATCGCCGACCCGCTGCGCCTGCTGGACTGCTGCCAGGAGACCGACGGTGGGGTGGCCATCGTGGTCACCACCGCCGAGCGGGCCCGCGATCTGCGGCATCGGCCCGCGGTCATCGAGGCCGCCGCCCAGGGCGCCGGTGCGGACCAGTTCACCATGTACTCCTACTACCGCGACGAACTCGGCCTGCCCGAGATGGGCGTGGTCGGCCGCCAGCTGTGGGCGCAGTCCGGACTGTCCCCGGCCGACATCCAGACCGCGATCCTCTATGACCACTTCACCCCCTACACGCTGCTGCAGCTGGAGGAGCTCGGCTTCTGCGGCGCCGGGGAGGCCAAGGACTTCATCGCCAATGGCGCCATCGAACTGGGTGGACGGCTGCCGATCAACACCCATGGCGGCCAGCTCGGCGAGGGCTACCTGCACGGCATGAACGGCATCGCCGAGGCCGTGCGCCAGCTGCGCGGTACCTCGGTCAACCAGGTCTCGGGCGTCGAGCACGTGCTGGTGACCGCCGGCACCGGCGTGCCCACCTCGGGCCTGATCCTGGGCTAGCCGGTCTCGTCGCGCCAGCCCTCAGGTAGCAGCGGAACGGTCGGTCCGCGGCCCAGGTCGTCGGCGGCCAGGGTGGTCAGACCGCTCGCCGGCACACCGACCGGGTCGGTCTGCACCCCGGAGAACCCCAGGCGGCCGGCACCGCTGTCGGATTCCTGGGCCGAGGTTTCCGGCAGAACGCCGATACCCGCTGTCAGATCGGTGAATTCGTTGCCGGGGGTGCGAGCGCCCCGGCGCCGTCGGGCCCGTGCCCGATCCCGGTCCCGGGCTGCCGCGACGGATTCCTCGGCGGCGTCATCGGATTTCGGTGCCGTGCGGACCGCGCGGGCCGCGGTGGCGACCCGGGCCCGGCCGAAGGCGGAAAGCGGCCCGATCACATAGGGCGGGACGAACCCGGGACCGGCCCCGGCGGCCGGAGCCGCCGGGGCGGCCGAGGTGGGTGCGGCAGAGGTTGCGGAGGCCGACGCGGGCGGGGGACCGGTGGGCGTCGTCGCGGCGCCGCCGGTGGCGCTGGTGGGCGTGCTTCCCGTGCTCGTTGCGGCCACCGGGTCGGGAGGCAGCGCATCGGTGGCGAGAGTCGGTAGGCCGGGCTGGACGCCGGCCAAGCCGGCCAGGCCGATTGCCCACCCCAGGTTGGTGATGGCCAGGCCGAGGGCCGGCTGGATCAGGGCCGGCGCGAACTGGCTCAGCGTGGCGGCCAGCTGGCTGGCGTGAAATGTCAGGTCGGCCATGATGATCGGCAGGTCGGTCAGCAGCGCGGCCGGGTTGGTCAGCAGGTCGGTCAGGATGATCTCGGCGAATTCGCCCAGTTCGCCACCGAAGTCGAGCCACCACTGCGGGTCGGTCGGATCCAGATCGCCGTCGTGGATTCCGCCGTGGTCATGGTCGTGGTCATGATCGCCATGGTCACCGTCGTGGTCGTGGTCACCGTCGTGGTCGTGCTCGTCGTGGTGCAGGATCGGCGGCGCGGCGCTGCTCTGCGGGGCAGACGCCAGCGAAGCTTGGGAGACGGCATCGTAGGTGGCCATCGCGGTCGCCGCCTGGATCCACATACGCACGTAGTCGGCCTCGTTCAGCGCGATCGGGATCGTGTTGATGCCAAGGAAATTGGTCGCCACCAGGACACCGTGGGCGGCGTGGTTGGCGGCCAGTTCGGCCAGCGTGGGCATGGCGGCCAGGGCGCCGGTGTAGGCCGAGGCCACTGTCTCGTGCCGGGCGGCATGCTCCGCGCTGTGGGTGGCCGCCGTCGTCAGCCAGGCCAGGTAGGGCTCGTGGGCAAAGACGTACCTCTCGGCACTGGGGCCGTGCCAGGCCGTCGTATGGGTGCTTGCCAGCACCGCGCGCAACTCCTCTGCGACGGCGGCGTACTCCAGGCCCAACGATGACCAGGTGGCCGCGACCGACAGCAGCGGGCCGGGGCCCGGTCCGCTGCTCAGCGCCGCCGAGTGCACCTCCGGGGGCGAGGCCATCCACACCGGGGCGATCACCGTCCGGCCCTCGATGGTCGGTGCACGACGCGGTCCTCGCTTCTCCGGCTGATTGGCTTTCCTGTGCGCCGCCGACCTTATCTAACATGAAAATCATTTTCAATTAAGCGTCCGCGCATACGACAGACCCCCCGTTCCGCGGTTGCGGAACGGGGGGCGTGAACGTCGTTCGGTGGGCCCCGGGTGCTAGCGCGGACTGAACTCCACCCCGGACAGCGCCACCGCGTTGTCCCGCGACGGCACGGTGAGCGTGCCCAGGTATCCGGCGTCGGTCTTCCAGGCGGACAGGTGCAAGGTCTCGCCGGGAAAGACCACACCGGCCATCCGCGCACTGTAGGAACCGACGGCCGCGGCGTCGCCGTCGACCAGCGCGTCGGTCAGCGCCTTGGCCGTCATCCCGTAGGTGCACAGACCGTGCAGGATCGGTCGGGGGAAGCCGGCCGCGGAGGCGAAAGCGGGATCTGAATGCAGCGGGTTGCGGTCACCGCACAACCGGTACAGCAGCGCCTGCTGCGGCAGGGTCGGGATGTCGATCTCCAGATCCGGTGCGCGGTCGGGGGTTTCGGCGCTGGTCGACGGGCCCCGATCGCCACCGAAGCCGCCCTCGCCGCGGGCGAAGATCGAACGGCGCTGCGTCCACAGCAGGGTGCCGGACGGATCGGTCACCGCGGTCTCCGACCAGATGACCGCGGCCTTGCCCTTGTCCCAGATCTCGGTGAACGTGGTGACCGCGATACCGGTGCCCGTCGGCGGGATCGGTCCGGGTGCGCTGATGCCCTCGCTGGCGTGCAGCACCCGGGACAGCTCGATGTCGATGCCGGGGAACTTCACCTCCGGCGGGGTGGTCTGGTGGAACGTCTGCGCGACGTTGCCGAACGTCGGCAGCACCTGCGGGGTGTCGTCGATGAGGTAACGCAGTTCGCGCGGGTCCAGCGGATCTGAGCCGGCACCCAGACCCAGGTGATACAGCTGGACATCACTGCTGGTCCAGGAGAATTCAACCGGCTCCAGCTGGGCGCCGATGGCGACGTCGAGATCGATGGGCATGGGGTTCAGGCCTTTCCAGCGACATGCAGGGCCGCCAGGTATCCGAAGGTCATGGCGGGCCCGATGGTGCCGCCCGGTCCGGGATAGGTGTGGCCCATCACCGGTGAGCTGACATTACCGGCGGCGTACAGACCGTCGATCACCGTGTCGTCGTCGCGCAGCGCGCGGCCGTACACGTCGGTGCGCACCCCGCCCTTGGTGCCCAGATCGCCCGGCACCATCTTGGCGGCGTAGTACGGCGGATGCCCGATCTTGCCGAGATTCGGGTTGGGCTTGACCGTCGGGTCGCCGTAGTAGCGGTCGTACGCGCTTTCGCCGCGGTGGAAGTCCTCGTCGACACCGGTCTCGGCGAACCCGTTGAACCGCTCGACGGTGGCGTGCAGCGCACCGGCCGGCAGGCCGGTCGCGGTGGCGAGTTCGTCGAGGGTGCCGGCGGTGACGATCACCCCGGACTCCGTCCACTTCTTCGGGATCCGCTGCCCGGGCTGCAGTCCGGCGAAGATGTAGCGATCGCGGTACTGCTGGTCGAAGATCAGCCACGCCGGGATGTTCTCACCCGGTCCGTCGCCCTGGCCGTACTTGCCGCCGTACATGTGGTGGACGGCCTCGACGTAGGGCATCGACTCGTTCATGAACCGTTTGGCCGACGCATTGACGATGATCGACCCGGGCGAATTGCGTTCCGACAGTGCGAACCACGGCGCTCCCGCCAGCGGGACCGTCGGGCCCCACCAGGCGTCTTCCATGAGTTCGAGTGCAGCGCCGAGCTTTTCGGCGGCCACGATGCCGTCGCCGGTGTTGGCGACGGCGCCGACGGTCCAGTCGGTGGTGATCGGGGCGCGCTGGTACTTGTGCCGCATCGCCTCGTTGTGTTCGAAACCGCCGCTGCACAGGATGACTCCGCGCCGGGCCTGGATCAACCGCGGTTCGGCATCCTCGGGCGCGTTGGTGTCGCGGACGTAGATGCCGCGCACCACGGAATCCTCGACGTACAGGTCGGTCAGCTCGGTGTTGAGCAGCACCGGGACCCCGGCCTGGCGCAACGCCACCCGCAGCGGCGCGATCAGTGCACGGCCCATGCCCACCAGGTTCTTGTGCCGGGCCTGGGCCCACATGGTGCGCGCGGCGACCTTCAGGCTGCGCAGCACCCCGCGCGGATGCCGCTTGAGCTGGTTGAGCCGGACGTAGTCCTGCTGCATGACCACCACGTTCAGCGGCACCTTGCCGTAGGGGGGCTCCAGGCCGTCCATGTCCTCACCGAGGCGGCGGGCGTCGAACGGCTTCGGCTCCACCGAGCGGCCGCCGGGCCGCCCACCCGGGGCCTCCGGGTAGTAGTCGGAGTAGTTGGGCACCCAGCACAGCTTGAGCGGGGAGTTCTTGCACACGAATGACAGCATCTCCGGGCCGCGCTGCAGGTAGGTGTCGATCTTCTCGGCCGGCACCACGTCGCCGACGATCCCGTGCAGGTAGGTGCGGGCCGCCTCAGGCGTGTCGGAGACTCCGTCGCGGCGCAGCACTTCGTTGTTCGGGATCCATACTCCGCCACCGGAGCGGGCGGTGGAACCGCCGTAGTGCGGGGCCTTCTCAACAACTACTGTGGAAAGACCGTGATGGGCGGCGGTGAGGGCGGCGACCATGCCGGCACCACCACTGCCGACCACTACGACATCGAACTCCTGACTCATGTAGAACACGTTATAGAATGACGCGGTGCAGGGACAACTGTCCCGGTCGACCAATACGAGGGAATTAGCAAAATGCTGGCTGCCCAGACCCGTGCGGAGCTCGCCGCCGACCTTGCCGAGGCCGAGCGGAGCCGGGTCGCGATCGACCCCCTGACCGCCGGGCACCCGGGCATCGACGTGGTCGACGCCTATGAGATCCAGCTGATCAACATCCGTCAGCGGGTCGCCGAGGGCGCCCGGGTGATCGGCCACAAGGTGGGCCTGTCCAGTGCCGCGATGCAGCAGATGATGGGCGTCGACGAACCGGACTACGGGCACCTGCTCGACGACATGGCGGTGTTCGAGAACATCCCGGTGCCCGTCGCCAACTACCTGTATCCGCGGGTGGAGGTGGAGGTCGGCTTCATCCTCGCCGACGACCTGCCCGGCGCCAACTGCACCGAGGACGACGTGCTGGCCGCCACCGCGGCGTTCGCCCCGTCCATCGAGCTGATCGATACCCGGATCAAGAACTGGCAGATCAAGTTGTGCGACACCATCGCCGACAACGCCAGCTCCGCGGGCTGGGTGCTGGGCACCGGGCGGGTGTCGCCCAAGGACATCGATATCACCGCCATCGACGCGGTGTTGCGCTGCAACGGTGAGGTCATCGCCGAGGGTCGCAGCGACGCGGTGCTGGGCAACCCGGTGACCGCGGTGGCCTGGTTGGCGCGCAAGGTCGACAGCTTCGGGGTGCGGCTGCGTGCCGGGGACGTGGTGTTGCCGGGGGCGTGCATGCGAGCCATCGATGCGCGTCCGGGGGATGAGTTTGTCGCTGATTTCACCGGCCTGGGGTCGGTTCGGCTGTCGTTCGAGTAGGGAGCGGGTAGGGACATGGCAAAAAAGGCGTCGGTCGCCATCGTCGGGTCGGGCAATATCAGCACCGACCTGCTGTACAAGCTGTTGCGGTCGGAGTGGCTGGAGCCGCGCTGGATGGTCGGTATCGACCCGGACAGTGAGGGCCTGGCGCGGGCCCGCAAACTGGGGCTGGAGACCAGCCACCTGGGAGCGGACTGGCTGCTGGAACTCGATGAGAAGCCCGACATCCTGTTCGAGGCGACCAGCGCGTACGTGCACCGGGCCGCAGCGCCGCGTTATGCGGAGGCCGGCATCCGGGCCATCGATCTGACCCCGGCCGCGGTCGGCCCGGCGGTGATCCCGCCGGCGAATCTGCATGCGCACCTGGATGCGCCGAACGTCAACATGATCACCTGCGGTGGGCAGGCGACCATCCCGATCGTGTACGCGGTCAACCGTGCGGTGACCGCCGGCGGTGGGACGGTGCCCTACGCCGAGATCGTGGCGTCGGTGTCCTCGGCGTCGGCCGGGCCGGGCACCCGCGCCAACATCGACGAGTTCACCAAGACCACGGCTGCGGGTGTGGAGACCATCGGTGGTGCGGCGCGCGGTAAAGCGATCATCATCCTGAATCCGGCCGATCCGCCGATGATCATGCGCGACACCATTTTCTGCGCGATCCCCGAGGACGCCGACCAGGATGCGATCACCGCGTCGATCAAGGACGTGGTGGCCCAGGTGCAGACCTACGTGCCGGGCTACCGGCTGCTCAACGAACCGCAGTTCGACGAGCCCTCGGTGGTCAACGGCGGCAACCATATGGTCACCACGTTCGTCGAGGTGGAGGGCGCGGGTGACTATCTGCCGCCCTACGCCGGGAACCTGGACATCATGACGGCGGCGGCCACCAAGGTCGGCGAGGAAATGGCCAAGCAGATGGCCGAGCAGAGCACGGGGGTTGTCCGATGAGCGAGATTTTCATGAGCGATTTGTGGGACGTGCGGATCACCGACACCTCGTTGCGTGACGGATCGCACCACAAGCGCCATCAGTTCACCGCCGACGAGGTGCGCTCCATCGTCGGGGCGCTGGATGCCGCGGGGGTGCCGGTCATCGAGGTCACCCACGGTGACGGCCTGGGCGGATCCAGCTTCAACTACGGGTTCTCCAAGACCCCGGAGCAGGAGCTGATCAAGCTGGCGGCCGAGACCGCCAAGGACGCCAAGATCGCCTTCCTGATGCTGCCGGGTGTCGGCACCAAGGAGGACATCAAGGAGGCGCAGAACAACGGTGGCTCGATCTGCCGGATCGCCACCCACTGCACCGAGGCCGACGTGTCGATCCAGCACTTCGGGCTGGCGCGCGAGCTGGGGCTGGAGACCGTCGGGTTCCTGATGATGAGCCACACCATCAGCCCGGAGAAGTTGGCCGCTCAGGCCCGGATCATGGCCGATGCCGGCTGCCAGTGCGTCTATGTCGTCGACTCTGCCGGCGCGCTGGTGCTCGACGGGGTGTCGGACCGGGTGGCGGCGCTGGTCGCCGAGCTGGGCGAGGACGCCCAGGTCGGGTTCCACGGGCACGAGAACCTCGGTCTGGGGGTGGCCAACTCGGTGGAGGCGGTGCGCGCCGGGGCCCGCCAGATCGACGGGTCGTGCCGCCGCTTCGGGGCTGGTGCGGGCAATGCGCCGGTGGAGGCGCTGATCGGGGTGTTCGACAAGATCGGTGTCAAGACCGGGATCGACTTCTTCGACATCGCCGACGCCGCGGAGGAGGTGGTCGCCCCGGCCATGCCGACCGAGTGCCTGCTGGACCGCAATGCCCTGATCATGGGGTATTCCGGGGTGTACTCCAGCTTCCTCAAGCACGCCATCCGCCAGGGTGAGCGCTACGGGGTGCCACCGCACCTGCTGCTGCACCGGGCCGGGCAACGCAAGCTGATCGGCGGCCAGGAGGACCAGCTGATCGACATCGCCCTGGAGATCAAGCGGGAGATGGCCGAGGGCAAGGTCGTCACCCCCACCAGGTAGGTGGGTGACGGCCGGTCGCGGCGGCCTGATCCGGGCGCCGGATGTAACACCGGGCGCCGGCGCAACGAGAGACCTGGTGAGAACGCCGCAAAACGGCTGTGAGTTTCCCGCTGGGAACCGCCGAAGAAATCAGGAGTGAATGTGACCCGTCCTACCGTGACCCGTGCCCGCATGGGCGTGTTCGCCGCCGTCGCCGCCATCGGCGTCGCCACCGGATCCGCCGTTATGGGCCCGTCGGCCTTCGCCGATCCCAACTCGCCGTCCAACCCGACGCCGTCCACCAACGAGGCGCCGGCCAGCTCGGCCAACCAGTCCCCGGCCAGCTCGGCCAACCAGTCTCCCGCCAGCTCGGCCAACGAGGCCCCGGCCACCTCGGCCAATGAGACCCCGGCGAGCTCGGCCAACCAGTCCCCGGCGAGCTCCGCCAACGAGACCCCGGCGGCCGCCGCCGACGGCGACTGCAACGCGGCCGCGCTGGCCAAGACCTCGGCCTCGGTGAACACCGCGCTGGCCGACTACCTGACCAAGCACCCCGACACCAACTCCGCGCTGATCGAGATCACCCGTCAGCCGGCGTTCGTCGCCGTGGGCCAGATGGACAGCTACTTCAACGAGCACCCGACCGAGGCCAATGCGATCCGCGGCATCCAGGCGCCGCTGAACGCGTTCAAGGACCGCTGCGGTCTGCAGGTCTCGCCGACCGACGCCCTGGCTGCGCTCGCGTCGCTCTGATCCGGCACCGTCGACGCCGGTCCCCGTTCCCGGGGGCCGGCGTTCGCCGTTCACGGGCTCGGCTTGTTGCCCGCCAGCTGCGCTGTCACTCGATCCGCGGTGGCCACCAGCGCCCGGGCCCGCGCGGTGATCTCGGCGTCGGTCAGCGCATGCCCGATGTGCAGTGACACCACCATCACCTGGCGCTGGTGGTGGTCGTAGACCGGGGCGGAGATGACGCTGACGTCGTGACGGGTAGCCGGCGCCTCGCCGGGCAGGTAGACCCGCTCGCCGATATCGGCGACCAGTTCACCCAGCAGGGCCACCAACTCGTCGGGCAGCGTGCCGGACACCCCGGCCATCAGGGAATAGAGTCGCCGGCCCGCCGGGGTCAGCCGTTCCACCAGGTAGTACCGACCGGCAGGAGTCGACGACGAGATCCAGCCGGGCCGAGTCGGTGCGCAACGGCACGGTGGGTGCCTTGGCCAGCCAGGCCCGCAGTGCGGCCGGGTCCCACAGCACGAACATCAGCCCGACCGGCGGCGCGAACGGGTAGGACTGGCCGACGGACACGCCGACGTCGACGCCGGGCGGCCCGACCAGATCCAGCACAGTGATCCGGTCGTCGATCACCGCGGACACCGCCGCGCCGGTGCCGAATTCGGCGGCAAGGCAGCGCAGTTCGGCACGGGCGGCGGGACTGACCCGCATCGCCTCCTGGGCCCGATGCCCCAGCGCGATCAGCGCCGGCCCCAGCCGGTAGGTCTTGTCCCGGCCGTTGTCGCCGTCGTCGCGGACCAGGTAGCCCGCCTCGGTGAGTGTGATCAGGATGCCGAGGCAGGTGGGCTTGGTGATGCCTTACCGGCGTGCCAGCTCCGACAGACCGAACCGGTCGTTCGGGTGGGCGGCGAGGAATTCCAGCACGGCGACGACCCGCTCGGTGGGCGGCGAGCTGCGGCGCGTGCCGCCGGCCTCCTGGGCAACCGACATCGAGGGACCTCCGCGATTGACGACGACTGGAACAGGTTCTACTGTCAGTACAAGAATCTACCGCATCGGTAGGATATTGGAACAACATGGGAGTCCGATGTTTTCCCAACCCCTGATCGACGCCATCGCCGAGGCCGAATCCCTGGTCGCCGAAGCGCCGCACATCGAAACCGAGGCCGACCTGCTGGAGGGCCTGCAGTATCTGGCCGGCTGCATCTCCGGCTGCATTCACCTGGCCTTCGACTATGACCGCGACTACCCCTTCCTGCAGTCGGGCACCGGGCCGTTCACCAAGATGGGCTTGGACAACCCGGACACCCTGTACTTCGGCACCCGGGTGGCCGCCGGGCACGAGTACGTCGTGCGGGGCAGACGCGGGGAGACCACCGATCTGAGCTTCCAGCTGCTGGGCGGCGAGTACACCGATGCGCAGGTGCCGGCCAGCCAGGCCGCGTTCGATGACCGGGAGCTCGATATCGCCGAGGACGGCAGCTTCGAGTGGCGGATCACCCCGGAAACGCCGTCGCAGTTGCTGATCCGCGAGGTCTACAACGACTGGTCGGCGCGGCGCGGGTACATCACCGTCGAGCGCACCGACACCGCGGGCACCGCCCCGGCGCCGCTGGACCGCGCAATGATCGAGAAGCGCTACGCGGTGGCCGGAAAACAGCTGGTACAGCGGGTCAAAACCTGGCTGATGTTCCCGCAGTGGTTCTATCTCAACCTGCCGGTCAACACCATGGTGGCACCGCGGCTCACCCCGGGCGGACTGGCCACCCAGTACTCCTCGGTCGGGCACTACGACCTGCGGCCGGATCAGGCCATGGTCATCACCCTGCCCGTCACCGACGCGCCTTATCTGGGTTTTCAGCTCGGCAGCCTCTGGTACATCTCGCTGGACTACATCAACCACCAGACCTCGCTCAACGGCACCCAGGCGCAGGCCGATCCGGACGGCAAGGTCCGCATCGTCGTCTCCGACACCGACCCGGGCCTGACCAACTGGTGCGAGACGCTGGGCCATCGCCGTGGCTATCTGCAGTTCCGCTGGCAGCGGCTGTCGCGGGAGCTCACCGCCGACGACGGACCGACCGTCGAGGTGGTCGACGTCGACCAGCTGGACCGGGTGCTGCCGTACCACCAATCGAACCGGATTTCACCGGAGGGCTGGCGTGCGCGAATCGCGTTGCGGCAGCGTCAGATCGCCGAAAGGATGCTGGGGTAAACCGATGAGCGGACTGTTGGACGACAAGGTCGTCGTGATCAGCGGGGTCGGCCCCGCACTGGGGTCGACGCTGGCACGTCGGGCCGCCGCGGCAGGGCCGATGTGGTGCTGGCCGCGCGCACCGTGCAGCGGCTGGAAGCCGTCGCCGCCGAGGTGGCCGAGCTGGGGCGCCGGGCGGTCTGCGTCGGCACCGACATCACCGACGCCGATCAGGTGGACAACTTGGTGGCGCAGTCGCTGGCCGCCTACGGCCGGGTCGACGTCCTGATCAACAACGCCTTCCGGGTGCCTTCGATGAAACCGTTGGCCGTCACCAGCTTCGACCACATCCGCGACGCCATCGAGCTGACCGTGCTGGGTGCGCTGCGGCTGACCCAGGGCTTCACCGAAGCGCTGGCCGGCACGAAAGGCTCGGTGGTCAACGTGAACTCGATGGTGATCCGGCATTCGCAGCCCAAGTACGGCGCCTACAAGATGGCCAAATCGGCGTTGCTGGCCATGTCCCAGTCGCTGGCCTCCGAGCTCGGCGAGCAGGGGATCCGGGTGAACTCGGTTGTGCCGGGCTATATCTGGGGCGAGACGCTGCAGGGCTACTTTGCCCACCAGGACGGCAAGTACGGCACCACGGTCGAGGCGATCTACGACGCCACGGCCGCCTCCTCCGACCTCAAGCGGCTGCCCACCGAGGACGAGGTGGCCTCGGCCATCCTGTTCTTCGCCAGCGATCTGTCCAGCGGGATCACCGGGCAAACCCTCGACGTGAACTGCGGGGAGTACAAGGCATGACAGCGAATCGACGATGCGCTGCGAGGAACGAGCAGCGAGGAGGAGTGAGCGAATGAGCCCAGCGAATCGACGATGCGCTGCGAGGAACGAGCAGCGAGGAGGAGTGAGCGAATGAGCCTGAGCTCCCCCCGTACCGATGTCGGGACCGTCGAGGATCTGCACGCCTCGGCGTCCAAGGCTGTCGGCCTGGATGATTTCGGGTCCGATGACGACGACTACCGCGAGGCGCTGGCGGTCCTGCTGGAGTCCTACCGCCGCGACGCCGACCTGACCGAGCTCGGCTCCAAGATGAGCCGGTTCTTCCTGCGCAATGCGCTGGTGGCCCGGCTGATGTCGGAGGCCTCCTGGAAGGCCAACCCGTCGTACGCGCAGGTGCCGATCGAGCGGCCGATCTTCGTCACCGGGCTGCCGCGCACCGGCACCACGGCGCTGCACCGGCTGTTGACCGCGGACCCCGCCCATCAGGGGCTTCAGCTGTGGCTGGCTGAGTTCCCGCAGCCGCGCCCGCCGCGGGAAACTTGGTCGGAAGACCCGGTTTTCGCGTCTCTCGAGGAGCAATTCGCCAAGGCGCACAACGACGATCCGGAATACCTGGGCCTGCATTTCATGTCCGCGGCCGAGGTGGAGGAGTGCTGGCAGCTGCTGCGCCAGTCGTTCCACTCGGTGTCCTATGAGACGCTGGCGCACCTGCCCAGCTATGCGCACTGGCTGGCCGACCGGGACTGGACGAAATCCTATGCCCGTTACCGCCGTAACCTGCAGCTGATCGGGCTCAACGACGTCGGCAAGCGCTGGGTGCTGAAGAATCCCAGCCACCTGTTCGCCCTCGACGCGCTGATGGCCACCTACCCCGACGCGCTCGTCGTCCAGTGCCACCGGCCCGCCGAGACGATCATGGCCTCGATGTGTTCCCTGTCGGCGCACACCACCGCGGGCTGGTCCAACAGCTTCGTCGGAGCGCAGATCGGCGCCGATGCCCTCGACACCTGGTCGCGGGGCCTTGAGCTGTTCAACGCCGAGCGCGCCCGGCACGATCCGGCGCAGTTCTGCGATGTCGACTACCGGGAGTTCGTCGCGGATCCGATCGCGACGGTGGCCGGTATCTACGGGCATTTCGGGCTGGAGCTCACCGAGGACGCGCGAACGGCGATGGTCGACATGCATGACGAGAGCCGGCGCGGCCCGCGGGCACCGAAACATGAGTATTCACTGGCCGACTACGGTTTGACGGTGGAGCAGGTGCGGGAGCGCTTCGCCCAATTGTGAGCTTACTTACAGAGGGCCGAAAGGCCCTTTCGCGGCCAGGGCTTTGTGGGCACAATGGAGTCGTAAACTTGATTCAATCCAATGAGAGAGTGTGACATGCCTTTGCTGACGATCGGCGACGAGTTCCCGGCCTACAACATGACCGCGGTGGTCGGTGGCGACCTGTCCGCCGTCAACGCCCAGTCGCCCGATGACTACTTCACCACCGTGACCAGCGACGACAACCCCGGCAAGTGGCGCGTGGTGTTCTTCTGGCCGAAGGACTTCACCTTCTCTGCCCGACCGAGATCGCCGCCTTCGGTCGACTTCGAGGACCGCGACACCAACCGGTGTCTCCATCGACAACGAGTTCGCCGTTCAAGACGCTGGTTCCCGATGGCCAGCGACCTCAAGCTCGTCGCGGACGGGTGTGCTCAACGCCGACGGTGTTGCCGACCGCGCGACCTTCATCATCGACCCCAACAACGTCATCCAGTTCGTGTCGGTGCGTCGGTCGGCCGCAACGTCGACGAGGTGCTCCGTGTGCTCGACGCGCTGCAGTCCGACGAGCTGTGTGCCTGCAACTGGAAGAAGGGCGACCCGACGCTGAACGTCGGCGAGCTGCTCAACGAGGCGGTGTAAACCTTGAGCGTCGACGCACTCAAGGAAGCACTTCCCGAGTACGCCAAGGATCTCAAGCTCAACCTCGGCTCGATCGTCCGCTCGACCGAGCTGAACGAGCAGCAGCTGTGGGGAGCGCTGGTGGCCACTGCGGCCGCCACGCGCAACCCGCGGCTGATCAAGGAGATCACCGAGGACGCCCTGGACATCCTCTCCGAGGAGGCCTACAACGCCGCTCTCGGCGCGGCCGCCATCATGGGGATGAACAACGTGTTCTACCGCGCCCGGGGCTACCTGGACGGTCGTTACGATGACCAGCGGGTGGGCCTGCGGATGAACATCATCGGCAACCCCGGCGTGGACAAGGTCGATTTCGAGCTGTGGTCGATGGCGGTGTCGTCGATCAACGGCTGTGAGCACTGCGTCGCCTCCCACGAGGCGGTCGTCCGCGAGGGTGGGCTGTCCAAGACCGCCATCTTCGAGGCGATCCGGGTGGCGTCGATCATCGGTGGTGTCGGCCAGGCGCTGGCCGTCGCCGACGCCCTGGCGTAAAACCGCCTGTCACAAAAGAACAATCACCCGTCGCCGGGGGATGGCGCACTGGAGAACGCTTCCAGGCATCCCTCGGCGACGGCGTGTTTGATGCTGTCGGACAGCCGCGGGCAGGACCGCTCCCGGCTGGGATTGCCGCCCTGTTCGCGAATGGCCGCGAAATGCGCGCACTGCGACGTCGAGCCCGAATTCCACTGCACGGCCGTATATTCCGGACCGAGTTTGCGCACCGCCACCGTCGCGTGGCAGAACCGGCAGTCCACCGGGGTCAGGCCCGCGGTCAGATAGCGTTGCCGGTCGGCCGCGGTGGCCGCGTGCACGGCCGCGGCCCGATCCGGGTCGCCGGCGAAATCCGGTGCCTTGCTCCATGATCGGGCGTCGTGCACGGCGTCGCCGGGAAGCGGGTGATCGTGATCGTCATGACCGCCGTGCAGCGCCACCATCGACCGGGCGATCCGGTCGACGTCGGGGGTCACTGTGCCTGCTCGGCCGCGCGCTGCGCCAGGTTTTCCTCGACCTCGATGTTCCACTTGGCCACCGCCGCGGTGGTGTCGACCTCGAGCTCGAACCGGTCGGTCATCTCCGGCGTCACGTCCGCGACGTCGACGTAGAACTGCTGGTACCAGCGCCGCATCTGGTAGACCGCACCGTCCTCCTCGACCAGCAGCGGATTGTCGATGCGGGTCTTGTGCTTCCAGATCTCGACGTCCTGCAGGAAGCCCTTGCTGACGCCCTCGGTGAACGCGGTGGCCAGTTTGTCGGTGGTGGCGTCGTCGAGCCCCTTGGGCTTCTCCACGATGACGCCCCACTGCAGCATGAAGTTGTTCTGATCCACCGGATAGTGGCAGTTGATCAGGATCGACTCGGCCTTGAAGGTGCCGTAGGTGTTGTGCAGCCAGTTGATCATGAACGATGGGCCGAAGTAGGACGCCTCAGAATCCAGGCTGGCCTCACCGTAGGCAGTGCCCATGTCGTTGACGTCGGGGCGGCCGACGTTGTGCAGGTACTGGCTGGCGATGTGGCCCTCGAAGACGTTCTTGAAGTACGTAGGCAGCCCGAAGTGGATGTAGAAGAAATGCGCCATGTCGGTGACGTTGTCGATGATTTCGCGGCAGTTGGAGCCCTCGATCAGCATCGAGTTCCACTTCCAGTCGGTCCACTCGCCGCTGTCGTACTCCGGCATCTCGGGGATGCGGACCTCCGGCTGCGGCGGGTTCCCCTCGTGGTCGTGCCAGACGAACAGCAGCCCGCCGCGCACGTCGGTGTGCCAGCTGCGGGTGCGGGCCAGCCGCGGGGTGCGCTTGGCGTAGGGGACGAGCTTGCACTTGCCGTCGCCGCCCCAGCGCCAGTCGTGGAACGGGCAGGCCACCTCGTCGCCCTTGATGGTGCCCTGGGACAGGTCGCCGCCCATGTGCCGGCAGTAGCCGTCGAGCACCTGCAGGTCGCCGTTCGAGTCGGCGAACACCACCAGCTTGGTGCCGAACGCGTGCACGCTGTGCGGCTGCCCGTCCCGGAAGGACGCCACCGGGCCCAGGCAGTGCCAGCCGCGTGCGTAGCGGTCCGGCAGATCACCGGTGTCGATATCGCGAATACCCGCAGCGGTCTCCGTAGCCATGACGCCTCCCAGTCCTTGCCCTCTAACTAGAACACGTTACAGTTTGTACCCGTCGGGACGCAATAACGCAGGCTTCACCTGGTTAAACGGGTGACTAAGGTCCCGTTCCCAGGTCCCCCGCGGGTTTGTCCGCCGACACCACCCACATGGAGAAGTATTGGGCACCGCCGCCGTAGGCGTGACCGAGCGCCTTGCGGGCTCCGGGCACCTGGTGATCGCCGGCCTTGCCCATCACCTGGATCGCCGACTCGGCGAACCGGATCATGCCCGAGGCGCCGATCGGGTTCGATGACAGCACCCCGCCGGACGGGTTGAACGGAATCCGCCCGCCGATCGCCGTCTCGCCCGCCTCGGTCAGCTTCCAGCCGTCACCCTCCGCGGCGAACCCCAGGCTCTCCAGCCACATCGGCTCGTACCAGGAGAACGGCACGTACACCTCGGCCACGTCGATCTCGTCGATCGGGCTGTCGATCCCGGCCGCGCGCCACAGCGCCGCCGCCGCGTCCCGGCTGGCCTGCGGGTTCACCTGATCGCGTCCGGCGTAGGCCAGCGGCTCGGTGCGCAGCGCGGTTGCGTTGATCCAGGCCACCGGGTGACCGTCGGCCACCCGGGCGTCCGCGGCGGCCTCGTCGCCGATCACCATGGCCGCCGCACCGTCGGAAGACGGGCAGGTCTCGTCGTAGCGGATCGGGTCCCACAGCATCGGCGAGGCCATCACCTTCTCCACGGTGATGTCCGGCTGGTGCAGATGCGCCAGCGGGTTGCGGGCCCCGTTGAGCCGGTCTTTGACGGCCACCATCGCGCCGATGTGGTTCGGCGCACCGGAGCGACGGATGTAGGCGCGCACGTGCGGCGCGAAGTAGCCGCCACACCGGCGCCCACCGGCTTGGTGAACGGCACCGGAATGCTCAGCGCCCACATGGCATTGGACTCCGACTGCTTCTCCCAGGCCATGGTCAGCACTCGGCGGTACTTGCCGGACTTGACCAGGCTGGCCGCGACGATCGCGGTCGAGCCGCCCACCGAACCGGCGGTGTGCACCGGATCAGCGGCTTGCCGGTCGAACCGGTCGCGTCGGACATGAACAGCTCGGGCATCATCACGCCCTCGAAGAAGTCCGGCGCCTTGCCGACCACCACGGCGTCGATATCGGCCATGGTGGCGCCGGAATCGGCCAACGCACGATCGATGGCCTCACGCACCAGGCCGTTCATCGATACGTCGGTGCGCTTGGCGACGTAGCGGGTCTGCCCGGTACCGAGGACCGCAGCTTTGTTGGCCATCAGTTGGCACCTTCCAGGACGGCAATCAGATTCTGTTGCAGCGCAGGGCCGCTGGTGGCATGGGCCAGGACGCGCATGGTGCCGTCGAAGATGTGCCGGGCGGCGAAACCGATGCGCTCCAGGCCCGCGGAGAACATCGGGTTGGCGGCCAGCGCACCGCCGGACGGATTGATCCGGGTGCCGGCGCCCAGGCCGATGGCCTCGGCCAGGATCAGCTGCTGATGGCTGAACGGCGCGTGCAGCTCGGCCACGTCGAAGCCGGTGTCCCCACCGGTGGCCGCCCGCGCCGAGGCCGTCGTGGACGGCGAGGTGGTCAGATCCCGCGCGCCCAGGACGGGTGTCTCGATGCGGTGCTCGAAACCGGTGATCCAGGCCGGGTTCTCCCGCAATTCGCGGGCGCGGAGGCCGAGGCCAGCACGATCGCCGAGGCGCCGTCGGTGATCGGCGCGATGTCGTGCCGACGCAGCGGATCGGCGTAGAGCGGGCGGTCCAGCAGTTCGGCGACCGTCGCGGCCGGCTCGACCCGATCGACCCGCGGGCAGGCCGCGAACGAATCCAGTGCCACCTGGGCCATCTGCTCGGCGGTCCAAGAACCCGAATCCAGCCCGGCCTGCAGCGCGGCCATCGAGATCGAGTCCGGCCACAGCGGCGCAACGGTATACGGGTCGGTCTGCAGGGCCAGCACCCGGCGCAGGTTTCGGCGCTGCCCTTGCCGAAGCCGTATACCAGCGCCGTGTCGACCTCACCGGTCAGGATCTTGATGTAAGCCTCATACAGCGCCCAGGCGGCGTCCATCTCCACGTGCGACTCGTTGATCGGCGGCACCGCGCCGATCGAGTCGATCGCCGAGATGAACGAGAATGCCCGTCCGGCAAGGTAATCCGAGGAACCCGAACACCAGAAACCGATATCGGTCTGCTGCAGGCCCAACTCGGCGAACAGGCTGGCGAAACACGGCATGAGCATCTCGACACCGTTGGTGGTGCCGTCGGTGCGGCGTTCGTGCGGAGCGTGGGCGAAACCGACGACGGCCACGTCGCGGGCACTGGTTGTCATTCTCGATCCCTTACAGGTGGTGCTTGTATGTGTCGTAGTCGGCGTCCGGTTCGCCGCTGGGCTTGAAATGCGAGATGTTGTCGATGCCCAGGCCCCACTCCTCGCGGGTTTCCACACCGCCTGCACCCGCATGCCCATCCGGACCTCGGCCGCGTCGATCTCGGTCACCAGGTGCAGGAACGGAATATCGGCGCCGTCGAGCAGCACATAGGCCGCCACATACGGCGGCTTGATCCGCTGCCCGGGGAACGGGATGTTGATGATCGCGAACGTGGTGACGGTGCCGCGGTCGGGCAGCTCGACAAACTCGTCGAGTTCCATTCCGGTGGCCGGGTCGGCCTGGGCGGGAAGTACACCGGCCCGGGTTTGCCGTCCCGGCCGACCTTGGTGCGGCCGCCGAGCAGCTTGCCCTGCTGCAAGGCACGCAGGAACACCCCTTCCGGATGCGAGGCGCTGTGCTCGATCTCGATGTGCGAGGGCACCACCAGCATCCGCACCGGGTCGCGGTCGTCGGCCTCGGCGGTACTCGGCGTCCTCGCCGGGTGAAGTAGGCGATGTCGGTGATGGCGCCGACCGGCGCGTCCACCCAGTGCGCGTGCACCCGGTCGCCGGTCCGCAGTGCACCCTCCGCGACGTCGACGGCGTGCAGCATCGCGGTGTCGGCTCCGTCGAGACGGATCAGCGCCCAGGCGAACGGCCGGTCCAGCGGTTGGCCGTCCAGCGGCTCGGACTGCCAGGACCAGGACACCACGGTGCCGACCGGGGACACCTCGACCACCTCGGTCAACGGCTGGTAGGTCACCGGGTCATACTCGGCAGGCGGGACGAACACTCGGCCGTCGGAACCGCGGGTGCCCACGATGCGTCGTGAGCGCAGCGCGGTGAAGAACGCACCGAGCACCGGACCGACCGAACGGGTGTAGTCGAAGGACAGTTTCAGCGGCGCGGTCAGCGGCGGCTGATGGCCGTCGATCTGCGCAGGGTTGGCAGCACTGGCATTCACGGCATCGAGTAGAACAGGTTCTAACAAGTGTCGCAAGGACCGGAGAAGGGCGCAGGAATGAAGCTTGGACTGCAGCTGGGTTATTGGCGCGCAGCCGCCGACCAATCACGGTGAACTGGTGGCCGCGGCCGAGGCCGCCGGTTTCGATGCCGTCTTCACCGCCGAGGCGTGGGGTTCGGACGCCTACACCCCGCTGGCCTGGTGGGGTCGGGAGACCACCCGGCTGCGGCTGGGCACCTCGGTGGTGCAGCTGTCCGCGCGCACCCCGACCGCCTGCGCAATGGCCGCCCTGACCCTGGATCACCTCAGCGGTGCTTCGGCACATCCTGGGCCTGGGCGTGTCCGGGCCGCAGGTGGTGGAGGGCTGGTACGGCGCGAAATTCGGCCAACCGCTGGCCCGGACCCGCGAATACATTTCCATTCTGCGCCAGGTGTGGGCGCGGCAGGCCGCGGTGACCAGCGACGGCCCGCACTATCCGCTGCCGCTGACCGGCGAGGGCGCCACCGGCCTGGGCAAACCACAAGTCGATCACCCACCCACTCCGCGCCGACATCCCGGTCATGCTGGGTGCGGAGGGGCCGAAGAACATCGCGATGACCGCCGAGATCGCCGACGGCTGGCTGCCGATCTTCTACTCCCCGCGGCTGGCACCGATGTACAACGAATGGCTCGACGAGGGCTTCGCCCGCCCGGGCGCCCGGCGCAGCCGCGCCGACTTCGAGATCTGCGCGACCGCGCAGGTGGTGGTCACCGACGACCGGCCCGCGGTGCTGGCCGCCATCAAACCCTTCTTGGCGCTCTACATGGGTGGCATGGGTGCCGAGGACAAATTTCCACGCCGACGTGTACCGCCGGATGGGTTACGCCGAGGTGGTCGACGACGTCACCCGGCTGTTCCGCTCCGGCCGCAAGGACGAAGCCGCCACCGTCATCCCCGACGAACTGGTCGACGACGCCGCGATCGTCGGCAACATCGACTACGTGCGTGAGCAGATCGCGGCGTGGCAGGCGTCCGGCGTGACCATGATGGTGGTCGGCGCCAAGACCGTCGAGCAGATCAACGACCTCGCCGCGCTGATGTAACCCGTCCTTGCGCCGGGATTAGAACACGTTCTAGATTGGCGTGATGGCCGACACAGCGCCCGTATCCCGCCACGTCATCGCCGGCACCGAACTGACCATGCCGGTGCGGGTGCGCCGGGCCCGCCAGCGCACGGCGATGTTCGCCGTCGACGCCGGCGCGGCGCAGGCGATGATCGACTACAGCGGGCTGCGGGTGTTCCGGCTGCGTCCCGGCAAGGCCGTCGTCGTGCTGATGCTGATGCACTACACCGACTCGGATCTGGGCCAGTACTTCGAGTACGGCACCAACGTCATGGTCAACCCGCCGGGGCAGACCCTGAGCGGGCCGCGGAGGCTGGCCGAGGCCGGGGCGTTCATCCACCACCTGCCCGTCGACCAGGACTTCACCCTGGAGGCCGGGCGCACCATCTGGGGTTACCCCAAGGTCCGTGCCGCGTTCGCCGTCCGCGGCGCCGACGAGATGGCCTTCAACGTCAGCCACGACGGCTTACTGATCGCCGATCTGGAGTTCCGGCCCGGCGTCCCGGTGCCGAATGCGGTTGCCGGCAAGCCGACCGTCTACCGCACCTATTCGCATACCGACGGGGTGACCCGGGAGACCCTCGGCGATTCGCGGGCCACCGGGTGCGGATGCGCCCGGGCGGTGTGGTTGCGACTCGGCGATCACCCGTACGCCGACGAACTGCGCGCACTCGGCCTGCCCAAACGCGCCTTCCTCAGCCAGACCGCCGATAACGTCGAGATGAGTTTCGGCGACGCACAAGAGATTCCGCAGTAGGGGGAGATCAATCACATGACCGCGACCACGCTCGACATCGACCTGACCGACGGCACGTTCTACGCCGACGGCGGCGCCCGCGAAGCCTACAAGTGGATGCGGGCCAACCAGCCGGTCTTCCGGGACCGCAACGGGCTGGCCGCCGCCACCACCTACCAGGCCGTGCTCGACGCCGAACGCAACCCGAGGTGTTCTCGGCCGCAGGGCATCCGCCCCGACCAGCCCGGCATGCCCTACATGATCGACATGGACGACCCGGCGCACCTGCTGCGCCGTAAACTCGTCAACTCCGGCTTCACCCGCAAGCGGGTGATGGACAAGGGATCCATCGAGCTGCGACACGCTGATCGACGCGGTCATCGAGGTTTGCGAATGCGACTACGTCCGCCAGATCGCCGCGC